>CAZQQZ010000008.1:5104-24386 GCA_964595755.1 uncultured Candidatus Saccharibacteria bacterium | reverse complement strand
TTTAAAATTCTTGATAAGGATAAAAATAAGCAAGCGTTAAGGATTAGCCCCAGGATTGAAACAAAATGGGCCACTTCAAGCTCGTTTCTTTTAATAAAAAATTTGGAAATGATAAGGGTGGAAATGATGATTATAAAAGTGATAAAAGGAAGAAGCCCCAAGAAAATTGGGTTGGTAAGTTGCCCCTCGCCCCAAACTTTGGTGTACCAAAGGGGGACTTCTGGGGGAAGAAAGTTGGCGTAAAATGCCAAGAAAGCAAGCTCCAGACCCAAGACAATGGCGTTTCCATAAAACAGATTTTTTATTTTTTTGTCTGGTCCCAAAAAACCAAACACTTCTCTTATAGTTCGCATATCCTCCATTTTAGCTCTAATTAGGGTTAAAGAGCAAGTTTTAAGATCGATGCGAATACCGCGAATGAAGAATGCGAATTACGCGAATAAGAAATAATAATTATTCGCATCATACGCATGTCCATTAGCATCACTCGCATCGCCTCCTGTTTTTAAGTATAATCCCTTCACATTGAACAAAAAATATTACATCACCACCGCCATTCCGTATGTAAACGCGAGGCCACACGTTGGGTTCGCGTTGGAGTTGGTGCAAACCGACGCCCTTGCCCGTTACCACCGTTTGTTAGGTGAGGAGGTAAGAGCTCAAACGGGAGCGGATGAAAACGCGATTAAAAATGCCCAAGCAGCGGAAAAGGCTGGGGTTTCGACCGAAAATTTTATCAAAGAAAACTCGGACTTATTCGAAAAACTGGGGAAAGATCTAAATTGCTCGTTTGATGATTTTATACGCACTTCTAATAAAATTAGGCACTTTCCCGGAGTAGAAAAACTTTGGCGCGCTTGCAAGAAAGATATTTACAAAAAAAACTACCAAGGTTTTTATTGCGTCGGCTGCGAAGCTTTTTTGGAGGAAGAAGATTTGGTTGACGGTCTTTGCCCGGAGCATCAACAAAAGCCGAATATTGTCGAAGAAGAAAACTATTTTTTTCGTCTCTCAGGTTATCAAGGTTTTCTTGATAAATTAATTTCTTCAGACGAGTTAAAAATTACTCCAGAAGCACGGAAGAACGAAATTATAAACTTTATTAGAAGGGGGCTTTCCGATTTTTCGGTCTCTCGCCCAAGCGATCGGACCAAGGGTTGGGGGGTGCCGGTTCCCGACGATCCTAGCCAAACCATTTATGTTTGGTTTGACGCTTTGGCGAATTACATTACCGCCCTTGGTTATGGCAGTTCCGATGAAAGCCTTTACCAGAAATTTTGGCCGGCGGATGTTCATGTGATCGGCAAAGGCATCAATCGTTTCCACTCCCTTTATTGGCCGGCAATGTTGTTTTCCGCGGGCTTGCCCTTACCGAAAGAGCTTTTTATTCATGGCTACATCACCATTAACGGCCAAAAAATCAGTAAGTCACTTGGGAATGTAATCGACCCGTTTGATTTAATTAAGCAATACGGGGTTGATCCTTTGCGTTACTTTTTCCTTTCGGCCGTTTCTCCGTTTACTGACTCGGATTTTTCTCATGAGCGCTTTAAGGAAGTTTATAATAATGACCTTGCCAATGGTTTGGGGAATTTGATTTCTCGGGTGGCGAAGCTTTGCGAAGGCGCTGACCTTTCTGTTCCTTCTTTTAAAAAGGAAGATATAACTGACTTTTCCGCCATTTCACCGCTTAATGACTACAATTTCCCGGAGGCGATAAGAAACATTAAGGATAAGATTTCTGGGGCGGACCAATTACTCAGTGAAACAAAGCCTTGGCTTCTCCTTAAAGATTATTCCAAAAAGGAAGAGGCGAAGAATGTTCTTTTGACATTGGTAAAAGAAATTCAGGAAATTGCTGTTCTCGCATCTTCATTTTTGCCTCTTACCTCCGAAAAGATCTTAGCGCAATTCGCTGGGCCAAAAGTTTTTTCTACTACTCCCCTTTTCCCTCGAACCCCGAGTCCTAGCACTATCGGGTTTGACAATTTGACCTCGAAAAGGTAAAATGACAGGGCTTTCTGCCTAAGATTATGTTTATTCCATTCTTTAAAAAATACCGCCGGCAATTTCAGCGGGCTTTGGAAATATTGCCGGGAGCGCTCGCCTGGACGATTATCCTCTTCCCTCTTTGGGGAACTTTTTTTGTCCCAAAAATTGTGGCTTATTTTGTTCTTGCTTTTGATGTTTACTGGCTCTACCGCTCTTTTTCTACTGGGGTTCTAGGAACCGTTGGTTTTTTAAAAATCAAGGAATTAGCAAAAGTTAATTGGATGGATAAATACTCAGAAGAATCGGGCGACCTGAAAAAATGGGGAAAGCCCCTGCACGCGGTGGTGATTGTATGTTACAAGGAGCCTGCTTATATGATCCGTCGTTGCGTAGAGTCTTTGGACAAACAATCGATAGATAAAAGCCAGTTAGCGGTAGTTATTGCGATGGAGGCAAGGGCCACTGACGCTAAAGAAAGGGCAGAGGAGGTGCTGAAAGATTATGCGGGTAGATTTGGAGACATTTTTGCCACATACCATCCCGCCGATCTAGTTGGCGAAGTGGTTGGGAAAGCGGCCAACGAATTTTGGGCAACAAGAATCGTTAAAGAAAAATTTGTCGACTCTGGGAGGTTTTCTCTTTCCGATTTAACCATCACCAGTTGCGATGTCGATTCGGTTTTTGACAAAAACTACTTTGCCGCCCTAAATTACAAGTTTCTTACAAACGAGAGCCGATTTTTGAGGATTTGGCAATCTCCGATTTTCCAATTCAACAATTTATGGCGAGTGCCTGGGTTCGTTAGAATAATTAGCATTGTGGGAAATATGAATCAACTGGCAACTCTTCAGGATACCGCGGGTTTAGTTTTTAATTATTCTACCTACTCATTAAGCCTTAGACTTCTAGATGAAGTTGGTTACTGGGATAGAGACGTAATTCCTGAGGACTGGCACTTATTTTTAAAAAGCTTTTTTGCCAAAAAAGGGCTGGTCGAAGTCGAGCCTATCTTTTTGCCTACTTACCAAGATGCGGCTGAATCAACAACTTATGTTAAGACGATGGTAAATAGATACGAGCAGTGTAAAAGAACCGCTTGGGGAGCGGTTGATATTCCCTACGCTATAATCAATTTCTTTAAGCATAAAGAAATTCCTTTGCGCATCAGGATTCCTCGGGTTTACAAACTCGTGGAAAGTCATATTATTTGGTCGACGGGCGCTTTTATTCTCGCCTTTGGAGCGAGTATCCCACCGCTTTTGAATCCCGTTTTTGCCCAGACAGTTCTCGGTCAGACTCTCCCGAAGCTTTCAAGTTTTATTCTAACTCTCTGCTTGACGAACCTGTTGGTGATAATTTTCTTAAACCACAGACTTCAACCGAAAAATCCGGAAGACACATCAAAGGTTAAGCAGCTTTTGAGGTTACTTGAGTGGCCTTTTCTTCCAATTGCCAGTTTCTTGGTTTCCTCTGTCCCTGGGCTTGACGCCCAAACAAGATTGATGTTAGGTAAATATATGGAGTATCGCGTTACGGAAAAAGTCTAAGTCTGCCCTCACAAGAAGATCAAATCATGCTCGAAAAAATTGCCAAACTACTTATTCCCTTTTTACCATTTCTTTTGGTCACTTTGTTTTTGCGGCTTCCCAGTTTTTTTGAGCCTTACTGGCAATATGACGAGAGTATTACTTTATCGGTCGCCCAAGGAATAAGACGCGGTGAGGTGCTTTACAAAGAAATCGCCGACAATAAGCCCCCACTTCTTTACCTAACAATGGCTCTATTTGGGGGAACGCTTTTGGGGGGAAAGATCGCCACGGCAATATTTGTTATTTTAGCCGAGATTGGCTTCTTTCTCCTTGCGGAGAAACTTCTAAAAGATCGGAAGAAGGCATTTATCGCTTTATCCATTTTTACTATTTTGATTAACATTCCCACATTCGAGGGAAATTTAATTAATGGAGAGATTTTCTTTATTGCCCCAATTATTTGGGGAGCCCTGCTCGCACTTTCGGCAAGCTCCAAAAAGGCGCTTCTTGCCACCGGTTTTCTTTATGGAGTTGCCATTCTTTTCAAAGCCCCTGCCATCACCGATTTTGGCGCCCTAGTAGTCTTTTTTTGGGTAATGAGAAAGAAAAGTTGGATTAAGGATTTTATTTGGTTGGTTACGGGAGGCTTCTTATCTTTTTTGCCTTTCATTGTTCACTTTCTATTGAAAGGGGCGTTTATAGACTTTTTGAATCAGGTTTTCCTATTTAACTTTTCCTACACGACCGCCTGGGTTCCTTTCCATACCAATCCTCGGCTTTTTCTAGCGCTAAAGTTGCTTTCCCTTTTGATTTTTACCTTTGTGATAATTCGTTTTAGAAAACGATTAAGTCAAGATGGGGAGGGAACAATTTTTCTCCTCTTTTGGTTGGGTTTTTCCGTAAACGGGGCGATGATTTCCTCAAGGCCCTACGCCCATTATTTGATTCAAATAATTCCTCCGGTATCAATTATTTTAGCTTTTATAATCGATAAGAAATGGAACCTAGCAAGAACATTCTCCCTCCTAACTATCGTTTTTCTATATATTTCTGTATCGACACAGAGATTTGATTTTTACCCAACCGTCCCTTATTACAGGTGTTTTTTTGCAGGGTTTTTGACGGGACAATCTACAGAAACCTTTTACTATGACTACAATCCAGCTCTTACAAAAATATATAAAGCGGCGGAAATTGTGGAGAATAACTCATCCAAAGAGGACGAGATTCTTGTCTGGGCGGACCTTCCGGAGATTTACACTCTAACAAAAAGAGGTGTTTTTGGAAGGTATCCCACCCTTTACCAGATAAAATCTTGGCCAGACGGGAGAACGAGCCTTAACACGGTTTTAAAAACGGAGAAACCAAGGCTGATTGTGGTGGATAAGAGTAGAAAACTTTGGTCGGAAATCAAAACTCTTATGAGCAAATATCAGAGAGTTGGTAAAGTTGATAATTTGATCGTGCTATCATCAGGTGATGAGAAGTAGTTACGCGAATTTAAGAAAACCTTACGCGCCTGGTTCATTCTACCCCTCGGAAAGTAAGGAGCTCTCCACATTGGTTAATGGTTTTTTAAAAACTTTTCCCGAAAGTCAGGACAAAATTAAGGTATTAATTGTGCCTCACGCGGGATACCCATATTCTGGCGCGGTCGCGGGAGAAGGCTTTTCTCATATAGCCAAAGAGACAAAAACAGTAATAATACTTGGAAGTTCTCACAATGAATACTTTCAAGGGGCGGCAGTTTACGATAAAGGAGCTTGGGAAACGCCTTTAGGAATAATTAATGTAGACGAAGAGAAAGCGGGGAAACTAATTAGCGCCAGGGATGGGATCGTTTCCAATTTTGTGCTTCACAAAAACGAGCACGCTCTTGAGGTGGAGTTGCCTTTTCTTCAAGAACAACTGGCAAACTTTAAAATTGTTCCCATATTAATTGGCGCTTTTAATTCAGATTTAGAAAAAGCCCTTTCTGAAAAAATTTCCAAAATTTTTGACGAAAACACCGTTTTAGTCGTTTCTTCCGATTTATCCCACTATTCGACCGAGGAGGTGGCGGAAAAAGTAGATAAGGAAGTAATTTCTGCCATACTTTCAAAAGATCCCGTGGTCCTTGATCAGAGGATAAAAGATATTATGGAGGCGGGGTACGAGAACTTGGTTACTTGCGCCTGTGGGGAATCTGCCATTAAAGTTGGACTTCGGGTAGCTCGGATGATCGGCGCGGATAGGGGTGAGCTTTTTAGCTACGCCAATTCTGGAAATTTGACGGGGAGTAACTCCCGCGTTGTTGGGTATGCTTCGATTGGTTTTCTTGAAAGCGCTAGTCAAATTTCCTCGGGAGAAAAAACCGCACTACTTCGTTTGGCGCGTTCTTCGCTACAAGAATTTCTAGAAAAAGGAACTCGTTTATGGGCAAATGATTTTGCGTCAGAAGATTTGAGAAACTTTCCGATAGCAGAAGCTAAAATGGGCGCTTTTGTCACTCTTTTAAAAAATGGAAATCTCCGCGGTTGTATTGGAATGATTGAATCAGAAGATCCTTTATGGAAGACTGTTGCTGAGATGGCGGTTTCCGCCGGAGTTAACGATCCGCGATTTCCTAAAGTAACTTTAGATGAACTTAAGGATATAGAGATAGAAATTTCTTTGCTAACCCCGAAAAGGAAAATTACCTCCCCTTCCGAAATTGAGTTGGGGAAGCACGGAGTTTGGCTTCAAAAAGGAATTCGTCGAGGAGTGTTTTTGCCACAGGTAGCCACAGAAACTGGTTGGAGTAAAGAAGAATTTCTAAATCAACTTTGTTCCCAAAAGGCAGGCTTGCCGGAAAGTTGCTGGAAAGATAAAGACACAGAAATCTATGTCTTTGAAGCAGAAGTTTTTAAAGAAGCCTGATTTTTAAAAAAAGTGGGTAATTAAACGGTTATCTTCTCGGAATATTACGCTTATGAGTCACCCTCCGTGACCTGAACCATTTCTGGAGTTGTCTCGATCAACTCTTTGATCATTAGCATATTAAAAATCATTCCGGCGATGGAAATCGTGCCGGAGGCGAGCACGGTGATAAGCCCTAAAGCGAAAGCCAAAAGCCCCCCGAAAACTTCAACCCCGCTTGTAGCGGAAGTTAGCCCAACTAGAATCCCCATGATTGGGATGAGGATTACTCCCGAGAGAAGAGCGAACAAAATATTTCTTCCAGTGTAGCCGAGAATTCTTCCGGTTATAATTTCTTTGCTTCTTTTCATGGCCGAAAAGCCGCGCTTACCTTCAACCAAGAAAACATAGGGGGCAAGGGAGTACCAGAAGGCGAAGAGGATTCCTGGGATGATGAGGAGGACAAAGCCAAAAAATACGACAAGCCCGTACAAAAAACCGGTAGTAATGAATCCCCAAATTTTTCGAAAGCCGTTTTTGTAGCAATCTCCTGCGCGAACTTCCCTTCCCCAAACTTTTGCTATAACCCCCTCAAGGGCGGTGGTTTGTCCCCAGGTACCGATAATAATACCCGCGATTATAAGAGGAATGAGAACTATAAGTATAATTATCATTCCAATACCCAAAATTGCGGCTAACTTACCTTTGTCAATTTCGTCTTTAGTTTTTGCACTAGTGCTTGCACCAAATTCTTCTTGTCCTTCAAACCTCCCGTATGGATCGATCGTCTCTTCAATTTCTGCAAGTTGTTTTTGCATTCCTAACACATTTCCGAAAATGGGAATTCCTCCCATGACAATATGTTTGGTGGTTTTTTCATTTAGATTCCAATTCAAATCTTCGGAACTACTAGTTAAATTCTGAAGCTGGGAGGCAAAGTTTAAAGAGGCCATCGCTCCGTTTGTAAGAAGGAGCAGGAGGGAAACTTTGATCAGAAATTTCCAGTTACCGGTAAAAATATCAATCGTTTTTCCAACTAGATCTGAAAAAGGACTTAATTTTGGTTTTGAGTTCATGCTTTGAATTTTGACCTTATCTTTAGTTATTGTCAAGGATTTGGTTATTTCTGCATTAAGTTGACCTTCTGCAGGGACGGACCCTGTTCAACTTTACGTTACTAAAGCAGTCCTTTGCTTTTCAACTCATGGAAGAGGGTAACTGATTTTTCTACACCAGATATTTTAAGGGCGTCAACGTCTCGCTCCGGCCGCAGTTCCTGAACCGCAACGTATCCAAAATTCTGTGAAACGCGCCATTCCATTTTTTTCCCAATCAATAGAGTTTTTACCTGACTATCATCCTTGTAAAATTTACCCTTCAGAACATCCAGAATAGTTTTGGCTATGTTGTCTATATCGCGCCGCGAATATTCATTTTTGGAAGTGAAATACTGAACAATAAAAACAAAAATTTCCCCGTTAGAGGGAAATTGCTCATTACCTTTTAACCTCGCATCAAGGTCCCTTCCAAGAGTATCTTTAAATTGAACAAGCCCTGTCTTTTCTGCTTTTCTTACCGTAGCTTCAAAATCATCATGATATGCTTCCTGCGTTGATGGAATAATTGTCCCAATTCCGAAGTGAAAATCCGTATCTGTGGCTTTTTGCTTCTTAGACATGGCTGATTACTATTCCTTTTTTCCTTGAGATGTGGCATAAAAACGCACACCCTCTTTTGTTTTTTCTTTCTTTACGGAATTGTAAGTAACCTTCTTACCTTGTTTTGTATAGAAGTTAACCACAGCAGGTTCTTCTTTGATTTTAGTGGCTATAAAGAAAACAGGTGTTTTGGTTGTTCTTAACATAAGATTAAAGTAGCAAATCTTAAACAAATATGCAACATGCTTACTCCCACAATTGTAAAGGATTACTTATTCGAATACGTAATCCAATTATTCCTCCTTAGACCGTGTCTAAGCGATTTCCCACCCGACGGGTGCGGAGAGTTTTTATTCAACCTAATTCCATATTTTGTCTAATTCTCTTTTTGCTTTCTCGTATGGCACCATCCAAAGATAAAGCCATGAGGATAGAAATTTAGCGCTCTTTTCCGTATCAAAATCTAATTTATTTTGTTTTAGATACTTCATCTCCTCTCTAGTCGCGGATAACTCTTCTTGAAAACGGAATTCAGAAGAAAACAGATAGGTTATTCCAAAATTGACAAGGCCAAGACTCTTTTGCCTTTCAATATGTTTCTTTTCGTGTTTTAAAATTGCTATAAATCTTGGGTTGGGATTTTCCGAACAAAGATTTTCGAAAATCTCTGTCGTAACGAAAATATAAGGATAAATCGCTTGTGCGGTATATGACAGTCCAGGAATAAATCGGCAGAAAGAGGGTTTTTTAATAATTTTTATTCCTCGGTATTTCATCGGCTAATTTTGAGAACAGATTCTAACGCTATTGGAAGCTCATTTATTCCATCATCACCACTAAAGTGCTTCATCTGGTGCATAATTTTGCTCACCGCCTTTAATTTTTCTTTGAAGATTTTGTTGTGTTTAACTTGCACCCAGGGATCGTCATCGGAGTGAATAGCGACGAATTTATGGCAGTGTTTCTTAATCCTCTCCCAATCAACGAGTGTTCTGAAAAAACTTGAAAGCTCGCCTTTGTATCCATCATATTCTAAATCATGGGCAAAACCAGCTACTAATACTGCTCCACCCACTTTCTGGTCTTCTTTCAACGCCTCTAGATAACGAAGGATTGTAATGCAACCTAGGCTATGACCTACAAAGTATGTATTTTCATCGGGAGTCTTAACAATCTTTGCAAGATAAGGGGCCCATTTATCTAATAATGGGGTACTGTATCCGGCATGGCTGGAACAAAAACATCATACCCTCTTTTTTCCAGTTCTTGTTTTAGCCACGGTCTCCATCCTTCCTCAGGATAACCTTCCCAACCATGAATTATAAATACTCTTTTCCCCATGTTTTGTGGTTACACTACTTTCTCTGATCAACTAAACCGCCTAAATAGTTAGCTTTATTGGAATCAATTAAAAACTGTCGTAAACCTTCCTTGTCCATATCTTTATATTATCAGAAATCTTGAGTCGCAGGGATGGATCTTGCTGAAACCCCACTGTGCTACTGTTTAAATCTCACGGCAACCTCTTGTTTTTCCTTTACCCATTCAGGTTGGTTTTCCATTCTTTTATTTTCCCAATTTTTAGATAAAAGATTGTCCCTTGCCCAATCTGCATAAGAACGTGATTTATCTAACCCGAGCCTTTCAGTTAAAACTTTCGCTGACCCGTCATTACGGTTTATCATGCTACTTAAGTTCCAAATCAATGGGGCTACTCCTTGCTCAACGGCACAAACAGGAATACGCCTAAATGGGATTTTTTCCATCGTAGTTACGTCGTCGCTTTCGACCACTCGGTAAGTTCTTATCCCGTCAATGTCGGCACTTCTTGTGACATCAACTACAACGCTGTTAGCCTGGTCGATGTATTTGCTTTTTGCGATTACCACGGCGTGCGAAATTGGTCCAGGCATGCCAAACTCCATTTCGTTCCTACTGTAACCCGCGTTTTCCAACGCCCTCGCCAAGACGAGCGATCCCAAGGTGCAGTTTGTTCTGCCTACTTCAATAGCAGTAGCAGGCCAACAGTCTTGCCAGCCTTTACTAGCCCTATTTTTAAAATTTAAGGTAAACATAGCGCTACAAACCCTTGTAAAAAAGGCTTCGTCAGTTTCCGCGGCTTCTTTTGAGGTAGGGATTAAGTATTTTTCAATGTAAGTGTCCAAAGACGGGACCAAACCAGTGTAAATCTCTTCCGCGCGCTTTTGTGGGTTTTCAACACCGGTCAAGTTGACGCCCGCTTCTTCTGTACACAGTAGTTTTGGCCAAACTTCTTGGAAAAAACTCTCGTTAAAATATGTCTCAGAATTCTCTGGAACGAGTTTTTCGTAATGATCACTTGCTTCCTCTTGCATAGAGAAATTATAGAGGTTTTTAATTGTAATAACAATAGAAATCAGTTCAGCAGGGACGGACCCTGGTTTTTGATTTCTATTTTACTTAATCAGTACCGTGAACTGTACTACGGTACTAAATTTCATATCTGAAACTCGCGTAAGAAATTAGCTTAGTTGGAACCTTAAACATGTAGGGCACCTTTGCGCTCTTCTTCTCCGCTTCCTTAAACGCCATTTTCGCGTTTTTCCCTTTGCCGAGAACTTTCGTTTCATCGGGAGAGAGGGCTTATCCATAGTCCTTTATATTTTTTGAAAATGTGGGTGAAGTCCATAATGAATCTTATCTTACACTACTTGGCTTCAGGCGCAAACATTTTTTACATTCCCGAAACGAGGATTTTTATCACTGATATAAGACATACGATGCCCGCTATAAGGAAGCCTTTTTTTAGCTCTTTTTTGAACATCGCAGATTCATTTCTGATGACCTTACGCCCTAACTTGGTTCCTAGATACGAACCAAAAGAAAAAGTGAAGGAGACGAAAACAAATAGACTTACCAAAAGGGCCAAAAAGGAGAGAATGCTGTTAGGATAGACTTTGGAAATAATAAAAACTATCGCTCCAAAGGAAATAATTGAACAAAAAATTGATAGGATTATAAATCGGGGCATACCGTGATTCTAACACAAGCGGAAGATGTATAATAGGAGAAACGCTATGAAATTTTCCCGCGTATCCGACTACTTTGAGAAATTAGAAAACACATCCAGCCGCTTGACAATGGCGGCGATTCTCGCCGACCTCATTAACGAATCTTCCGCGGAAGAAATCGATAAAATTTGCTATTTGCTTCTTGGGGAACTTGGGCCCCATTTTGACCGGGTGGATTTTGCCATTGCCGAGAAAATGATGTTTCGGGTAATTTCCGCCGCTTTTAATGTTCCTTTAGAGGAAGTGGAAAATAAATACAAGGTTGAGGGAGATCTTGGTAAAACCGCGGAACACTTCCAAAAAGACAAAAAAGGTGGTGATGAGGAGGTAACGGTTAATGAGGTTTACGAGGCGCTTCTTAAACTTGCGAGTGCTTCCGGCGCCGGCTCTCAAGATACTAAAGTTCTGCTTTTCTCCAAACTTTTAAATAAACTGGATCGGGAAAGTGTTAATTACACTGTCAGAATTGCCCTTGGGACAATGAGACTTGGATTTTCCGATAAAACTCTGATCGACGCGTTGTCTTGGTCGAAAAAAGGTGATAAGTCGGAAAGCGAGAAAATATCGTATCGATACAACATTCACCCTGACATTGGTAAGGTTGCCTGCCTTTATAAAAAGGGCGGTTTAGCCGAGTTAAAAAAGTTAACTCTTGAGGTCGGCGTTCCCGTGCTTCCTGCTCTAACTCAAAGAATTCCCACTCCGGAACTGATGATTGAGAAGATGGGGAAGGTTATCGTCGAACCTAAATATGATGGAACAAGAGTTCAGCTTCATTTTAGTCGCCTAAAAAAGTCAAACAGGCTAGAAATTCAGGGAGATCTTGGGATTTTTGGAAAAAGAGAATTTTTTGTAAAAACCTTCACCCGAAATCTCGAAGACACCACGGAAATGTTTCCCGATTTAATTTCTTTTGCCGAGAAACAAATTCAAGCGGACGAGGTAATTCTTGATGGTGAGGCGATTGGGTATGACCCAAAAACGCAAAAGCTTCTGTCTTTTCAGGAGACAATTCAAAGAAAGAGAAAGCATTCGGTTTTAGTGAAAGCGAAAGAAATTCCCCTTCGGCTTTTTCTTTTTGATATTTTGTTTCTAAACGGAGAAACGCTGATTGATCTTCCGTTTTCTAGAAGGCGAGCTCTTCTTGAAAAGACAATCTCATCTGGGGACGGCATAAAACTTGCCCCAGAGGAAAAAACCAGCGATCCAAAAACTCTCAAAGAACTCTTTGAAAAAGCGAGGAAGGAGGGATTTGAGGGAGTGGTCGTTAAGAAAATTGATGGCGTTTATGAGGTTGGCGCCCGGGGTTTTTCTTGGGTAAAATATAAACATGAAGAAGAGGAAGGCTCTTTGGCGGATTCCTTAGACGTTGTTGTTTTAGGTTATTACAAGGGTAGAGGCAAAAGGACGGATTTTGGAATTGGCGCCTTTTTAGTCGGGGTTTACGATGATACGACGGATTCCTTTCTTACGGTGGCTAAAATTGGCACTGGCCTTTCGGATGAGCAGTGGGTAGAAATCAGAAAAAGATGTGACCTTATTAAAATTGAGAGCGCTCCAAAGGGCGTTTTAGTGGCAAAGGCGCTTACCCCTGATGTTTGGGTCAAACCTAAACTTGTGGTTGAAATTAAAGCGGATGAAATTACTCTTTCTCCCCTTCATACCGCGCGCGATCCCTCTCAAGACCGCGGTTTCGCCTTAAGGTTTCCCCGTTTAGTGAATTTTCGTGATGACAAATCTTCCGAAGAAGCGACTTCTCTCACTGAGCTTACCCAGATGTATAAAAAATCTTCCCGCTAAAAAGATCTTTCTCATCGTGTTAGAATAAATCAATGCCCAAAAAAAGCGCCCTTTCCTCGTACCAAAAGTCTTTACCAGACCTTTATAAAGAGTTTAAGAGCTCTGAAAAAGGATTAACGACCGAGGTCGCCGGAAGTTTGTTGGACTTATACGGAGAAAATGTTTTGCCAAAGGAGCGCCCTCCCAAAGCTACTTTTCTTTTTATTTCCCAGTTTAAAAATCCTCTTGTATACGTCCTTCTAGCCGCTTCCTTTATTACCGGAATATTCTTAAAAGATCTTATTGATTCTTTGATAATTTTAATCGCGGTTTTTATTAATTCCATCGTTGGTTTTATTCAGGAATATAAAGCCAGTCACGCAATTGACGCGCTTAAATCTCTAATCGTCCCGAGGGCAAAAGTAAAACGGGATGGGGTTACCCAAGAAATTGATTCTCGTTGGCTAGTTCCGGGGGATGTGATTTTTCTTTCTCCGGGTTTTCGGGTACCGGCAGATGCAAGATTAATTGAGGAGCACTCTCTAAAAATAAACGAAGCTTCCCTTACGGGAGAATCGGTTCCGGTGGAAAAGTCTACTGTAATTATCCGAAAAGAGGCGCTCCTTTCAGAAAGAAAGAATTTGGTTTTCGCCGGCGCCGAAGTAGTTGAGGGGACGGGAGTGGCGCTGGTTTTCGCAACTGGGGGAAATACGGAGGTAGGAAAAATCGGAAAATTGATTAATGGGGTATCTTCTGGAAAAACCCCTCTTCAAACAAAGATTGAAAATTTTTCTAAAAGTTTGGCTGGTTTATTACTCCTTTTGTGTGCAGTTATTTTCGGAATCGGGCTTCTTTTGGGCTATCCACTAAAGGAAATGTTTACCCTTAGTGTCGCTCTTTCTGTAGCGGCCATACCTGAAGGATTAGTGGTTACAGTGACGGTAATTCTTGCTCTTGGGATGCAAAAAATTTACAAGAGGAATGCTTTGGTTAGAAAACTGGTTTCCGCGGAGACACTTGGTTCAGTTACGGTTATTTGCGTTGACAAAACCGGGACGATTACGGAAGGAAAAATGGAAGCGACTCGAGTTGATGTCAAAGACACAATGCTTTTTGCCCATGCCGGAGCGCTTTGTAACGATTTACTAAATCAGACGGAGACGGCGCTTTGGGAAAGAGTTTCCTGTTTTCACGATCATAATTTTGATCCGCAAAAAGTGCGAGATAGCATTCCTCGATTTTCTGTTATTCCTTTCGCCTCCTCTTCAAGGTTTATGGCCACCCTTCACCCTTGGAATTCAAAGGAAGTGGGGATAGTTTTTGTAAAAGGGGCTCCCGATAAGCTTCTAGGTTGGAGCAAAATTTCCGCCAGTGAGAAGGAATCTTGGGAAAAGAAGATAACCACTTGGAGTAAAGAGGGTGAGCGGGTATTGGGTTTCGCTTATAAAATTGTCAAACTTCCAACAGTCGCCGATCTTTGCGGGTTTGACTCGGATAGAAAGAGTGGTCGCGTTTCTCTTCGTAGTTCCGAGAAAAAAATGATGAAAGAGTTACTTTCCGAGAATCTTGAGTCCGGATTTACTTTTCTTGGGCTTTTGGGAATTTCCGATCCTATTCGCGAGGAAGTTGCCTCTGCCTTGCGTCTTGCTCAAGGGGCGGGAATTAAAGTAGTTGTTATTACTGGGGACTATCGGGAAACGGCAATATCAGTGATGGGCAAAATAGGTATCCCCGTCGAATATGAAGAGACGATTTCTGGTGAAGAACTTAACGGTCTGACTGATGATGAACTCTACGCGAAGATTGAAAACGTCAAACTATTTTCCCGCGTGACTCCTTCGGAAAAACTGAAGATTGTCCAAGCTTTTAGACGTCATGGAGAAGTGGTTGCGATGACGGGGGATGGGGTTAATGACGCCCCCGCCTTAAAACAGGCTGATATCGGGGTAGTTGTCGGAACGGCGACAGAAGTTGCCAAAGAAACTGCCGATATGGTTCTACTAGATTCAAATTTTTCTACCATTGTCGCTTCCATCGAAGAAGGTCGTAATATTTTTGAAAATATCAAAAAGGTGCTCACCTACCTTCTGACAGACAGTTTTTCGGAGGTAATTTTAGTGGGAGGAAGTCTTTTGTTGGGGATACCTATACCCGTAACCGCCGTTCAGATTCTTTGGGTAAATCTCGTAGAAGACAGTTTTCCTGCAATGGCGTTGGCTTTTGAGAAGGAAAAGGAAAATGTAATGAAAGATCCTCCGAGAAGAATCTACGACTCTTTATTCGATAAGGAAGTAAAAATGCTTGTTTTTATTGTCGGTCTCACGACGGATTTATGTCTTTTGGGGTTATACTTTTTCCTTCTTAGGAGGGGATTGGATTCAACCCATCTTAGAACACTTATGTTTGCCGCTTTGGGAATTGACTCTTTGTTCTACGCTCTCTCTTTGAGAAGCCTTCGAAGAAATATTTGGCATTTTGAAGTTTTTAAAAATATGTACCTTAATATCTCTTTGATAATTGGATTTATGCTTCTACTTTTGGCGATATATTTTCCCTTTCTCCAAAGAGTTATTGGGACAAAATCGCTTACTTTTTTTGAGATGCTTGTGCTTATTGCCATAGGGATATTTAATTTATCAGCGATTGAGCTTGGAAAGTGGTATTATATTAGGAAGATTAAAAGATGGAGGTGATTAAATTATGGAGGAAAAAAATCACAGCGGATTAGACCAGAACGTTGCCGGGGCTCTAGCTTATTTTTTTGGCGCTCTTACTGGAATATTCTTTTTGGTGACGGAGAAGGAAAATAAATTTGTTCGTTTTCACGCGATGCAGTCGATTATGGTTACAGTGGCGGTATTTGCCATTCAGGTTGTGATCGGATTTATTCCTTTCTTAAACATGATTCTTGTACCGTTAATCGGGCTGGCAACTTTTGCTGGTTGGGTATTCTTGATGTATAAGGCGTTTAATAATGAAGAGTTTATGGTTCCTTACATTGGAGAAATGGCGAAAAAGCAGATCGAGAAGGCTTAAAATTATCTTGGTCTTATCAAAAAGGCGGTTACATGAGGTGATCGCTTTTTTGTTATAACTACATTACGTATGGCTAATCCACAAAGCATTGAAGAATTGTTAAGAGATCGTGATCCCAGAAAAGGAAGCTACGCCAAATATGAGTGGCAGGCATTTGGATACGAGCTAATGCGAAAATTAGATGACCCAAAACACCGAGGAATTTATATGCGACTTTCCAAAAACGAAGATAGGAGTCTTCTTATGAAGGCATTAGAAACGGCAATTGATGGGAACCCAAGATCCCGAGCGAGGGTATTTATGTGGAAACTTAAAGAGTTACGAAAGCTAAAAAAAGAAAAAGAGTTGGGGGAACTGGTTAAGAGTTGAATTTTTGTTGGGCCTCGTGTAAATTTACTTTTAAGAATGATCAAAAAGCTACTCGAATTTTACAAATCGCCGTTACTTCTCTCTCTTGCTCTTTCTGTGGTTTTAATCACCGCCAGACTTGAATCAAAAGTTCCCTACATTATTTTTATATTTCTTGGCGCGTTATTGGGAACCTTTCTTTTGGAAGTTGACCGCCTGCTTACTTTTTTAGTATTTGAGCCAAAATCTACTCTTTCTCTGGAATTTAAAAGTCTCATTAAAGAAAGAAACTTTGAGGGAGCTCTGACTTTTTTTGAAAAGCAAAAACCAGTAAATGGCGGAAAAACCTTACTTAAATCGGCTGTTTTTCAAGTGATCCTTGCGGTTTTAAGTCTTTATATTTGCATGACGACTATAAATCCTTTCGCCCCCGCCCTTACCCTAAGCGCCCTTTCTCAGTCCTTTTACTATCAACTTCGAGACTATCAGGAAAAGTCCGATATATCGGACTGGTTTTTGGTGCTTAAGGAGCGCCCCACGAAAAACTTTTATCTTGGTTACTTCATTGTTTTGGGGTTGGTTTTTGTGGCGTCTCTTCTTTCCGTGGTTTAAGTTTTGCTTTTCCTGCCCAGAAAATACAAATGATTTCAAGTTTTCGAGTTGGTCCTCTAAATTTTCAAATTTACGGGATGTTTTTGCTTTTTGCCGTTTGGGCGGGACTTTTTTTGACTGAAAGACGTTTCCGTAAAGTCAAAGAGGATCCGGAAGAACTCTGGCGACTTTCCCTTTGGGTAATTCCTTTTGGGATTTTTGGCGCGAGAATCTATCATCTAGTAAATTATTTTGAATTTTACCGAGAGAACCCCGGATTAATGTTTGCGGTTTGGGATGGAGGGATGGGGATTTTTGGGGCGCTTCTTGGAGGACTTGCCGGACTTTTTCTTGGCCTTTTAGTCTTTAAAAAGAAAATAAACTTTGCGCGCTACCTTGACCTTCTGACGCCAGCGATTCCCCTTGCCCAAGCGATTGGGAGATTTGGGAATTACTTTAATCGCGAACTTTTTGGAAGCCCCACAAATCTCCCTTGGGGAATTTACATTCCGTATTTACAGCGTCCGCAGAATTATCTTAATCAGGAAAAGTTCCACCCGCTGTTTTTTTATGAGTCAGCTTATTCTTTGTTGGTTCTCTTTTTGCTTCTTTTCCTTGAGAAAAAGTTTCGCCGAGTTGACGGGAGCTTGTTTTTCCTGTATTTATTGCTGTACGGAGTTGGAAGATTCCTTCTTGAGGGTTTAAGGCTTAACAATTGGAAAGTTGGGGGTGTGGCGGTGGCATCTCTTTTCTCTTTAGGTTTAATTGGCGCATCACTTGGCTTTTTTGTATTTAATTTCCGCAAACTTTTTCCTCCAAAAATTGCTCAGTGATTTTTGGCGGAAGAGGTAAAAGGCAAAAAACTTATGGCAGAGGCAGAAAAACGCTCTTCGGAAAATATTTTGTACTTGGTGCCGGTCTCTATTTTATTGGCGGGTTTTTTGATCGCCGGAGCGGTTTATATGGGAGGGAAGAAAAATGGAACATCTGGCGCGGCCAAGTCCGAAAGGGCGGATGTGGGTGGCTCAACGGCGCCGGAAGTAGCGGGAGCCGAAACGGTAACGGCGGTTGGTCTTGCGGAGAGTTTAGGTCTTGATATTGATAAGTTTTCCGCTTGTCTTAGTGATGAAGAAATTGCGAAAGAGATAGACGCAGATATTGCTGACGGTCAGGTTTTGGCTGCCGGCGAAACTGATCCGACCCAACAAGAGCCCCTTGTTTCGGGTACCCCGACCATCTTTATAAACGGTTGCCGATTAGTTGGCGCACAGCCATTTAGTGAGTTTAAGAAAGTGATTGACGAGGAGCTTTCGATAGAAGGGGGCGCCGCGGAACCTGCCGGAACGCAAAGATTTGATATTTCTGTGGACGATGATCCTTCTTGGGGACCGGAAGACGCACCGATAACGATAATTGAATTTTCGGAGTATCAATGCCCGTATTGCAAGAGTTATGTGGATGAGGCTTATTCTCAGATAAAGAAGGGTTACGCCGGAAAAATTCGCTATGTATTTAGGGATTTTCCCTTGCCTTTCCATAATAATGCTTTGCGAGCAGCTGTTATCGCAAATTGCGCCGGTGAGCAAGGGAAGTATTTCGAGATGCACGATTTGCTCTTTGCAAATCAAGAAAAGTGGTCGGCAACGACTGGTTTTTAAGGTTTGTTAATAAATCGGCGATCAGCAAAAAAAGCCCCAATAGGGCTTTTTTGTTTGCTATTACGCTATTCTACACCCGTCCGGTGTAGAATGGCTCTTATACGGTCTAAAAGGGAGAAAGTTGGGATTACTTAATCGAATAAGTAATCTTTTTTGGTAAATAAAAAATTAGTATTGTAGTAAAGTTTACGGTACTAAAATAATAGATTGTTGTTTTTCCTCATAACAACAATGTACATTTTTATCCGCGATCGCGGATAATTTTGTACATTAGTTTTAAGCGTCCTTAACGCGTTGTGGTTAGAGGGGAAACTATGGTAATATCTATCTCGCGGGTGGGAGGTGTAGTATCTCGTGGGGCTCATAATCCCACTTAACCGGGGGGCGGGTCCCCGGACCCGCAACCACGTAATATCTTGGCGATTTCTCCGAGTATACTCGGAGAAGAGCTTAGAGATTACGTGACACCGTGTATCCTGAGCGAAGCGAAGGATATTACGGTGCGTTGCGAGTCCATTATCACCAAGCTAAACGTGGCTGTGCCACTACTTGACACCGTTGTCCGATGAAATCGGACTTACGGTGCTGATCTTTGCCACGTAAATCGCCTGTGGCGATAACGTGGCGCTAAAAATCTCTAGTTTCGCGCTTCGCCTTCAGGCTCGCGCTCAACAAGATCTTTTTGCGGCAGGGTAGCTCAGTTGGCTAGAGCCCCGGATTCATAAACCGGAGGTCATGGGTTCGATTCCCATCCCTGCTACCAC
>CAZQQZ010000008.1:0-5004 GCA_964595755.1 uncultured Candidatus Saccharibacteria bacterium | reverse complement strand
CTATGCAGAAACCTAAAAAAGAAAAACAAAATGGATTTACCAAAGGCCTTTTGGCATTTTTTGCCTTGCTGTTGACTAGCTGGTTGCTTTTTTCTATTCTAGGAAATATCTTTATGGAAGAGGAGAGAAAACCGATCAGTGAGGTTTTATCCCAAATCCAAGAAGATAAAGTTAAGCGGATTGAGGTTTTGGGAGATAACCTAACCATTTACCCAAAAGAAGGCGACCTTCCATATTTTTCCCTCAAAGAAGGCCCTCAGACTTTTTCGGAACTTTTAGCGGAGCAAAAAATTGATCCTAGTAAAATTTCCGAGGGAATTACCGTTAAGGAAGCCCTTCCCTGGTCAGATATATTTTTTAATCTCGCCCCAATTTTAATTACTGGGGTGGTTCTTCTTTTCCTTTTTCGTCAAGCTAAAGGGGCGGGGTCGCAAATTTTTTCTTTTGGTAAATCGGGCGCCAGGCTTTTTGTAAAAGGCCAGCGGAAACCGGTAATGTTTTCCGATATTGCCGGAGTGGAAGAAGCTAAAAGGGAATTAACCGAAGTAGTCGACTTTTTGAAAAATCCAGGAAAGTACGAAAAATTGGGCGCCCGTATTCCAAGGGGAGTTTTATTGGTTGGGCCTCCGGGGGTCGGTAAAACAATGTTAGCCAAAGCAATCGCCAACGAAGCGGGGGTGGCTTTCTTAAGTATGGCCGGAAGCGAATTTATGGAAATGCTCGTGGGAGTGGGGGCTTCAGTTACAGGAGACACACCAATTTTGGTGAAAAAAGATGGCCTTGCTAAATTGACTCCGATATCCGCGGTTGTGGATTCTTACTATGAAGGTACTGACACAAAACTTCCCGTTGCGG
This sequence comes from uncultured Candidatus Saccharibacteria bacterium, assembly GCA_964595755.1. Lineage (GTDB taxonomy): Bacteria > Patescibacteriota > WWE3 > CAZQQZ01 > CAZQQZ01 > CAZQQZ01. Next base: position 4,149 of record CAZQQZ010000008.1, on the reverse strand, counting down.
CGGATGGTTTGGAGACGTTGGGCTTTGAAAAGAGAACGACTGGCTTTTGGGGGTCCAAAGGCAACAAAAGGCCAACATTTGAAAAAAGCGCCTGGAAAAAAGTTAAGGCAGTTTTTCGCCACAAAGTAGGAGAAATTTACGAAATCTATTATCTTGGCGGTGTGGTTCGCGCTACGGGCGACCACTCTGTTTTTGTGCGCGAATGTGGGGGACTGGTCGCTAAGAAGGTAGCTGATCTTAGGACCGGTGAGATTTTAGCAAGCCTTCCGATGAATGTTCGGAAGGAATATTCCCGTGAGTTTGGAAGTAGACATGAGATAAAAGCCCACGTTTTTCCCGAAGAAGTTAACATTGCTCTAGATTTTTGGGGAGAGGCCACGAAGATTAAAAACGATTATGAGTTCGCTATGGCCAATCGCGGAGTGCTTAGTCAAAGCGAGATCGCGAAGGATATAGGTGTATGTCAGATGACAATTAGCAACTGGCAAAGAGGGGTTTATGACCCTCAGTCTTTAAGTCGCAAGCTTGTAAAGCTTAATCTTCCTGAGTCAGTTAAGGTTACGCCTAACCTAATGAAACTTTTTGGATACTACACCGCCGAAGGACGGGGAACAGGGAGTTTGGAATTCACATTTGGCGCTCATGAGAATGAGTTAATTTTCGATTGCACGCAGTTAATGAGGAAGGTTTTCAATCTTGAGCCGGTGATTGAAAAGACAGAAAGTAATTCAATTCGTATAAAATATTATTCCCATCACCTCGGACGCTTTTTCACTCGGTATTGTGGAAACGGTTGCCATAACAAGCATGTTCCCGATTTCATTTGGGATTTACCGAAAGAGTATTTCCTTGCCTATCTTAAAGGTTTTTCTGAAGGAGACGGTTATGTGACAAAATCCAGTAAGCTTTCAATGACTTCTGTTAGTCATCAGTTAATAAAAGAGCTTGCTTGGCTTTGTTGTATGCACGGAATTGGCGTTGGTATTAAGGAAGGTGAAAACAAGGAAGGTAGAATTATAAAGGGCAAGCCTGTGGCTGGTGGAAAATATTGGAGTCTAATTATAGGAAAAACAAGCAACCCGTTTTTAGGAGAAAAATCTTTCTGCGAAATTAAACGTCCCATCATTAAGGAGATTGTTAGAAAGCCTTACGATGGCTATGTCTACGATTTGTGTGGTTGTGAGAATGAAGCTTTCTTTGGGGGAGAAAAGCCAGTTTTGTTGCATAACAGCAGAGTAAGAGACCTCTTTGATAGCGCTAAAAAAAGCGCCCCGTCCCTCATTTTTATAGATGAGCTCGAATCAATTGGTCGTCAACGTGGGATGGGCTTTGTGGGCGGGCATGATGAGCGAGAACAGACTTTAAATCAAATATTGGTAGAAATGGATGGCTTTGAAACCGGGGTTAATGTAATCGTTTTGGCAGCGACCAACCGCCCCGATTTACTTGACCCGGCTTTAATGCGTCCGGGAAGATTTGATCGTCGAGTAATGCTTGAGCTACCAGATGTTTCCGAACGAGAAGCGATTCTAAAAATTCACATGCGAGGAAAGCCAATTAAGGAAGGAGTTAAGACGGGAGCTCTTGCTAAAAGAACGGTCGGATTTTCCGGAGCGGATATTGAAAATATGTTAAACGAGGCGGCCATTCTTGCAGCCCGTATGGGAAAAACGGAAATTGATGAGATTGATTTAGAAGAAGCGGCGACCAAAGTTAAACTAGGACCAGAGAGGAAGAGAATGCAGTCGGATGAGGAAAAGAAAATGGTGGCTTATCATGAAGCCGGTCACGCGGTGGTTGCCTTTTTCCTTCCCGAAATGGATCCGGTTCATCGAGTAAGTATTGTCGCTCGTGGTCTAAGCCTTGGCTTTACAATGTTTCCTCCAAAAGATGAACGGCAGAACGAAACAAAATCCAGGATTTTAGCTCTTATTTCCGCTTCTTTGGGTGGAAGAGCCGCCGAAGAACTTATATTTAACGAAATGACAATCGGCGCTTCTTCCGATTTAGATCAAGCAACCGGTTTGGCAAGAAGAATGGTTTTTGAATTTGGAATGAGCGCTTTAGGGCCCATGTCGATTGATGGTCAAGAGCAAATGTACAACCGTCAATTTGGCGATTCGGGAATTTCTAACGAACTTTTGGCGGAAGCGGATCGGGAGACTCGAAAAATAATTAACGAGGCTTACAAATTGTCCCAAAAGATTCTAAGGGAGCATAAAGACAAGCTTGATAAAGTGGCAGAAGCCTTGGTGAAGAAAGAAAATATCAATGAAGATGAATTTAAGGAGTTGATGGGAAATGAATAAATCAAAACTTGTCATTATTGACGCGTTTGATCTCCTGCACCGGGCCTATTACGTAATTCCAAAAACCCTCACTAATAAAAAAGGGCAGTCAATAAATGCCGCTTATGGGTTTACCTTGATGTTGATTTCTCTCCTTGATAAATTGAAACCGGAATACATTGTCGTCGCTATGGAGGGCGGGACGCCGACCTTTCGGGTGGAAGAATTCAAAGCCTACAAAGCGACTCGTAAAGTGGATTTGGAAAAAGATAAAGCTTTTGCCGAGCAAATTCCTATTGTCAAAGAGGTATTGGAAGCGTTTGAAATTCCCTATTTGTTCTTTCCCGGATTTGAGGCGGACGACATTATAGGGACAATTGCTCAGAAACAGCTAGAAGCTAGAAGCGTGAAGCAGGAGTTGGGAAATAATCTTCAAGCTTCGAACTTCAAGCTTCAAACGGTCGTTGTAACGAACGATCAGGATATGTTGCAACTTGTCGATGAAGACACCTCTGTTTTTATGCCGGCAAAAGGAAAAGATCGGCCCGATGCGACTTTTACCCCCGAACTTGTGGAAAAGAAATATGGCTTTAAGCCAAAACAGATGGTTGATTTTAAGGCTTTAAGAGGAGATCCTTCCGATAACATTCCGGGGGTTTTTGGGATTGGGGAAAAAAAAGCGACCGAGTTGGTACGACAGTTCGGTTCCCTTGAAGAAATATACAAAAATATTAGTTTGCTAGATAAAAAAACCGCTGGTCTTTTGGCGGAAGGAAAAGAAGATGCTACTATGTCCAGATATCTAGCGACGATCCGAGAGGACGCGCCGATTGATTTCTCTCTGGAAAAATGCCGGTTTAGGGAGGTGGACAAAGTTCACGCGGCCGAGAAAATCAAGGAGCTAGGATTTAAGTCACTTGCGAGAAGGTTAGTTGGGAAAGAGCCTACAGTTAAAGGGATGACGGCTTCGTCCGATCAAATATCGTTATTTTGACATAGATTAACAGTTTAGATTTAAGATTTACGATTTATGAATTGATGATTTTAATTCTTAAATCATAAATCAGTAATCATAAATCTGTATGAAAATTGCCTTGGTTCATGATTTTTTAGTTGAATATGGCGGAGGCGAAAAGGTGCTTGAGGCCTTTCACGAAATGTGGCCCAAGGCGCCCGTTTTTACGGCGGTCTATAACAAAAAGTTACTCAAGAATTGGCCGGATTTAAAAAATTGGGATGTTCGGGTCCCGGGAATGACTAAAATTCCATTGGTTTCAAAAGTTTATAAATATTTTACCTTTCTTTACCCTTTGGCAATCGAGAATTTTGATTTACGCGAGTTTGATTTAATTGTTTCTTCAAGCACATTTCTTGCAAAAGGGGTGCTTACTCGCCCGGGGCAAATTCATCTGGCTTACATTCACACCCCGGCGAGATTTCTTTATCATCTACCAACCGAAACCTCGGATAAAAGATCCAAATGGTATTGGAAAATACTTTTAGGACCGATTGATTTTTTCCTAAGGATTTGGGATTTTAACGCCGCTCAAAGGCCGGATGTTTTAATTGCCAATTCTGAAACGACGGCAAAAAGAATTCGTAAATTTTATAATCGCGTGCCGGTAATTATAAACCCTCCGGTTGATTTGACGGACAGGACATATGAGTCACATAAGTCCCATGAGACCAGTTATTTTCTCTCTGTTTCCCGTCTTTGCGCTTACAAAAACGTTGATTTGATAATCAAGGCTTTTAATAAACTAAAACTTCCTTTGACGGTGGTTGGGTCGGGGCGAGAAGAAAATGCCTTAAAATCTTTAGCAGGCGAGACGATTAAATTTACTGGTTTTGTTACTAATGA
>CAZQQZ010000007.1:0-25357 GCA_964595755.1 uncultured Candidatus Saccharibacteria bacterium | reverse complement strand
GTAGAAACCGCCCCCTGATAACCGGCCGATTTAACCGCGCTAACGCTATTTCCATTAAAAGTTCCATAGGGATAGCAAAACCAAACAATTGTCTTCCCAAGAGCTTGTTCGATCACTTTTTTACTTTCGGTTAATTGAAAATTAAGAGCGTTCCCGGAGAGGGAAGCAACCGAGATATGATCAACCCCATGAGAGCCAAAATGGACCAGCCCACTATTATTTAATTCCTTAATTTTCTCAACATCCAAATATCCTGGAACTCCTAACCTTCCGGTAATCATAAAAACATGGGCTTGGTAGCCGTACTTCCGAAGGATAGGAAAAGCATTCCAATAAAAATCCGAGTACCCATCATCAAAGGTAATAATCACTCTTTTTGCAGGAAGTGGAGTACCGGAAGCAAAATTTGAGGCTAACATATCAAGAGTTGTTGTCTCATAACCATTTGATTTAAGATAACCCATCTGAGCGTCAAAATTTTCAGGGGTAACATTTAACCCCTCCCTCCCAGAAGCCACCCCGTCGGGAGAAACATAATGATACATTAAAATTGGGACGTAGGTTCCGTTTACGACCGCTGCCGTCAAAACATCCGGGGTTTCTGGCTCTCGGATGGCTTCAGCAGGCGGGTTCCTTTCCGAAAGTTTTCTAAAAAGACTTTTGGGAGAGGGTCCTTTAATCCCCGAGAGAACACCCGCGGCGAGGAAGGATATAACAAAAAGAAGAAGGAAAACTGGTACTTTTTTCATCTCTTTTTAAGAATAACCCTCTATTGATTTATTGGTCAATAGGCAAAAGCTTAACCAGGTCGGACCTGGTCAGGCAAGAAATTATATTCTTTGCCAGGTCCGACCTGGAAGAGGAATTGACACTGGGTGTATTCATCTGCTATAAACCAGGATGTTGAAATTTAAAGGAGGTAATCTATGAATATTAAACCCTTATTCGACAATTTATTGATAGAGCCGGAGAAGGAAGTCCAAGAAAAAACATCTTCTGGGATTTTTATCCCTGATTCTGCCAAAGAAAAACCCCAAAGAGGGCTCGTTTTGGCCGTCGGTGAAGGTAAAAAAGATGAGAACGGAAAGCTTGTTCCAATGGGAGTAAAAGTCGGAGATTTAGTCATTTTCAAGAAGTGGGGCGGAGACGAGATTAAGGTTGATGGGAAGGAATTAAAGTTAGTTTCCGAATCCGATGTCCTTGCGATAGTTCAATAAAACAATATGTCAAAACAACTTATTTACGCCGATGAGGCAAGAAAAAAATTAAAAGCAGGGGTTGATAAATTAGCCGATGCGGTAACTACCACCCTTGGTCCAAAAGGTCGTAATGTCGGCTTAAGCAAGAAATATGGCGCGCCCGCAATCACTCACGACGGCGTCACTGTTGCCAAAGAGATCGAACTGGCCGACCCGTTTGAAAATATGGGTGCCCAACTGGTCCAAGAAGCCGCCAGCAAAACTAGTGACGTGGCGGGCGACGGGACAACTACGGCCACTCTTTTGGCCCAAGCAATTGTTAACGAAGGCATCAAAAATGTTACCGCCGGTGCCAATCCAATGGTCATTAAAAGAGGCTTGGAAAAGGGAACGGAAGCGGTCGTTTCCGAAATTAAAAAAATCGCCAAAGAAATTCACACCAAGGAAGAACGCGCCCAAATCGCGACCATCTCCGCGGCGGATGCCGAAATCGGCAATATGATCGCGGATGCCCTTGAGAAAGTTGGCGACACAGGCGTAATCACCGTTGAAGAAGGCAAGGGCTTAAAAATGGAAGTGGCGTACAAGGAAGGAATGATGCTTGACAAAGGCTACGCTTCCGCCTACTTCATTACCGATACTTCCCGAATGGAAGCGGCGATCGAGGATCCAAAAATTCTTATTACCGATCAGAAAATCGCTTCCATTCAAGACATTCTTCCCCTATTAGAAAACTTAGTTAAAACGACCAAGAACTTGGTCATCATTGCCGATGAAGTCGAGGGAGAAGCGTTGGCCACTTTAGTCGTCAACAAACTTCGAGGCACCTTTAACGCCCTAGCGATTAAAGCCCCGGGATTTGGAGACCGCCGAAAAGAGATGTTAACTGATATCGCTACTTTAACTGGGGCAAAGGTCGTTTCCGAGGAGCTTGGGCGAAAGCTTGATTCGGCGACCGTTGAAGACCTCGGAAGCGCCGAGAAAGTGGTTGCTACAAAAGACGACGCGGTTATCATCGGCGGAAAAGGTAGCAAAAACGCAATTGAAGCTAGAGTGGCTCAAATCAGAAGCGAGATTGATAGCTCAGATTCCGATTTTGACAAAGAAAAACTTCAAGAAAGACTGGCCAAACTCACCGGTGGTGTGGCGGTCATTAGCGTCGGGGCAGCGACAGAGGTGGAACTTAAAGAGAAAAAGGCTCGGGTTGAGGACGCGGTTAACGCGACAAAAGCAGGAATTGAGGAAGGAATTGTCCCCGGTGGCGGAGTGGCTTTGTTAAAAGCGAGACGAGCGTTAGGAAAACTAAAACTCGAGGGTGACGAGAAAGTCGGCGCCAATATCCTGGAAAAGGCGTTGGAACGGCCAGTTAGGAAAATTGTCGAAAACGCGGGGGTGGATTCTGGTTGGATCATTAGGGAACTTGAGCAAAAAGAGGATAACATCGGCTTTGATGTTAACGATATGGAATTTTCCGATATGGTCCAAAAAGGAATTATCGATCCGGCAAAAGTAGCCCGTTCCGCTCTTCAAAACGCCGTTTCCGTGGCAACAATGATTCTAACGACTGAAGCTTTAGTTGCCGATAGTCCAGAAGAGAAAAAGGAAATGCCGATGGGCGGAGGCGCCGGAATGGGAATGGATATGTAATCCTCACCCCTCTCCTTCCTCTCGCCACTTCTTACACCTTATAGCAAATTCGGAGAGCACCTTTAGGCTGACGTCTCCCGGATGAAATCTAGCAAACCCCTCTCCCACCACTTCTTTAGTCATCTTTTTTTTCATTAAATTATATTGAAAACGAAAAGCTAGTTTCTCTAGCGTATCCCAAAAAGCATTTCTCTTCTTCTCTTCTTCCCCCTCATATCCCCCAAACCACCTCATATTCCCCATGTATTTCTTTACCCAACGATTTTCATAAATAAAACGTTCATAAGTCTTTTCTTTGTTTAAAATCGGTGCTATCTGGGCAACTTCGTGGGCAGTAAAAAGATTTTGAAAAGCAGGCTCAACCAAAAGATTATTTAGATCCAAATACATATTCGGACAAATTTTGTTTTTGATATTTTTCTGGCGACGATAGTTATTAGTTAGAACCAAAAAGGTAGTTACGAGTAAACGGGTCAACCAAAGCCTTCCCGCAGAAGTAACAATTAAAATATCAACATCATCTTCCTCTTTTGCGTTTTTAACCGCAAGACTTCCGGTAACCGCGATAAGTTTTACAAAAGGGATTGATTTGAGGTATTTGGTAATCTTTTTCGCTTTTTCTAGCTTTTCTTTGGAATAAATTTCTCTTTTCTTTCTTTCTTCTATTTCTTCCTCTTTCCCCTCCAGAAAATAGTAGCCTTCTTTCTCCCCCAACTCCCCCATATCCCTCATATCCCTCAAATTCCTCTGAATTTCTTCAGGAGAGCAAGAAAAACCAGAAATCAAAAACCTATGAGTTTCTTCCGAAGTTAAGGGAAAATCAAAAATTTCAGCGTAAGCGAGGGTTTTTAAAATCGATTTTTGGAGTTCGTTTTTATCATTTGCCATTTTCATCAAGCGCTTCATTTACCAGTTTGTCCGCTTCTTTATTTCTCTCCCTTGGGATATTTTTGTAAGTGACGGCGTCAAAACCAGAGGCAGTTTCTTTAACTTTGGAAAAAAGCGGGGCAAGGCGGGGCTCTTTAACGCGGTAAATTCCATTAAGTTGCTTAACCACCAACTCTGAATCCAAAAAGCAGGTAACCTTTTTAACCTTTAATTCCAGCGCGCTTTTTAAAGCCAGTCCTAAAGCAATATATTCCGCCTCGTTGTTCGTCTTTTCCCCAAGAAATTTCTTTCCCTCTTTAGCAATCTTTCCACTTTCGTCTTTAATCACAAAACCAATCCCCGCCGGACCGGGATTGCCACGAGAACCTCCATCAGAATAGATCGTCAGATTTTCCATAATACGATTTTCGTAACGGTCACAACAAACCCAACCATCGCACCCAATATCACAAATAAAACAGGGTTAGGTGCTTCCTCTTTCACCACTAGCCCGTTGCCAATCACCGAAACTTTAACCAAAAGGTTGCCTTCGGTTGAGATTTTTGAAACCTCTTCTTCCATTGCCGCGAGTAAACTCCTTCCCAATTTTTCCGCCCCACCCCTTGAGGTTTCCGTAACTTCAACATAAAGAAGTGAGGGAGCCGCCTTGCGAACAAATAAAGCCCCCATGAAATTCTTAAGAGTTTCATGAGTGATTGGGTAACTTAGATTAGAAAGAACGGAGGCGGCCAGAGATTCACTTTTTAAAATCCCAAAAACCGTTTCTGAGAATTTATCGGCGGTTTGAGAGGCGTAAAAACCTTCATAAGAGAACGACCCATCGGTGGCCGGCTCAAGCCTTTTTGAAACAGAAATTGTGGCGGAAGCGATATATTTTACCGGAGTGATTTTTGCCACAATTAGCCCTAATAATCCGCCAAAAACTCCAGCAAGGATAATCAACAAAAACCTCTTTTGTATAATTTTAAAAATGTCGGTGATTTCCATAATAATTAGAGGGATTATACTAAAAAACAGGGAGCCTTGCTGAAATCAAGAATTAAAATTATAATGAATCAAGATTTTTTAGTTTTCAAAAAAATGCCCGCCCAAAATAACTGCCCGGAAATAGAAAAATCCGCCCTTTACCCGACCATTTTAATCGCCGGCGGCGCCGGTTTTTTGGGAAGTCATTTGGCCAGGAAGCTACTTGATAAAAAAGCGCGGGTGATCGTTCTTGATAATCTTTCCCAAGGAAAAGTTGCCTATATTAACGATCTTCTTACAGAAAAGAAGTTTACCCTAATTGAGCACGATTTAAATAAGGGGCTTCCGGTAAATTTAAAATCGGTTGACTATATTTTTCATCTCGCCGCCTTGGAATCCTATCAGTTTGGAAATCAACAAGCTTCTCTTGACTCCCTTCTGACTAATTCCCTGGGAACAAAAGCTCTGCTGGATTTGGCGGTTAGTTCGAAAGCAAAATTTCTACTCTCCTCAACCATTGATGTTTACCAGGGAATTCTCTCTTCATATGATCTTGAGCATTACTTTGGTCCTTCCGAATACGAAGAGAAAAAATTTTCCCATCTTGAGGCAAAAAGATTCTCGGAATCCTTGGTCTGGGAATATTTCAAAAAGGAAAATCTAAACGCGAGAATCGCCAGACTTCCCGAGATGTACGGCCCGAGAATGGATTTTAAATCTTCTGGGAATCTGGGTCATCTTTTGGATGAGCTCACGAAGGGCGAGGACTTAAAGATTTATGGGGACGGTTTGGATAAAGAATATTATGTTTATATCGAAGACGCGGTCGAGGGCCTGATTAAGGCAATGTTTGGAAAAGGCACCGAAGGAAAGATTTACCCAATCACCCCAACTGAACCGATCACTGCCCTCGAGCTCGCCTATCTTACCAAAAAATTCGCCCCCGCAAAATCACAGGTGGTTTTTATGCCCGCCCAAACGAAACTTGCTTTTCCTTCCCTTCAAATAACCGATGAAGATAGTCTAAAAACCCTTAATTGGAAACCGGAAACTAAGTTGGAAGAAGGCATCCGAAAAACTCTAGAATCGTTCAATTATAACTTTCCGAAACTCCCGCAAAAAGTCAGATCTTTAGAAAATTCCCTGGTTGAAGGAGTTGAGAAAATCACCGAGATTATTCCGGAGAGCTTGAGACCGTCAAGACCAGCAGAGAAAATTCAAGCCAGTGTGTTGCCCAAAAAGCCAAAGAGAAAAATGTCAAAACTTGCTTTCATCCCCCTTGCGATATTAGGAGGAATACTTATTTTCTCCGTTCCTTTTGTCAGCTTTGGAGTAAATGTGTATCTTGGAGCAAAAAATCTGGTTAACGCCAAAAATCAAATCGCGTCCTTAGAAACCGTAAAAGCCCAAAAATCAGCCACGGCAGCGGAAAATAACTTTAACGCCGGTATGGGCAAACTTAGATTTGTTTATCCTTTACTCAAACTTACCGGACGGGTTGGAAGCGAAGGCGCTTTATATAATCTGCTTCTTTCGGGTAAACACTATGCCTCCGCCGCGGAAAGTTTAGCCAAAGCAGAAAATCTGCTCTCAAAAGCAATGCCGAAATTCCCCGCGTCATCCGATAAAATGGAGGAGAAAAGTTTCTTAAGCGCCGGAAGGAAAATAGAAACGGCCGTAAACCAATTTTACCTTGCCTCTTCGGAAATGGATAAAGTTGAGATAGAAAAGATCAAAATCCCGCTCGTGAATCAGAAATTAAAAGAAAAAATTGAGGAAGCCAAAGATATCAAGAGTCTTGATCGATTGGGGAAAATTGTTAAATCTCTTCCGGAAGTTTTGGGTTATCGAGGTAGTCAAAAGTATCTCGTCCTTTTTGAAAATCCCAACGAAATTAGACCAAACGGCGGATTCATAGGATCTTTTGCCTTAATTGATTTTAAAGAAGGCCAAATTGAAAACTTAAAGATTGATGACGTTTACAATGTCGACGGCCTTTTGCTGGAGAGGAAACTTTATCAAACTCCACCCGAACAAATTTCAAAATACTTAAAACAAGATAAACTTCTTATTCGGGATGCCAACTGGAATCCCGATTTTCCAAAAAGCGCGGAGGTAATCAAGAATCTTTACCTAAGAGCAACCGGAGAGACCGTTGATGGAGTTGCTTTTATTACCCTTGACTTTGTTAAAGAACTCTTAAAAGTAACCGGGCCGTTGTATCTTACCGATTATAATGAAGTAGTTGATGAGAAAAACTTATTTGAACGAGCGCAGTATCATAGCGAAGCCAATTATTATGAGGGTTCTCCCCAAAAGAAAAATTTCCTTGGGAGCCTATCGAAAATGCTAATGGATAAAATTTTCTCCCTTCCAAATGCTGAAACGGGAAAGCTTGTAGGTGTACTTTCAGAAGGATTCGTCGCCAAAAGTTTAGCTGTATATTTTCCACCCTCAATCATCCGAGGAGTTTTCGCGGAAAATGGTTGGGACGGCTCAGTAGAAAAAACCAACGGTGATTATCTTTACTTGGTGGAAGCCAATCTTGGGGCAAACAAGGCCAATTATTTCGTTAGCAAAACCGTTGATTACGAGGTCTCAAATACAAATCGGGAGGGCAGGCTTCAGGCAAATTTAAAAATTACATTCTTTCATAAAGGAGAAACTAATGATTGGCCGGGAGGGACCTACAAAAATTATTTAAGGATTCTGGTCCCGGAAAATTCCTACTTACAAAAAGCAGAGGCAGAGGAGAGAGGTAAAGAAAAAAAAGACGTCACCAAAGAAGTGGTTGTTGAGGACGCAAGCAGTAAACGCACTTTTGGTTACTATTTCGAAATGGAGCCTGGTAGCCAAGTAACACTTTCCCTAAATTACTTTTTGCCCCCAACCGTAACCATTAAACCAGACTCAAAATCCTACGAGCTATTGGTGCAAAAACAATCGGGCGCAAAATCAGACGAGCCGTTTAGCTTTAGGCTAGTTAAGCCATTTGGTAAGGATTTTGCGGAAAATGCGGGCTTAAAAATCAGCGACAGTGAGGCGACTTTAACCCTTGAAATGAACAAAAATCTCCATATATCAGTGCCATTTAGGTAAGGCAACTTGACAATCAACCGATTATCGTCTATGATTCGTCTATTATGTTTAGGCCCAAATACACCGTTACAAACAAGCTTCTTTCTAACATAAAACAGGTAAATTCCATTGTTTTAGACCTTAATAATAGAAGATTTCCTAAAATCGTTCTTTACGAACTTGAAAGAAACGCCAGAGAAATTTCCTCTTATGCCTCAACCAGCATAGAAGGAAACCCCCTACCCTTGACGGATGTAAAACAGATTATTAAAAACCAACCTCAAAATTTAAGTAGCAGCGAACAAGAGGTAATAAATTACAACAACGCTCTTAAAAATCTAAATAGGAGCCCGATATCCTTCAACCTCGCCTTGATTTTTGCAACTCACCACGAAGTAGTTAATAAATTATTACCCAAATATCAGCCTGGGAAATTGAGGCAAGAGCCTGTATTTGTCAACGATCCAAGAACCAGAAGAACTATCTATTGGCCACCGGATGCCCAAAATGTGCCCGAACTAATGAAGGATTTAGTAGAGTTTGTTAATCTAGGAAATGCCACAGTAGACTCACTTATTATTGCCGGTATATTTCATAAACAATTCGTAATTATACATCCTTTTGCGGATGGCAACGGCAGAACCGCAAGACTTGTTACAAAGGTTATTTTAAGAGACTTGGGACTAAACACTTTTAACCTTTTCAGTTTTGAAAATTTCTACAACAAAAATGTAACCAATTATTTTAACAGCGTTGGTGTTCTAGGCAACTACTACGATATCGTAAATTCAATTGATTTTACCGGATGGCTTGAGTATTTCACCGACGGGATAATTGATGAACTTCTAAGAGTCAAAAAACTTCTATCAGAAAGTTCCGTTAGTCCAAAAACTGAGCTTACGCCTTATCATAAAAAGATTCTCGAGTTCATAAAAGACCGAGGGTACATTGCGGATCGCGATTATGTGAAGCTAACAGATCGCGCCAACTCCACGAGAAGCCTTGATTTTAAAAATCTTATAGATATGGGAATAATTGAACGAAAGGGAAAAGGGAAAGCCATCTATTACAAATTTAAATGACTGGTTGACTTTTAGGCCTCATTACCCTATCATCACCCCTATTATGCAACTTAATGCGGAAAAAAGAACCCTTTTGGGCAAGCGCGCCAACAAATTAAGAAAAAATGGAAAAATTCTCGCGGTAGTTTTTGAAAAGGGCGAAGAATCAACCCCCATTACCCTTGATGAAAAGGAATTTAAAAAAGTCTTTAAAGAAGCGGGCGAATCAACCCTAATTGATGTTTCGGTAGATGGCGGAAAGCCGGTAAAAGTACTAATTTCCGAGGTCCAGCACGACCCAGTTTTCAGTAATATTATCCATGTGAACCTCCACGCGGTTAAACTAACCGATAAAATTACCGCCGCCATTCCGGTCGAAATCATTGGAGAAAACGAGCTAGTCAAAAACGGCAAAGCTTTACTTTTAACATTGCTCCCAGAAATTGAAGTTGAGTGCTTGCCAACCGATCTGCCCGCAAAGTTCGAAATTGATATCTCTGGCCTAGTGGAAATTGACCAAGGAATAAAAATCTCCGATTTGGCTATAGATAAAAGCAAAATTTCCATCGATCAAGATGAAAATGCTTTTATTGTAAGGCTTGATTACGCGGAAATGAAGGAAGAAGTAGTCGAAGAGGAAGCCACCCCGGCGGAAGCGAAAGTAATTGGTGAGGAAGAAGTCGCCGAAGGTGAAGAAGGTGTCGCTCCGGCCGAAGGTGAAGCCACCAAAGAGCCAGCGGGAGAGAAGAAAGAAGAAAAGAAGAAAGAAAAGTAACCTCTTATCATACTTTTGGATCTAGTTTTACCCAATCAATTGTAATTTTTTCCGGATTTTGAAGAATGTAGTTTCTGATCCGATCTAACGAATCTTCGGTCCGGATTATGTGTTCGTAGTAATTTGGTTGCCAAACTTGAAACCCAAGATACCTTGAAATAATCGCCTTTAAAGCACCGACAACATCTCGTAAACTGTAATTCCGAGACTCTAACTCCCCTCTTCTTTTCACAAGATCGTTAAAAACAATAATTAAGTGAACGTGGTCTGGCATAATGCAATAGAAATCAATTTCTAAATTTACGTAATATTTGGACTCTAATTCACAAATAACCTCTTTTAGTAACTCTGTGTTTTTTCGCGCTTGAGAATCTTTAGGTGATGTACCTAGATTTTTAAAATCGTGACCGTACTCGGCACTGATGTGAGGATAAAAAACCGATCTTCTGTAATTTGTGCAAATCGTGACGAAGTACCAACCCGAAGATGAGTAGTCGTAAAAAGGCAGACGGATTTCCTTTCTCAAACTTTGTTTCACAGAATAAAATTAACCAATGTAGTGCGGGACCCGCCTAGACTCAGCGAGGCTGGTCCCATCCAGCCAATTATTTAATTCTATTACCTAGTTTCAGTAAACCTTCTCAATTGATTTATGTCGTCAGGTAAATTGTCGATCCCAGAAAACTCATTAACAATAATCGATTTTATTAGCTTTTTCTTCTGCGGTTTTACACGTGGGAAAGTCATTTCAGACTCTCCACCAATGCTTTCGCAATTATCTTCTACCAAAATATCGGGCATAACTCTTTCGGCTATTTCTGCGTAAGTTTCTTTACCACGTCTATATAAAACAGGCGCATCAGGAAAATTATAATTTGAAAGTACTTTTCTGTCTTTTCTTGTATCTTCCTCACTTTGGTGAGAGCTTAGATATATTATCTCAGCCCCTTGTTGTTGCCATTTTCTTAATTTTTTGATCGCATTATCGACTGGAACATAATCTTCATACCGATGTACTGATTCCTCATTTTCCTCAACTTGCTCCCCACGCTCATTTGGGGATTTCCCCAAGCCACCTCGATGCATTATTACAGTACCGTGAAGAAAAACCATTATTTTCATACTATTAATTTCTGAGTGTGACTAACAAAATCGAACTCTCATCGCACCAATTAAGTCGAATTGGCGACATAAGATGTCGCACTACAAAATCCTAAAAGATATATTAACGTAGTGCGCGATCCCATCGCGCCAATTAATTTTATTTCCATTCAGCTATCATCAAACTCTTTTCGAGTTTTGAATCAACTTCCCTTAATTTCTGCCAGATTTCTTCTGTCACAAATGGCATAAACGGGTGCAATAGTTTCAACGACTGAGTCAATACTTGGAAAAGAATAGCGGCCGCCACTTCCCCATCTTCCCCACCCGCATTTAATCTACCCTTAACTGATTCAATGTATTTGTCACAAAACTCATGCCAAAAGAATTGGTAAATCTCTTCCGACGCCAACCCGAATCGATATTTTTCTATTCCGGATGTTACCAATTTCTTCGTTTTCTCAAGCTTTTCCAAAATTTCCTTATCTTCTGCTTTCAGTTTTGATTTGTTCCCATCTGTCATCCTGAACGTTAGCGAAGGATCTAGCGAAAGCGCACTAGAATCAAGATTTTTAAGCTTTACCTCGTGCGATAGCACAAATCGGCTCGCATTCCAAATCTTATTGGCAAAATTCCGATACGCCCTAATCTTATCTTCCGAAACGGAAATATCGCTTCCCGGGGCAATTCCATAAACCAAGGCCATTCTTAAAGCGTCCGCTCCGTATTTATCAACCATGAGAAGTGGATCAATCGCGTTGTTTTTACTCTTACTCATTTTCGCTCCAAATTTATCCACCACCCGGGAATGCATGTGGGCAAATTTGAAAGGAACTTGATCCTTCCCATCCTTGAGGTCTTTGGTGAGGTAAAGACCAAACATGATCATTCGTGCCACCCAGAAGAAAAGAATGTCCCACATCGTGTCGAGGACAGTTGTAGGGTAAAAATATTTAAAGTCCTCGCCTTCCGGATAATTCAAAGTGGTGAGGGGCCATTGACCGGAAGAAAACCAAGTGTCAAAGGTGTCAGTTTCTTGCAAAATCTCCTGCGATCCACATTCTTTACATCTTTCCTCCAAAATATAACTTGCATTTTCAGGCGCCCGAAGTTCCTGCAAACCGTTTTTAATATCATCAAAAGAATATTTCCCCGAAAGCTCCCCATATGTTCCCGAAATTAATTCTGATTTTTCCTGTAGCTGCGAGGCCCGCCTAGACTCGTCGGCGAGGCTGGCTTCGCCT
Source organism: uncultured Candidatus Saccharibacteria bacterium (assembly GCA_964595755.1). Taxonomy (GTDB): domain Bacteria; phylum Patescibacteriota; class WWE3; order CAZQQZ01; family CAZQQZ01; genus CAZQQZ01. The sequence continues at coordinate 13,398 of CAZQQZ010000007.1, read as the reverse complement.
CGCCAATTATCTTCTTTTTTACTTATAAAAGATATGTTTATCTCTGGATTGCACTTTAAACAATACCAGACCGGCACTCTTGGTCCCCAAACAATCTGGCGGGAAATATTCCAATCCCGAATATTTTCCATCCACTGAAGAAAAATCTTTTCAAATCTTGCCGGCACAATTTTGATTTCTTTCTTTTTGACGGCGGCAATCGCCGGCTTTGCCAAAGGCTCAATTTTCACAAACCACTGAGGCAAAGGCAGCTGTTCAATTATTTTCCCGCATCGATAACAATGCCCAACCGAATGAGTCAACTTTTCCTCTTTTTCCAGCAAGTTTAGTTTCTTCAGTTCTTCGATTATTAGCATTCTCGCCTCCTCAATCTTCATGCCATTGATACTCTTTAAAAACTCTTCCTGCACTTGTTTCGGATTTTGAATTTCGGATTTCGAATTTGTTTGGGATTTCGTGCTTCGGATTTCGGATTTATCTTTAAGTATCTCACCAAGCTCCATCTTCCCATTTTGCCCAATCACCACTTCACTTGGAAGATCGTGCCTCCCCGCAATTTCCTCATCAATAATCGAATGGGCCGGCGTCACTTTTAAGGCGCCTGCCCCAAAGTCTTTATCGACGGCAGAATCGGAAATTATGGGAATTTCCCTACCCACCAAGGGCAAAATGCAAGTTTTGCCAACTAGATTTTTATATCTCTTATCTTTCGGACTTACCGCCACGGCCGTATCACCTAACATGGTCTCGGGACGGGTAGTAGCTACAGTTATATAGCCATTCTCCTCCCCAAGCACCCTCCTTCGCTCCTTCGTAGCTTCGGAGGGCTCCGCTTCGCTTCGTTGTTTCTCGTTTATAATTGGGTATCTGATGTACCAAAGCGCCCCCACTTCTTCCGAATAATCGACCTCTAAATTGGAATAAGAAGTGCCACAACGTGGGCAAAAATTGACCACTTTCTTTTTGCGATACAAAAGCCCGTCCTTGTGCATTTTATTAAAAGTGGCATTAACGGTTTTTAAAAGGGATGGATCCATCGTGTATTTCTCCCGGGTCCAGTCCAGGGAAAACCCCAGTTTTTTAAGTTGGGATTTAGCCACTCCCCTATTCTCGTTAACATAATCAGAGATCATTTTAAATAGAGTTTCCCGGTCAAAATCAAAACGGGATTTATCTTCCTTGCGAAGTTTTTTCTCAAACACAAATTGGGTTTCAATTCCCGCGTGATCGAATCCAGGAAGCCAGAGGGTGGGATCCCCTTTCATCCGGTGAAACCTAGCTAAAATATCCTCAACTACATAAAGGGCGTGCCCCATATGCAAGGGGTCATTGGCATTTGGGGGCGGTAAAAGGATAGTAAATGGCTCCTTTTTTGGATCCATTTTTGGGGTAAAATAGCCATTTTCCTCCCACATTTTATAGATTTTTTCTTCAACTTCGCTTGCTTTATAAACCGGTTCCATAATTGGCCGTTATTCTACCCCAACTTGACTTTTTTATCAAAATATGCTATAAGACATAAACACCCCATTTCCCGCACAATTTTTCACATTCCCCGCAAAAAATTCGTAGGATATATTCCTCATCATCCACAAAAACCTCATATTTTCAAAAATGCAGACCAGGGTCGACGTCAACTAAAAATAAATCTTTTGCAGGTTTGTTGTTAAAAAACCCAGCCGAGGCAATCATCGCTCCATTATCTCCACAGTATTTTAATGAAGGGAAATGCACTTGAATGTTTTGTACCTGTGTTCTAGAACACAGATTTTCCGCATTTTTCCCGATTAAAAAACGCAAACGTTGGTTTGCCGCCACTCCTCCACCGACAATAATGGATTTAGCCCCAAATTTTTCCGTCGCCTTTATTGTTTTTTTAACTAAACAATCGACAACCGCTTCTTGAAATTCATAGGCAATCTCTGGGGTAGGGTAGAGCTTCGACTCAAACGCCCGTAAAACCGCCGTCTTAAGCCCAGAAAATGAGAAGTCTAGGTTATCTTCTTGAATCAGGGGTCTTGGCAGTTTTAGTGTTTCCTTCTTATTCTGAAATCTTAAATCAGAAATCGCCATTCTACATTCTTCTGCCACTTTCGATATTACAGGACCACCGGGATATCCAAGATCGAGAATTCTCGCTACTTTATCAAACGCCTCTCCCGCCGCATCATCCACCGTTCCCCCAATCCAGGTAATATCTTTGTGACTTTTAAAAAGAACTAAATCCGTATGCCCACCAGAAGCAATCAGACAAACGGCAGGGAGTGGGGGAGGAGTAGCGTTATCCAAAAAAACAGAATAAATATGAGCGTAAAGATGGTTAACCGGAATTAGAGGTTTTTTCCAAATCCAAGCAAGTGTTTTTGCCGTTTCTACTCCAATAAGAAGGGATCCGACCAATCCCGGCCCAACCGTCACCGCAATCGCGTCAATTTCATTTTTGGTTAAATTTGCCTTTTTAAGAGCCTCGTTGGTCACCGGAATAATCGATTTAACCTGCTCCCGGGCAGCCACTTCCGGCACAATCCCGCCGGTTTTTACATGCATTTCCTGAGAGGAGGCAACAACGTTGGATAAAACTTTGGCTCCGTCTTCAACAACGGCGGCGGAAGTCTCATCACAACTTGTTTCGATACCAAGAATTTTCATAGATGGATTATATCGCAAATAAAAATGGCGCTTCGCGAAGATACTTCGAGCGAAGCGCCAACAACTTCACTTTATCGCCCAACGCCTTCCATTTCTCCATTTGAGAAAAAGCTCGACGACGGCAATGATTGGGAACGTGATAACAACTACTATGGAGACAAACACCGCTACCTGAAACAATAAACCAAAAATAGTCATGAATCGCTCCCGAACAAGCTTTCGTAAAGACCCCTCACCCATGTGCTTGCCCAAAAATACACCAAAACCGCAACCACCACTACGACAGGAACGAGTACCTTAAGAAAGATCATGTCTCCTCCTTTTTCATCTTATACCTAACCTGTAGTCTAGAGGATTGTAATAGAACTGTCAACCAATATCATTCTGAGGCCTGAAGGGTTTTCTGAAGAACGCCCAAAACTTCCTCCTCCGAGTCTCCTTTTAAGTTTCCTTCAATCGCCGTCACGACCGCCTCAACTTCTTTAGTGTTTCCCGCTTGATCTGTAATTACACCAGAGAAAGAGTAGGGGGCGCCGGCGACAATCGCCCCAAGAACCGTGTCATCTTTTAAAGATTCTGCTAAGTCGACTCGAGCGTAGGGCTCCCCGAAAGGCCGAGATTTGGTTGCTTCATCAAAAAACATCCGCTGGCCCTCCGCGGAAGTGAGGTATGAAAGAAAAGAGAAAGCTTGATTTTGGGCTTTGCAGTCTTTAGAAACCACTTCCATCCAAAAGCTTGACCAATGAACATTGCTCACTTCTTCATCTCCAAGCTGAGGCACTTGAGGCGCGGCGGCTACCTTAAACTCAAAGGAAGGGTTAACTCCCTTGATATCAAAAATTCGCCAAGAAGGAGCAAAAATCATCGCTACTTTCCCTTCCGCAAATGCCCGAACCGATTCCGGTAAAGCGGCATCCCAAACTTTATCTTTTTTGACAAAATCAGTGTAAAAAGTTAATGCGTCATAGGCGGCTTGATTATTCAAATCTTCCGGAACCGAAACACCCGTTTGCGCCCACATCAAGCCAAGGATATCGCTAGCGTGAGAAATATTGGCCCCCGCCCCAATGGCCGCCCCGGCCTGGGAAATTATCCCCGTCTTCTCATCTTTTTTAGTCATTTTTACTGCGTCGGAGCGAAACTCATCCCAAGTTAAAGGCGCTTTATCAATCCCCGAAGCGGCAAACATAGATGGATTATAAAAAAGGACCAACCCATCATACATTAAAGGAACGGCAAAATATGAACCCCCTACTTTGGCCGACTCTTGAGCAGATGGGTAAAAAGTTTCCTCGTAATTAAAGGAGGAAGGAACGGGAGCAAGTTCTGCTGAAAAGTCTTTGACCCAACTTTGATGAATCCTAGCCACACAAGGGCCTGTCCCTTCTTTTAGACGGGTCAGAAGCGTTTCTTTATAAGAAGCCAAATCGTCAAATCTTTGTTCTTCATATGTAATTTTCGTGCCGGAATTCTTCTCGGTAAAGTCAGAAATCAAAGGAGACATGACCGCTTCCGGCTCAAAAAGTCCCCAATAACTAACTTCTTTAGTGCCAATATTAATATCGGGCGCCTTACAACCACCCACAAAAGGAAGGGCAAGGGCAAACACAAAAGTATAGAGTTTGTAACTAGGTTTTTTCATACTCACTTTTCTAGTCTAGCATACCCCAAACCAAATCCAATAATCAACCAGAAGAAAATACTCGTTTGTTGGATTGTCCAAAAATAGTGATCCGAAAGACTAATCAAGACAATTTGAATTAGGGAAATTGCTGGGAGTGTCATTGGTCCCATTGGTCTTATTGGTCTCATGAGACTTATTACAACCGATCCCAAAAACAGCACAAACAACACTCCCGCTAGTACCCCAGACTCAGCAAATATCAAAAGAAAAACATTATGCACCGGTTGCAAATAACGTGTTTCTTCCAAAAGTGATCTAGACCTAGCAAGGTAGACCGTAAAATTATTTAAGCCAACTCCAAAGAAAGGTTTTTCCTGAATTGCTTTAAAAGCCGCCCCTGCCAAAAAAATCCGTCTAGAAATTGAAAGGGAAATCACCGCCGGAATTATTTTTATCTCTTTCTTATGCCCCAAATTCCCCACCCACCACAACACCCCCAAACTCCCCAATATTCCCACAATAATGGCCGTTCTTGAGAAAGAAAGCAAAAACCCGGTAACACAAACAACCAAAACCAATCCCCACCAAAGTGTTTGCTTTCTTAAATCGCATCTCCTCGCCTCAACAAATCGAAAAATAAACCAAGGAATAAGTAAAGCAAAATAACCTCCCATGACATTAGGGTGGGGAAAGGTTCCATAAGGACGAACCAACAAACGATTAAAAATCTCATATTTTGCCACCCCAAACATTGAAGAATTAAAAACGGGTTCTCCCAAGAAAAGGTATCCAAAAATAGAAGTTTGTTTTATGAATTGCGCTAACACCAAAACCCCTTCAAACAAAGCGCCGATGGAAAGCAAAAAAGAAAGTTTGGAGAAAATATCTTTAAATTTGTAGTTTCGGGCGACATAAAAAGCTAAAAAAATGTACTCAGAGATTTTTAAATAGCGATAAACCGCCGCTGGTTGATTATCCACGAGGATTACCGAAGGCGCGAGTGAAATCAAAAAAAGTAGCAGTATTAAAATTATCTTTCTTTCCTTAAGATCCTTAATTAACCCAAGTAACCTGGGTAACTTAGCCTCACGTACTGCCCAAAGCGATAACAAACCCAAGATCAGCAAGTCCGTAAGGTACAAAGTTGGAATCAAATAATCTACCAAAATCCCATTAACGTAAGAAAAAGGGAAAATGAAATGCTTTCCCAAATTAACGGGGAGAAGGATAATAAGAAGATAAAAAAGATATTTTTCTAGTTTACTCAAAGTAATTTTTATGAAAGATGAAGCGCGTTCTTGTGGGCAGACCATTCCAAAGTATCATCTAAACCACTAAGTTCAACAGGTTTCCCGTATTTCTTCTTAAGCGCCTTTTCGATTAGTAAATCCGCCAAGTGAGGGTTTTTCGGTAATAGCGGCCCATGAAGATACGTTCCAATTGAATTTTTATAAACTGCCCCTTCGGTTTTATCCTCTCCATTATTGCCAAAACCATGAATTACTTTTCCAAGCGGAGATAGATTTGCGCCCAAAAAAGTTCGTCCGCCATGATTCTCAAATCCAACCAGAGTGTTTTCTTTATCCTTAAAAATGTCGCAGGAGACAACAACATTCCCAACCAACCTAGGTTTTGTAAGTCCAAAATGCTCCGTATACATATCAAAAACAGATAGCCCCTTTAAATCTTCCCCCTCATAAGGACGGTAATATTTCCCTAAAAGCTGAAATGAGCCGCAAATGTATAGGCCGACCCCATCATTCTCGACAAACTCGCGAATGTAATCCCCTTTGTTATGTAAGAAATCCTCCGCCACTAATTTTTGAGATAAATCCGGGCCGCCTCCGGAAAAAAGGATGTCTATCTCTTTAAAATTGTTTTTATCTTTAAGAGAAATTCCAATAAGGTCAACTGAAATGTCCCGCCACTTTAAGCGGTTCATCAAGCACTCTATATTTCCCCGATCGCCATACAGGTTTAGTAAATCCGGATATAGCCAACCGATTTTTAGATTCATAGTTCCTACATAATCCTCCTTCCAACCAAAATCTTTCTCACTTCCAACATTGCCGTGTATGTCGCTATCACATATAAAGTACCTCCCTCACCCACACCCCCCAACCCCCTCAAAATCCCCTCATTAAGCTTTTCATAAACCGATAGGTTAATCTTATTTTCTGAAGTAGCATGTTTAATCCTTAAGGCCATATCCAAATATCGAGTGCCCGAAACAACAATAGAATACCTTTTATAAACTTCCTGAAAAAGAGTTGAAGAGACATCCCAAATCCAAGAAACATCTCGCCCATCGGCAATGCCATCATTGAGAACAAAAAGAACAACATCTTTTCCCTTTTTGTATGGGCGAGATAGGATCTCGCCCATACAAGTAACTTCATGCAAGATCTTAAGATTCTCATTAAATCCAGTTGGATTCTTGGATAACAAAATTTTTACCATTTTCCCTTCTATCAAAAACTCCTCTTGACGGCCGAAAGCGGGAGAAAGGGTAGAAAGCGCGGTTGAGAAAATCTTAGGAGAAATACCAAATTGCATACAAACGGAAAACGCGGCGGTCACATTTTCAAAATTATAAAAACCGGAAAGAGGCATCTTTTGTTCCTTAAGAATAATTTTGTCTTTCTCAAAAAGAGATAGGGAAGATTTTGAGAAAACTTTGCCAAGATAATTAAGTTCTGGTCGTTTGAAGGAACATTTAGGACAAGACCAGATGCCGATATGGGAATAAAACTTTGGAGAATATTTCAAATCCGCACCGCAGGAAGGGCAGCGACTAGAGTCGCCACTTTCTTCAGAATCACATGTCTCAACGGAACTGATTCCAAAATAACTCACGTGCAAGGGCAACTCTCTGCCAAGAAAAGCTACCAGCGGATCATCTGCCCCTAAAATTACCTTTGTACTTTTTGGAAGTTTCTTAAGGGCGGTTAACCATTTCTCAGCTGTCATATCAAGTTCAGCGTAACGATCAAGCTGGTCGCGAAAAAGATTTAGAAGTAGCACCCCGTCAGGAATAAGATTTTCACAAACCATAGGGAGAGCCCCCTCGTCAACCTCAAAGACTCCAACAGGTTTCCCGTCAATGTTCTTTTCAAATAGAGGAAAACTGCGAACAAGAGAAGAAGCAATTCCATTTAAAAGGTTAGCCCCAGAAGGGTTGTAGATAACAGAAAAACCAGAATCGGCGAAAGTTTTAGTAATTAATTTGGCGGTGGTCGTTTTCCCGTTTGTCCCGGAAACAAGAATGACTTTAGAAAACTTATCCCGATAGGATCTAACAAATTGTGGATAAATTTTAAGAGCAATATGCCCCGGCCAAGTTGCCCCAGACCCCAGCTTCAGGAGACCTATTAAAGAGTAGGTAAGTTTCCCAAAAATAACTGCAAGAAATCTTCTCATAGACTGAATTATATCCTTTTAATCGTTAATTTAATATTCTCTATATTACAAGATATATGTTTATTTTATTTACCGAACTATTACAAGTCGTATATAAATACAGAAGTCGTAGTAATAGAGGGTGGGGATTTGTGGGGAACATTTTATTTTAGCGTGGGTGTGCTTTGGGCTGTATTTTAATTTGTTAATACTTGGTTAATTATCCTGTGGAATACTCGTGGAAAACATTAAACATTTGTGGATACTAAGCTGTTTGCAGGTTTAGGAGGTTTTTTATGTTTTTGACATCCTCTTGAATTTTTTGGTTAGTGACCACTTCTTTTTCAATTTTGTCATTACCGTGAATTACGGTGGTGTGATCTCTTCCCCCAAGGAGTTCTCCGATTTGTACCAACGGTACGTCCGTTAACGACCGCATCAGATACATGGCGATTTGCCTGGGGACAACCACTTCTCTTTTTCTTGATTTATCTTTAAGGTCAGTCGCGGTAATTTCAAAATACTTAGTAACCGCGTTAAATATCGTTTTTGAGGAAACTCTTTCCGGCTCCTTACTTTTATTTTTCCCAAAGAATTGGCTTATCTTTTCGAGTGTGGCGTCTTCTTTGGAAGTTTGGGTTAAGGCAATCACTTGCAAAAACTTTCCTTCAAGATCACGGATATTCGAAGGAGAAATTTGGGCGATAAAATCGATAATTTCGTCGCTTATATTGGACCTTAGTTGTTCCCTCTTCTTTCTTAAAATTGCGTTCCGCATATCCACATCCGGCGCTTGCATATCGGCAATCATTCCCGAGGAAAATCTGGAAACCAATCGTTCTTCCAATTTATCAATTTCTTTTGGCGGGCGATCTGATGCGAGGATAATTTGTTTACCGGCGGGGTAGAGGGCGTTAAAGGTGTGATAAAACTCCTCTTGAGTTGTCTCACGGCCGGCAATAAACTGAATATCGTCGATTATCAAGACATCCGTTTCTCTAAATTTTTTTCGAAAACTGGTGGTTGCGTCTCTAAATTGTTTGGCTTTATAAATTGACTCAAGGAGTTCGTTGGTAAAAGTTTCCCCTGTGCAGTAAATTACCCGTTTACTTGGTTGGGTTTTTAAAATCTGATTACCAATTGCTTGGATTAGATGGGTTTTTCCAAGCCCTACCCCAGCATAAAGAAATAGGGGGTTATAAACTTTTCCGGGATTTTCTGCAATTGATAAGGCGACTACATGGGCAAGATTATTGTTTGCTCCGACAACAAAATTATCAAAAGTATATTGGGGATAAAGTCCAGAATCTTTGTGCGCACTCGTTTTTATTGGTTCTTCATATTTCCCTGATTGAAAAAGCGGACCTAAATCGTTAGTAGGTTTTAAAGTGTTATCCACCACAAAATTTAGGGACACTTCTTTTTTGGTAAGCCCATCAATAATATTCTTAAGTTGGGAGTAGTGCCTGGTTTCAATTCTTTCTTTAGCCGCTTGATTGGCGCAGGCAATTTCCATCATTGATTCTTCCATTTTGGTGATCTTGGTATTTTTAAAAAAGGTTTGGAAGATTGGGGTAGAGAGCTCCAATTCAAGTTGATCGAGAGTAGTTTTCCAAAGTGTTTTTTCGTCCATAAAAATAAGTTATCTAGATTGAAGACTGTTTGTGGAAAACTGTCAATAACCTTTAGCATTTTTTCTCACAGGGAAAGACGTGCGTCACGTCATTTTTAAAATCGCTTTGTAGTAGCCTTCAACAAGGACGGACCCTGCTAAAGGGCGTGATTGTCTTATTTTCTAGAGTGGTAGGTGTGTGGTTTTGTAGTTGCGACAATTTAGAGCGTAGCGATGAATTGGTAGGAGATTGATGTAATCAGTCGGGCGTTAATCTTATGTCGGCAATTTGTTCAGCTCAAGTCTTTTCAACCTCAGCTTCAGCGAGTAAAGTTACCACAAAAGGAATTACATGCTAGAATAAAGGTATGGAGACGATTAATCTTCCCCTGACAATTAAGGTTTTTAATGAGGGCTCTTCAAAGGGGAGCCCTTTTGTTGCCTTTAATCCAGAATTTGATATCTCTTCTTGTGGGAAAACGGAAGAAGAGGCTAGGAAGATGCTGGAAGAGGCAGTCTACCTTTTGCTAAAAGGGGCGAAGGAAGACGGTACGTTGGAACAAGTTATGCAAGAGGCGGGATTTACCCATCCTGATAAGAAAAAGGCGACCCCAAAGACTTATTTTTCTATCCTAAACCTATCCCTATCAAGCAAAGATCTGTCTTATGCCTAAAATTTCTCCTCAACCATACTCAATTCTCGTTAAGTTTTTTGAGAAAAATGGTTGGGAATATCTTGGAATTACAGGAGATCATATTCAAATGAGGAAGAAAGGCTATCCAAGGCGAGTAATCATTCCAAAGAAAAAAGAAGTTCCTGTTTTTATAATCCTTAACAATTTGCGAACGGCGAGAATTTCACGAGAAGATTATCTTAAATTCCTGTCGGAGAAGTAAGTAAGCGCCCTGTTGACATAAATTCCTTTTTAGCCTATTATTCTTGCCCAGATTATGCCAAAACGAACTTTTCAACCAAAAAAGAAAGCCCGTCCACGAACCCATGGGTTTCTTAAAAGGATGCGAACATCCGGCGGTCGGGCAGTGATTAAAAGCCGAATGAGTAAGGGAAGAAAACGGATTGCTGTTTGATTTTTGTTACCAAAAAGATACTTTAAAATGCTTCCTCGCCAGTACCGTTTGACAGATGATTATGACTACCGAAGGGTCCGCCGTTTAGGGAAGATTTACCAAACACCCTTTTTTATTATTTCCTTCGCTCCTTCCAAAGACCCAAAAAGCATTCGTTTTGGCTTTATTGTTTCTAAAAAAATTGACAAACGGGCGGTTATTCGAAATCGAGTAACCAGATTGATGCGGGAGATGGTTTCTTTATCGATTAATAACATTCCCTTGGGTTTTGATTTTGTTTTTATTGCCAAAGCTCGGATGTTAAACGCGGATTTGTCTCTTATCAAAAGCGCTTTTTCTTCCTTTCTTACTTCGTTTAGATAACTTTCCCTCACATGTTTAAGCTTTTTCTGTTAAAATCAATCAGGTTTTATCAAAAATACATATCTCTAGATCACGGTTTATTGGGGAGGATGCTCGGTGGGGTAAAGATTTGCCGCTTCACGCCGACCTGTTCTGAATATACTTATCAGGCGATTGAGAAGTATGGGGTGTTAAAAGGTGGTTTCCTTGGGATAAAGCGAATCGTTAGGTGTAATCCGTTTTTTAAAGGAGGAAGCGATCCCCTGGCTTAGTTTTGAGTTTTGCCCTTTGAGCGTTGATCTATTTTATTATGCTTACAGAAATTTGGAACCAAATTCTAATATACCCAATCACCAATCTTTTTTTGTTTTTTCATAAAATTTTTGGCAGTTTTGGGCTTTCTATCGTCGGGGTAACCGTCGTTTCCCGGCTTCTTCTTTGGCCGGTGATGGTTTCCTCCATAAAAACGGCGAAAATTCAAAAGGAGCTTCTGCCGGAACTAAATAAGCTTAAAGAGAAATTTAAGGATGATAAGAGAAAATTGGCGGAAGCCCAAGGGCAGTTCTATAAAGATAAAGGGATCAATCCCGCTTCCGGGTGTCTGACCCAAATCCTCCAGCTTGTTTTTATTATCGCCCTTTACAGTGTTTTACGACTAGTGCTTAATGCTAACACCCCGGAGGCAATCGAGAAAATTAATACTGCTTTATATAGCAGTTGGCTCCATATCTCTGGGGCGATTAACACTCGCTTTTTGTATTTCGATTTGACCAAGCCCGATCCTTACTACATTTTGCCAGTTCTTTCGGGGTTAGCCCAATTTGCCTATTCAAAACTGATGAACGCCCCTCTTAAAAAAGAAGCGGAATTAGCGGAAAAGACGGTTGCTAAAACGGACGACATCTCTTATAATATGCAACAGCAAATGCTTTACACCATGCCGGTAATGACAGTGATTATCGGTCTTAAACTGCCCGCAGGACTTACATTTTATTGGTTTTTGTCAACTCTTATGTCCTTGTTTCAGCACCTTCTCATCGTGAGAGGAGCGAAAAAGGATGGTTGATTTTTTATGAACGAAATCTTAAATGTTACTAAAAACTTGACGGAGGAGCTTCTTAAAAGACTAGGTGTTGACGCCGAGGTTTCCGTTTCTGCAACAGGCGAAGAAGATAAAGTTATCACCGTTAACATAAATGGGGAAGACCTTGGCGTTTTGATTGGCTATCATGGAGAGCATCTTTCCGCCATTCAAACTATCCTTGCATTAATGGTTTTCCAAAAAACAGGAGAGAGAAAAACGGTTATTGTTGATGCTGGTGGTTATCAGGGCGAGAAAGTCGCTCGACTTGAAGATATTGCTATTCGAGCGGCCGAGAAAGCGCGATTTTTAGCGGCGCCGATCGCTTTATCGCCAATGTCTTCCTACGAAAGAAGAATAATTCACCTCAAAGTGGAGCAACTTGAGGGCGTCCTTTCCGAAAGCGAGGGCGAAGGTTGGGATCGTCACATTGTTATTAAACCTAAGTAATCTTTTTATATTTATAAATGAAACTCTCTGTCCTTAAAGAAAATTTCGCCGCTGGCCTTTCCGTCGTCGGAAAAGCCGTTGCCACCAAAGGCTCGCTTCCTATTTTATCTAATGTTTTAATCGAAACGGAAGAGGGCCGTCTAAAATTGGCGGCGACGGATCTTGAAACAGGGGTGGTTACTTGGATAGGGGCTAAGATAGAAGAAGAAGGAGGAGTTACCGTTCCTGCACGACTCCTCTTAGAATTTGTAGGAAATCTTCCTCCAGTTGAGCTTAAACTTTCTTCCGAAAATCAAATTTTTACTATTTCCGCTGAAAAATCTCACTCCACTTTTAACGGAGTTTCCAAAGACGAATTTCCTTCGCTTCCTAAAACTTCTTCTGAATATTTTCTAAAAGTAAATCCCAAAGATTTTTCGGGAGCTGTCTCCGAAGTTGCTTTTGCTGCCTCCTCTGACGAAACCAGACCGATTCTAACCGGGGTTCTTATGAAAGTTAGTGGTAACACCCTTACCTTTGTCGGAGTTGATGGTTTTCGTCTGGCGGAGCGAGTTTTGATGTTATCGGAAACGGTTAAAGAAGATGTTTCTTTGGTCATCCCCTCAAAAACTTTGCTTGAAGTTTCTCGAGTGGTTGGCGGAAGCGAGGAACCGATTAAAATTTCCCTTCTTCCGGAAGGAAATCAGTTAATTTTTGAAATGCCGAATGTTCTTATTTTTTCAAGAATTTTGGAAGGGCAATTCCCAGAATACAAAAAGATTATTCCCGCTGATTTCACAACTAAAGCGACCATTGTTAGAGAAGAGTTGTTAAACGCCGTTCGCCTCGCCAGTGTTTTTGCTAAAGATACTTCTTCAATCGTCAAATTGCATTTTGAGGGGAGCGAAGTTTCCTTAAGCTCGACTGCGGTTGAGGTGGGCGAGGGGGAGAGCACGGCCGATGCGGAAATTACCGGTGGGGAACTCGAGATCGCCTTCAATAGTCGCTATTTAACCGATCTTCTTTCCAATCTTCATGGGGAGAAACTAACCTTTGGTGGAAACGACAGCCTTTCCGCTGGACTTTTTAAGATTGTTGGTAGGGAAGACTATCTTCACTTGATTATGCCAGTAAGGTTTCAACAGTAACTGACTATTGGTATTGACATACTTC
>CAZQQZ010000006.1:23994-28586 GCA_964595755.1 uncultured Candidatus Saccharibacteria bacterium | reverse complement strand
AAACTACCTATACAATTCCTACCTCAAGCTGGACTTATATTGCTTTTACCAACAATGGTTCTAATGCCTATCTTTATATCAACGGAGCACAAATAGACACTTGGGCAGAATCAGTGCCAAACGACAGTTATTATCCTTTGCAATTGGGAGCGCTTGCAAATCCAATGGGAACAGCAAGTAGCTTCTTTGCAGGTACCATAGACGAACCGTTTGTCATCTCATCAGCGCTGACGGAAGATCAAGTCAAAGCTTTGTATGAGTATTACACCATTTCTACTTCCGCCAGCGCAACAAAATCTACTCCTGTAAATACTGCTTCTGGCACCAACGACACTTCTTATCATATCTATACCCTAACATCCCAAGCCGCCCTAAGCTCCCTAATACAAGACTCTACCACCCTAGCAACCTCTAGTACAAATCTTCCGGCAGTGGCACAGTATGCTAGGTTACAAAACTCTGATGCCACCAACGCTCTTTCGGTTGATTGGATTGCGGTGATTAAACCAGCAACCGCCACCCCAACCACCACTCTTGCCACGGAAGAAGTTGGTGGAGGACCAGTTGCTTACTGGTCCTTCGACGATGGACAAGGGTCCATCGCTCAGGATAAAAGTGCTAACAACAATGATGGCACTCTCGGTACCGGCTCCTCCGCCCCCACCTGGCAGTCAGAGGATATGTGTGTCAGCGGGAAATGTCTAAAGTTTGATAACATTGACGATGTCGTTTCCGTCACAAACAGCATTTCTGATATCAAAACGGTTTCTTTCTGGGTTAAACCAAATACCACTACAGAATATTTTATTGACTTGAATGGTTCTGCCTATATCTCTGCCGCTGCAGGTGCAGTATCCGCGACAGGTTTTACCACCCCTATCTATTATGTCAATGGAAGAGCCATGACTTCACCCACACTTACCGCTAATCAGTGGAATTACATCACCGTCACCACTACTTCTGGTCTAACTGGTTCTGCCATTAAATTGGGTAAGATCAGTACCAATCATTTGCAGGGATTTCTTGATGACATTAAAATCTACCCCTACGCCCGAACGGCTGCCCAGATAAAACTTGATTACAACAGTCGTGGCACAACCAAAGGAACGAGCGCTAACTTGAGTGGCAACAATTCAGCAATTCAACCATTTAACAATTCCCTTTCTAACGGATTAGTGGGCTATTGGAATATGGACACTGGTTCCGGTACAACTGCCCCCGATCTTTCTGGCAATGGGAATACTGGGACATTTGGTACCGGCTCTTCCGCTCCCACATGGGCAAATGCAAAGTTTGGAAATGGGTTACTTTTTGGCGACAATGACTACGTTAGTATTACTAACTCATCAAGTCTTGCTTTTGATAATCAGATTAGTGTATCCGCCTGGATAAATTTATCAACAACCTCTGCGTGGAAAACAATAGTCCATGGAACACAAACAGGTGGTTGGGGTACATCTTATTGGCTTGCGACTTTCAATAACACAATTCGATGGTCGATTAACAGTGATTCTAGCAATGACCTAACTTATACTTTTACAACCGATACTTGGCATCATGTTATAGCCACATATGATGGCATTAAAGCCAGAATTTTTATCGATGGTAAACTAGAAAAAGAATTTTCCAAAACTGGAACAATTGATAACGAAGATGGTGTAAAAATTGGTCAAGTAGGTTATGGTGATCTTACTTATGGTTTAAGAGGATTAGCTGACGAAGTTCGGATCTACAACCGAGCACTGAGCGGAGCCGAAGTGCGTGCTCTTTATAATTTTGCCCCCGGTCCAAAGGTTTATCTTAAAGCAGATGAAGGAGTGGGGAGTTCCGCCTTTGATTCTTCGGGAAACAGCAATAACGGGCTTTTAAATGGCGCGCTTTGGAAAACAGGAAAGTTTGGTAAGGGGGTTTGGCTAGATGGCACGGACGACAATGTAGGCGTGAGTGACTTTGGGTATTGAGGGAAATAAGGGAGGATAAGGGAAATATGGCTAACCAAGAAAATAAGGGAAAACAGAATACAAATACCAAGACCAAGGCAGGCTATGAATACCTGCTTGCTTATAAAGTTACCGTTCCAATCTATGACTATTCGGTGGTTTTCGCTGACCGCTGGATTAGCAAATTCTCCCGCACTAAAGACCAATGGGAGCAGGCGGCAAGGAGCGGCACGCAAAACATTCCCGAGGGCTACACCCAGCAAAGTCTGGCGGGCTATATTAAACTCACTGGCGTTGCCCGGGGGAGTTTGGAAGAGCTTCTTAAGGATTGCTTGGCGTTTGCTCGGCAGAATGGGCTTCAGGTTTGGTCAGCAGAGAAGAGTAAGAGGGAAATAGGGGAGCTAGGGGAAATATGGGAGATATTGAGAAATAACCCCTACCTACCCGATAACCCCTCTTTCCCTTCTCTCCCCGAGGATCGAGAGAGGGCTCTAAACCTGCTGATTACCCTTATTAACCAAGCTAACACTCTGATTGACCGACTGATAGAATCTCTAAAAGAAAAGCATACTCGTGAGGGAGGCTTTAATGAGAAGTTGCTTCAGCGGCGGCTTACTTACCGCCGCTCCCATTTGTTTTCCCTTATTCTCTTTCCCCTTATCTCCCTTCTCTCCCTTATTTTCCTTATTTCCCCCTCCCCGGTTTCTGCCGCCAACTCCGGCATCTTCACCGTCTCCGCCTGGGTAAAACCAGAAACTTCTATTGCCAGTAAAGCAATTGTTGGGAAGTCGGAGGAACTGCGTGTTTTTACGGACGCTTCTGGCTATGTTGGCTGTCAGATAAAATCGACCACATGGCAAACAGCCGCTCAAGCCACGGCTACTGCTCTCACTCTAAACGCCTGGTCTCACGTTGCCTGCACTTACGACAAAATTAATTTAAAAGTTTATGTCAATGGCGTTTCGGTCGCCACTCAAGCTTTAACCGCTACCGTTGACGACACGGCTAACGCTTTAAAATATGGGATTGATGACAGCGCCTCGACACCCTATTCCGCCTTAAAAGGCACCATTGACGAGCTGAAGTTTTACAACTACGCCCGGACGCAAAAGCAAATAGTAGAAGACATGCTTGGCTCGCCGAATCGCGCCGTAGGCGGAGGAGGCGGCAATGCCCATCAGCCGGCTGTCGCTTACTATTCTTTTGATGAGGGGCAGGGGACCGTGGCCAACAACTCCGGCTTCGGCGGCTCGGCCTTAAACGGCACCCTCGGCGCCAGTACTGCAGCGCCAACCTGGTCCCAAAATGGCAAATTCGGCAAAGCGTTGAGTTTTGATGGGAATGATTATGTATATACCTCTAATAACTCCTCTATCAATCCTTTAAATTCCTTTACTCTATCCGCTTGGGTAAACCCAAATTCTGTTACCAGTAAAGCCATTCTTGTCAAAGACACTGCTTATCGGTTATTTACAGATGCTAATGGAAAAATCAACTGCCAGGTCTATAGCTCAGGTGCTTGGCAAACAGCGGCGGTTTCTTCAAATGCCTTGACCTTAAACCAATGGCAACACATAGCTTGCACCTATGATAAAGCTAGAGGATCAATAAAGGATTATAAAGGAGGGTTAGAGGATGGTACTTCCTCTGTCGCTGTTGATATCAACCAGCCCTCCACAGAACTTAGAGTTGGATCGGACGGAGGAGGAACTTATGGTTTCTTCTCCGGTCTTATTGACGATGTCAAGATTTATAATTACGCCTTAACAGAAGACGAGGTCAAAACGGAATACAACCGTGGGGGCGCTTTGGTTTTGGGAAGCCTTTCGAGCGGTACTGGCAACACCGCTCCCTCCACCGCCGCCTCGCAGGAATATTGTATCCCCGGCGATGCTTCGACATGCTCACCACCGGTGGCAAGGTGGGATTTTAATGAGGGAGTTGGCACGACAGCGATGGATACTTCTGGTAATGGCAACACTGGAACGTTGGGTACCGGCTCCTCCGCCCCCGGCTGGTCTACCGGGAAAGTGGGGAAGGGACTGAGGTTTGATGGGAGTAATGATTACGTTTATGCTAATAACTCTTTGACCATCAACCCCGCCGCAGCTTTGTGGTCTGTTTCAACATGGATAAAAACTTCTGGAACAGACAGCATTGTTTTATGCAAATCAAACAGCAGTACCGATTGCTCTAGCGTAGGTATAGACCACTACGCTTTGAAAGTAGATTCTAATGGTAAGGCAGTTTATGAATTTAGTTCGGGGGATGCTCTAGTCAACCCAACTAGCACAACCACGATTAATGATAATCAGTGGCATTATATCTCTGGAGTAAGAACGGCCGTTAGAACTGGACAAATATTTGTCGACGGCCGTTTAGAGAACACGCATACTCCCGCTGGTGCTGGCAGTGGGATAGATACAACCCTTGCTCTTTATATCGGTCAGTATAATTCTACTAATAATTTTAATGGCCTTATCGACCAAGTCCGTATCTACAACTACGCCCGGACGCCGGCACAGATTGCTTGGGATTATAACCGCGGAGGCCCTATTCTGCACTATAGGATGGATGAGTGTGAAGGAACAACCGTTCATTCGGCTAGTAAGCCCCTGAATGCTTCTCTTAATGGCACACTTAACATAGGGG
>CAZQQZ010000006.1:20614-23894 GCA_964595755.1 uncultured Candidatus Saccharibacteria bacterium | reverse complement strand
GAAGAACTTGCCCAAAAAACCTATCGTGAGTTAACAATGGGAAATCAACCTAAGCAGGAATCTCGTGTCTGGCAGGATCCAGAAGGGTATCGATATCTTTTCCCTTGGAGCAATTCGGTGTTGTTGCGCTTTTTCGTTAGGAAATTTACTGATAGCTTGCCAAAGTCAGAGTATCGCAGGAAATCCCAAATGGACGACGCTTCCCGTTCGGTCGTAAGGAACATTGAAGAGGGTTTTATGCGAGCGATTACCAAAGAATACCTTTCCTTTTTAAGTTACAGCCAAGCTAGTTTAGGGGAAGTGAATGGGGACGTTAGGGAATTGACAGAGGATAAATTTTTAAAGTCTGTTCCTGGTTCAAGCTTGGCAAAACTAGGGATTGATTTAAAAGACTTTAATTATGCTCTTCGCAAACCCCGCCAGCTGAAGGACAAAAACGGACCTTTAAAGGATGTTAAAGGAGAGTTAAAGGAGGGTAATAATGTCCTTTATGATCCTCTAAAATCCTCTAAGGATGTTAAGGGAGAATTAGAGGAGGGTGCTCACCCTTTTGCTTACAAGGACATAACGGAACTTTATCCACCATTGAAAAAGATTCGGGCAGAAAGCTTGACCTACGAAATTTTTACAGAGCTAGTTAACAAGACAAATTCTCTCTTTCGTTCCTTGGTAGTTTCTCTTGAGAGTAAGCTGGCGCGTGAGCAGAAGTATTACCAGATTGAGCAGGCGAGACTGAACCAGCGGGCGAAAGGGGACTAAAGGAAAGTAGGGAAAACCCAACGTGCACTTTCTTTTATATTCCTTTATGTTCCTTTAAAATCGTTTAAAGCAAACTCGCTCTTGACAGCTTAAAAAAAAGTCTCTAGCATTTCCTTATTGCCTATGAAAAAAAGTCCCTTAAATACCATAATTACTGTCGCGGTTAGCCTTCTTTCCTTCCTGGTTCCTTTGTTTTTCCTCCCATTTACATTTGAATTTTTTGAATTTAATAAACTAGTTTTGATTTCCGTATTTACTTTGATTCTTTTTGTCCTTTACGCGGTTAAGGGTTTGGTTGAGGGAAGGTTAATAATTGCCAAGTCTCCCATCAATTTAGGATTTCTGGCTTTAATTTTGGTAATTATCGCTTCCACCATTTTTTCTCAAAACTGGATCGGTTCTTTAATTGGAACCCACGGCCGTTACGCCCCCAGCTTACTTATCACTCTAATACTATTTTTGCTAATGAATTTAGTTGCTTCTATTTCAACCGACTCGGGCGCTTTTAAAAATATTCTTCGTTCTTTGCACGCCGGCCTTTTACTTTCCGCGATTATTGGCTTTATCCGTTATCTTGCGGGCAGCAATCTCGCCTCCACTTTGCCAGATTTTATAAAATATCGTACTTTTAGCACGCTTGGTTCACCGACGATGCTAACAACCGTCTCTGCCGTAGTTGTTTCCCTCACCCTAGCCAAAGCTTTTGCCAAGAGAGAAACCTCCAAGGCAAACGTTATATTTTGGATTTCTTTTGTACTATCTATAGTTGCCCTTGCCAATGTCGCTTTTATTTCCACCCTTGCTGGCTGGGCAACTCTTTTGATCGGGTTCGTGACCGTTTTGATAATGAATCGAAAGGCAATTTCGGGCAAAGGTCTCTTAGCCTTCGCGATTTTGGGAATTGTCACGGTGTTCTTTGGGGTAATTTCCTTTGTCCCCAGTATTAGAAAATCTTTTAATCTTCCCACGGATTATCAAAGAGAAGTTTCTCTTTCGGTCAAAGAATCTTGGATTATCGCTTCCTCATCCGTTCGGGATTTCCCAATTTTCGGTTCGGGCCTTAGCACTTTTGATATTGACTTCTCTCGCTATAAATCGCTTGGCTTTAACGCGACACCTTTTTGGAGCGTTAGTTTTGATCGCCCGTTTAACGAATTTTTCCAAATTATTGCTACTTTAGGTATCGCCGGGGCGCTCGTCGTTACTTTCCTAGCTTCCAAGGTTTACAAAGAGATTAAAGTTTCTGCCAATAATAATCCGGAAGCGGTCATCTTGGTCGTCGTCACCGCGGGCAGTCTTCTTTTCTCTTATGGCGCTTCAGTTAGTCTTTTTATCCTAATTGTTGCCCTTGGGCTTTTAATCGCTGGAAATAACCCAGAAAAAGCGAAATCTAGCGAACTTATTCCAAGTAGTGCTCCTTTAATTGCCCTTGCTTTCTCTGCTATTTTTCTCTTGACGGGGCTTTACGCAACTACACGTATTTATGGGGCGGAAGTATATTACCGGAAAGCGGTTGTTTCTGGCGCTAAGAACGACGCCTTGGAAACTTACACCAATATTCGTAAATCAGTTGCCTGGTTCCCTTTCTTTGACGCGTATCGTAGAGATTACGCTAGAGTAAATTTGACTTTGGCTAACTTGATTGCTACCAAAAAAGATCTTAACGATAATGATAAATCAAATATTCAACAGTTACTTTCTCAATCTCTTCGAGAATCGCTTTTCGTCTCGGAGACACTTGGCCCTAATGTGGTTGCCAACTGGGAATTACGCGCCTCGGTTTACCGAAATTTGTTGGGTACCGCCCAGAATGCGGACACTTGGGCAGAGAGTTCCTATCAAAAAGTGATTGGGCTTGACCCCCTAAACCCGATGCCCCGTCTTAACCTTGGGGGTCTATATTTCTCGGCCGAGAATTATAACGCAGCGATTGGTTCTTTCTCGACGGCGGTCAATCTTAAGAGGGATTTTGCCAACGCTCACTATAATCTTGCCTATGCTTTAGCTGCTGCCGGGGATAAGGTTAATGCCAAATCAGAATTTGAGGTGGCGAAGAGCTTGGTGGCGGTTGACAGCGCTGATTACAAAGCAGTTGAGGAGCAGATTCAGGCACTTGGTGAAACTGGCGAAGAGGAAGAAAAACCAACGGTGGAAAGTATTCAAGGTGAAGAGCCTGTTCCTCAGGCGCCACTTTCTGAGCCAACTGAGGAAGCGACTACTTCCGCCAGTGGGCAGTGAAAATCCTAAATTCTAAATCCTAAACTCTAAAAATATAATGCTTTGGATTTTGTAGTTGCGAGATCCTATCTCGCCTTTTTTGTATGTATATGTATTATGTAGCTGCGACACTTGTGTCGCCAATTCAATTCAATTAAAATTAATTGGCGAGGCACAGCCTCGCAGCTACGAAAACGTTTCCATATACCTTTACACCCATTTTTGTATTATAATTCCTCCAATATGATTTCCTACGACCCCAAATCTGTAGAAGAAAAATGGAAGAAAGAGTGGTTCTCAAAGA
>CAZQQZ010000006.1:0-20514 GCA_964595755.1 uncultured Candidatus Saccharibacteria bacterium | reverse complement strand
AAGTCTTTACCACCCGTCCGGACACAATTTTCGGGGCAACGTTTTTGGTTATTTCACCAGAACATGAACTAGTCGATGTTGCTTTATCTGCTGTAGAGGAGGGCTTTCCGCCTCTCGCCTCGCTCGCTCGGCGAAGCGGGCGGCTTGCCTTCGGCGAGACGGGTAGCCCTCCAGATGGAAGCCTAAAGGCTCCCTCTACAGAAATTATAAATTACGTTAAACAAGCTCGTGCCAAGTCTGAGCTCGAACGTACTGAATTATCCAAAGAAAAAACTGGAGTATTCTCCGGATTATACGCAATTAACCCTGCCACCGGAAAAGAAATTCCTATCTGGATTTCTGATTTTGTCTTAAGCACTTATGGAACTGGAGCGATAATGGCTGTGCCTGCTAATGATGACAGGGATTTCGAGTTCGCCAAGAGATACGATTTACCGATTACTTCTGTCATTAGCGAAAAACCCGAAAATCAGAAATCTGAAATCAGAAATCTTCCTTACGTTGGCTATGGCATTCTTACCAATTCTGGCAATTTCACTGGCATGAAATCAGAGGAGGCCATTCCTGCAATTTGTGATTGGTTAAAAGAGGAAGGAATTGGGGAAGCGGCTACCACTTACCATTTACGTGACTGGATTTTCTCACGACAACATTACTGGGGCGAGCCAATTCCGATGGTGAGTTGTGAAAAATGCGGTTGGGTGCCGGTTCCTCTTAGCGAACTTCCAGTTAAACTGCCAGAAATTGAAAAATATCAACCCACCGGAACGGGAGAGTCGCCTCTTGCCTCAGTAAAATCATTTGTAGAAACAAAATGTCCTAATTGTGGCGGTCCGGCAAGAAGGGAAACGGACACCATGCCCAATTGGGCGGGAAGCTCGTGGTATTACTTGGCCTACTGTTTTGCGGATGCACTTAAAAATGCTAATAAAAATGTAGAGGAGACCTTTCCGCCTCTCGCCTCGATTCGGCGAAGCGGGCGGCTTGCCTTTGGCGAGACGGATAGGTCTCCATCTTCAAAAACAAATACTGGCGGTCTAAAGACCGCCGCTACAGAGGAAGAGCAAAAAAATATCCTTTCTACTTCCAGTGATATTTTGAGTTATTGGCTCCCTGTAGATACTTATTTTGGTGGTTCAGAGCACACCACTCTTCATCTTTTGTACTCCCGCTTTTGGCATAAATTTTTATACGATATGAAGTTGGTTCCAAATCCCGAGCCATATCAAAAAAGAATCGTTCACGGGGTTATCTTAGGGCCTGATGGAGCAAGGATGAGTAAATCAAAAGGTAATGTGATAAATCCGGATGAGGTTATTGACGCTTACAGCGCCGATATTCTTCGCCTTTACTTTTTGTTTATGGGGCCATTTGAGGGCACTATGGCTTGGAGCAACGATGGGGTTGAGGGTTGTGCAAGATTCTTGAACAGAGTTTGGAAGTTGGCGAATAATAATAATAATGTCTCCGTAGAGACGGGATATATCTCGTCTCTACATACTAGGCATAAGCTTCACCAAACTATCAAAAAAGTTGGTAGCGATATTGATTCTTTTCATTTCAATACTGCCATTGCAGCCATGATGGAGTTTATAAATGTTTGGAGTGACTCAAAAGAAGCTCTTTCCAAAGAAGATCTAATTTCGTTTATAAAAATTTTGGCACCTTTTGCTCCATTCATGGCGGAGGAAATATATTCTGTCTTAAGAGGTCCGTCCCTCCCAGGCAATTCCAATTCTCGCTTTAGAGGGACGGACCTCAGAGAAGGCGATACGATTCATCTCTCAGAATGGCCAAAGTTCGATCCCGAACTAGTAAAAGAGGACGAAGTAACCATTGCTGTCCAAATAAATGGTAAACTTCGCTCGACTTTTAAAATTTCCGCCGAAAAAGCAACGGATGATGTGTTTGTAACCTCCTCCGCAAAAGAATTACCAGAAATTGCCTCTCGTCTATTAGATACGGCAATAATCAAGACAATTTTCGTAACGGGAAAATTGGTCAATATCGTTGTTAAATAGGCATTTACAAAGATAACAAAAATGTCTGCCCAGATGGAGAAAATTCTCTCCTTTATAAAAAACAATAAAATAACTTCTATTCTTATCTTTGTTGGTTTACTTATCCTTGTAGTTGGGCTTATCTCCGACAAGAAAGCCAAGTCAACCGCATTAAAACAGGAAAATGAGTCGATAACTTTCTCTAATAATAAAGAAGTTTCCGGCGTATTAACGGAGCCAAAAAATGTTACTGTTTTTGTAGATGTGTCTGGAGCCGTGCGCGTCCCTGGGGTCTGGGAGATTCCCTCTAGCAGTCGAGTAGGGGAGGCGATAATTAAGGCGGGCGGGTTTTCGGATGATGCCAATACAACCTGGATTGACAAAAACCTTAACCAGGCTCTACCGGTAAAGGACGGAATGAAGATTTATATCCCGAGGGTTGGGGAAAACTCCCCTCCGGTTTTAGGTATTTCTTCTGATGCAGATGACTCAATGACAGTCTCACCTTCCTGTGGAGAGGGGCTGATTGACATAAATAATGCTCCCTTGTCATCTCTTGTTACTCTGTGGGGAATTAAGGATAAAAGAGCGGCCGCGATTATTTCTGGTCGGCCTTACACCAGCATTAACGATTTAATGACAAAAGGAAATGTTCCCAGTAATGTTTTTGAGGCAATTAAGGATAAAATTTGCCTATGATTTATCCCACTGATGCGAACTAAACTTATCTCACTGCTGCCTTATGTTGCCCTTTGTTTTTTTGCTTTTTCTATCTGGTATTTGCTTTTTGTAAAAGAAAACAATAAGCTTCCAGATCCTCCCGCCACAATTTCCCTTTCAGGAACGCTCCTTGAGGAACCTTATACAAAAGGTCAAAGTCAATATTTTAAATTTAAAAGAGTAACCGTAGCGGCTAGGATTTATCCAAAGTATCACTATGGAGATTCTCTGTTAATCGAAGGAAAGCTCAAAGAGAAAGCGTTTTTAAGTTATCCAAAAATCTCGATTCTCGAAAATCAGTCTCTTTCGCCAATTGCTAACTTTACCAAAAAGCTTACAAACACCCGTTTACGATTGGAACAAAAGATATCTGGCAATTTCCCTGAACCTCAAGCTTCACTTCTTTCCGGAATCGTTTTGGGATCAAAAAGAGGATTACCACAGAATTTTAACGACGCTTTACGAAGAACCGGAACTCTTCACATTGTAGTTGTTTCTGGATTCAATATCTCCCTTATCGCCGGACTGATTGTTTCTTTGACCAAACCGATGGGTAGAAAACTTTCTTTTGTTTTATCCATAGTTGGGGTATTAGCCTATGTTCTGATGGTTGGGGCGGAAGCGCCGGTAAGACGGGCGGGGATAATGGGATTAATTGCGATCTTGGGTTCCTTTGTCGGGAGACCGCGCGCAGTTTTACTTTCGCTAATTGTTTCATCGTACATAATGTTGCTTTTAGATCCTTTAATAATTTTTGATATTGGTTTTCAGCTTACTTTTCTTGCTACTTTTTCTATTATCCTTCTTAGTCCGATCATCCTTTCGTTTTTCAAAACTACTTCGGGTCTTACAGAAGCTTTTGCGACTAGTCTCTCCGCCCAACTTCTGGTTTGGCCCGTCATCGCCGCTAACTTTAAGCAAGTTTCTTTTCTTTCCCCCTTGGTGAACTTGTTCATTTCCCCTATTATTGGAGGAGTGACCTACGGAGGAATTTTGTTTTTAGTATTAAATTCGTTTAGCAGTTTATTATCTAGATTGCTATCCTACATCCTTTGGGTTCCACTGACATACTTTGTCTTTATGGTCGAGCGTTTTTCTGCCTTTAAATTTATGTCTTTTAATATTTCCGGGATAAGTACACTTCTGATAATTATATACTATTATTTTGTTGGGGTGTTTATTTATACATTTCGCAGGAGAATTGATAAGGTCAGAGCTAAAATGGCGGTCTAGATTTCTTTTTTTGTAGCTGCGAGGCTGTGCCTCGCCAATTGGACCAGCGGAAAGAATAACAGGGTTGGTGACACTAAGTGTCGCAGCTACAAAATTTAATCAATTATGGTTTTATCTTCTCTTTGGCGCCTAACTGGCATTAAATTTAAAAAAATACACTTTCTAACCGGCATTGGGTTAGGAATTATCCTTCTTGTTACTTATTTTGTGTCCTCCCCCGATGGCAAACTTCATCTTTACTTTCTTGATGTTGGGCAGGGCGATAGCGCGCTTGTGGTTACTCCAAATAACCACAACATGATGATTGATGGTGGGCCCGACAATAAATCTGTTTACGAAATATCAAAAATACTTCCCTTTTATGAAAGAGATTTTGATCTGATTTTTCTGAGTCATCCTCATGCCGATCATTTAACCGGATTATTGGAAGTCATAAAAAGGTATGACATTAAGTATATTATTATGCCAGAGGTTGACTATTCTTCCGAACTTTATAATGAATGGCTAGGGGTTATAGCAAGCAAAAAAATTCCGGTAAAATATGCCTATGCTGGAGATGTGATTAGCGTGGATGATGTTTCGATCGAGATTTTGTGGCCAAAAGATAAAGAGTCTTTGGCGATTTACTCAAAAAAAGATCTCAATGATGCCTCTTTAGTTTTTCTGTTGAAACACGGACGCTTTGCCGCTCTGTTCACTGGTGATGCGACCAATGTAGTAGAAAGTCAGATTAACGCTCCCAAAGCGGATGTACTTAAGTTTCCTCATCACGGCTCTCTTGGTTCTTTAGACCTTAACTTTTTAGATTCTGTCGCTCCAAAATATGTAATTATTTCCGTAGGAAAAAACTCATACGGTCACCCAGCAAGCGTCGTTTTGGGGGCATTTTCTGCAAGAGATATCAAAACTTTTCGAACGGATGAGCGGGGGATAATAGAAATTACGACCGATGGCGAGACTTTTTCGGCAATGTGATATTATTCGATCATGATTATCGAGGAACTGGAAAAGGTTTTAAAGGACGCAATTGTCTCAAAATACCCAAAAATGAAGGTTGCGGTTGCTGTTGAAGCCAGTGATGGCCCTTCCCACGGAAATTTTACTTCCAGTGTTTCTTTCTCTCTTGCAAAGATTGCTAATCAATCTCCATTTGAAATTGCCAAATTTTTGGCAGAATCCATTAACAACAGCATTTCCAAAGGCGGTTTACCGAGTCTTTCAAAAGTAGAAGCCGTCATGCCCGGATTTTTAAACTTTTTTCTTTCTGCCGATTTTTACCTTAGTGAACTTAATTTGGTTCTTAAAGAAAAAGAAAAGTTTGGTTCTTCAAAAATTGGAGCAGGCAAAAGAGTGGTGATTGATTATTCTGCTCCGAACATTGCTAAACCATTTGGCATCGGCCATTTACGATCAACCGTAATCGGTCAATCCCTTTACAACATTTACAAGTTTTCCGGTTTTTCCGTAGTTGGAGACAACCATTTGGGTGATTGGGGCACTCAATTTGGAAAATTGATATACGCTATTAAAACTTGGGGGGATGCCCAGGAAATCGCGAAAAACCCCATCTCCGAGCTTACTCGCCTATATGTTTTGTTTCACGAGGAGGCGCAGAAGAATCCTTCTTTGGAAGACGAGGGGCGGGCGTGGTTTAAAAAATTGGAAGATGGTGATAAAGAAGCTCTGACTCTCTTAAAACAATGCACGGATTGGAGTATGAAGGAATACGATCGCGTTTACGACCTTTTAGGCGTTAAGATTGATTACGCTTATGGGGAGAGTTTTTATCAAGATAAAATGGGGGAAATTGTAGAACTTGCCAAGAAAAAAGGTTTGGCCAAAGAGAGCGAGGGGGCGCTAGTGGTGTTTTTTGATGAGGGTGAGAAGATGTCTCCTTTAATTCTTCAGAAAAGCGACGAAGCGAGCACTTACGCCACCCGTGATTTGGCGACGATTAAATTTAGGGAAAAAGAATTTGGTCCGTTGGAAAGAATAATCTATGAGGTTGGGTCGGATCAACTTCTTCATTTTCGCCAACTTTTTTTGGCCGCAAAACTTCTAGGTTTAGCAAAAGGGACGGAATTAATTCATGTGGCCCACGGAATGATGCGGTTTAAGGATGGAAAAATGTCTACAAGAAGTGGGAAGACGATTCTTTTGGATGAAGTTCTTTCGGGAGCGGTTGAACGGGCAAGAAAAATTGTAGAAAGCAAAAGTCCGGATATTTCGACAAGAGAAAAAGAAGAAATCGCCAAAACGGTTGGGATTGGGGCAATAAAGTATAATGATTTAGCCCAAGATCCTAAAACAGAGGTTTTATTTGATTGGGGCAAGGTGCTTAATTTGGAAGGTAATTCTGGTCCGTACTTGCAATATACCTACGCGAGAGCGAAAAGTGTGCTAAGAAAAAGTAATGGATACTTGGTACTTGGTACTGGGAAAAACAAACTTAAGGATATTTCGCTATCCCCCGATGAACACAACATTTTACGACATGTTGTTAAATATCCGATGGTTGTCACATCTGCAGCCGAGTGTTACTCACCTAATTTGATTGCTAACTACCTATTTGAGTTAGCCTCCCTCTTTAACGCCTTTTACAACAATGTCTCAATTTCAAAATCAGAAGGGGAGACGCGCGATTTTCGCTTGGCTCTAACCGAAGCTGTCTCGATTATCCTCAAATCCGGTCTAGGTTTACTTGGGATTGAGGTTTTAGAGAGAATGTGAACCTTTTCAACAAGGACGGACCTTGTTCCGAAGCGGTTTGACAACTTTTTATGCCTGCCAAAAACGTCTTAAAACAATTAGCGGAAGGATGTTATTACCACGTTTATAATCGTGGAGTAGACAAAAATATCATCTTTAACGACGATCGAGATTACCAAGTTTTTCTTTACTATCTCAAACGTAACTTGTTTCCGGCGGATGATCCTGATTATGAGGAAGTCTCTAACAAGGTCCGTCCTTGTCAAAGGACAGACCTTGAAAAGAGAATTGACTTATTGTGTTTTTGCCTGATGCCAAACCATTTTCATTTTATTGTTTACTTAAAAGAAAAAAGTTCCTTGCCAAGTCTAATGCGCAGAGTTTGCAATGGGTACGTTAGTTATTTTAACAAGCGTTGGGAAAGAGTGGGACCACTATTCCAGAGTCGTTATAAAGCAGTTTTAGTTGACGATGAAGACCAACTTCTCCACCTATCAAGATATATTCATCTAAATCCCACTCTCCGCGGTAAAACTCCGGCCCAAAGCAAACTTGGTATTTATCCTTATTCTAGTTACTCAGCTTATTTAGGGAGTATTAATATTAGGTGGCTAAAACCCGACACAGTTCTAGATTACTTTCGCTCGGGTAGAAACATTGGGGCAAAGGATATGTTGTCTTACCAATCCTTTGTTGAGGGTTTTGATGAGGAAATAACTAAGGCCTACATTTCTGGTCTAACGTTGGAATAATGTCTTTACAACAAGGACGGACCTTGTTGGAGGCCGGAACAACGCGGAGCTCTGTTTTTTTAGCTCTCGTGTTTCTCGTGTTGCTTTTGTGAGTATTTCGGATTACACTGGTTTTATGCCAAAGCAATTTCCTCAAGATATAACTAAACCTCTTGCTATTCCTTTTTCAATTGGGAGTTTTGGTCTGTACGCCCTTAAGATTGTTGCTCGTTGCCAATCCGGAGATTCGCTAGGTTTTCGTGGCGGTGAAGATTTGAGAATCGAAATAGATGATCTGAAATTCAGAGAAATTCCGCCCAAGGATAAGCCCCAATATT
This sequence comes from uncultured Candidatus Saccharibacteria bacterium, assembly GCA_964595755.1. Taxonomy (GTDB): domain Bacteria; phylum Patescibacteriota; class WWE3; order CAZQQZ01; family CAZQQZ01; genus CAZQQZ01. Next base: position 12,783 of record CAZQQZ010000006.1, on the reverse strand, counting down.
ACAATATCCCTTCCGCTTGGAATGGTACAGAACTTAAGGGCCTCGCGAAAACTATTTATTTTATTTTACCCTTAAATAAGGGCACTCACACCTTAACATTTATTCCAAATAAGAGAGCTCGGATTGAATCTCTTGAAACACAGCCGATCAAGGACTTGCGAAATATCGTTTTTGAGCTCAACGAAAAAGCCGAAGATGGTGACAGACGACCTTGGTACACATTCGCGCTGATTAATTTACCGCTGAAATCAGTAAGTGCTGATGTTTCTGTTTCTTGGCATTTTCTCGATGGGGATGATGTTAAATTGATAATCGACAATAAGGTTGAGGAAAATGTTGGATCAAGATTGTGGAGGCATTGGGTCTGGTCAGCAAGGCCGTGGGATATTTTCGGTGGCGCGAAAAGGGAATTGAAGACTTTTGCTCCTAATTTGGCCAAGGATACTCATTACATTGAGTTTTGGGCTGATAAATCGCCAATTATACATCAGATTATTTTTGATCTTGGGGATTTTGTTTTAAAGAGAATACCTACTGTTGAAGATCCTGGCTGGACGGGGGATTTTCGTGACGACACGGATCAAATTCTCCTGGCGCGGTTGATTTTGGGCGAAATGGAGGGAGAATCCAACGAAGCGAAATTAGGAGTTGGATTTTCTGTCTTGAATAGGCTTAGAAAGCGAAATCCGAGCTGGGGCGACACTTTGAAAGAAGTCATTCTTAAAGAGAATCAATATGACGCATTCGAAAACGAAAAAACGTTAAAAAAAGTTAGAAATCCCCTGAAAAATGTAGCGAAAAGTGAATGGGTGGGGTGTTACGAAATAGCTACGGCAATGCTTTTGGGTGAATCTAAAGATCCAACCGACGGAGCTACTCATTTCTTTTCTGCCTCTGCAGGATCAGCTTTTCCTTCGTGGGCGACCGAAAGTGCCTTCAAGATCAAGATCGGCATAACATCTTTCTATGAACTTAATAGTTAAGAACATACTTTTTATCAGATTAGCTATAGGGATCGCTTGTTTCACTTTTATTTTAGTTTTTATTCCGAGAGTGCTGCGGGGGCTTTTTGAGGGCGATCAGAGTAAAATTACGGAGGCTGTTGGGGACGCACCGAAGCAATCGGATCGGATAAAGAGAGAGGAGACATATCAAGAGTTATCTCCAGATAGAAGTAAAAAAATCAGTCGCTACGAGATTAGCAATGACCCGAGTTTATTTGCCAATAGTTATGTGACTTATCTTGATAACAACATTATTATTGCGGTCACTAACAACTTTGGAGACACCCAGCGAGAATCCTACCTCTTTGTTGGCGAGTATAGAACAGGCGAACCACACTGGCTTGGCAATGGTTATGTTTTTTTTACTAGTCATTGTGGTAGTTCGTGTCGGGGATTATCTTTGCTTGATGTCAGAACGGGACAGAGATGGTCGGCGGTATTATCTTTCCTATCGATTGATCGTAACAGGCCGATAACCCATTTTTATGACTGGTTTAAGCAAGATTTTGAATTTAATGGCGGAGTTAAAAAGATTCGCGGAGTTTTCGAGGACAACCGTCCATATCTTATTTTCGACATGGAAAATGACAGGGGAGTCGAGACTGGAGAGAAGCGTTTCCTATTTACCGGCAGCTCGCTAATTTTGGAGAATTGATTTTTTGGTTTGAGTAGCGCCCCTCAACAAGGACGGACCTTGTTGGAGGTTAGAATGACGTGCTTCCTCCAGGGACGGACCTTGTTGGAGGGTTGTCATTTAGGATTTTTGCCTTGATATTCTGCTTTGAACTGTTCCCAGTCTTCAATATCTCCTTTGGGAGTAGAAATTTCCGAGGGAAACTTTTTGAAGGCTCCATTAGACGTTGATCCGCTTAGACCTTTTCGTATCAATACTTTTTCTCCTTTATATTGTCCCCCTGGCATGTGCAAGCCTTCTTCTCTTGCGATTTCAAGCGTTACTGGATCAACAAAAATATTCTGATCTGGCAGGTAAACAAAAATATGTCCGTCTGGTTTTTCCACTTTTCCATTTAGATAATTTTCCAGCACACCCTTTGCAAGCAGGGCACTAACTCCGTTTCTTTCAAATTCAGCTTGCAGCACACGGGCGTTGTCCGAACAGCCAGTAATTAGATTACTAGTTTTAATCTCATCTGCATCTCGTTTTCGGAAAAGTTCGTTTAAATGTTCTGTCGAATATACGGCGCTGTCACGCCAGCCCTTAAACTTATTGATAACGTCTTGGGTTACAACTTCTGGAGGTCTTTGTGTTTTTGTCATTTGATCATATATTAGGCTTATTGTACTTACTTTTCAACAATCTTTATTTCGCGAGTATCAAAAATCTTGCTATAATGTATACATTCGGGATGTGGCTTAGTTGGCAAAGCGCTCGGTTCGGGACCGAGAGATCGGCGGTTCGAATCCGCCCATCCCGACCATTTTGCCCTCATAGCTCAACGGATAGAGCAATCCCGTCCTAAGGGAAAGATGTAGGTTCAATTCCTACTGAGGGCACCACCCTACGCTCTTCGAGCTTCGGGTGGCCTTTGACCACTACGAAGGTCGATTAGAGCTAGGAGTGTCCTCCCGAAGCTTTAGCGTAGGGGGACAGTAAACACAATTAACTGCCTTATGGAAAACAAGAAACTTCTTTTTGTAATAATGCGTACTCTTTCAAACCTCTTAATCATCTTTGGCATTTTTCTTTTCCTTTTTTCCATCTGGCCATACGCCCGGGATGAGATTTTGTATCGCTGGTATTCTTTTCGTGGAATTCACTTTAGTCTTGAGGGAAAGGCGCCAAAATCACGTTTCGCTTACCTTATCAGTCAACCATCTCCTTTGCGAATCGATCCCGCTTCCAAAGATTTTGGGATAGTTATTGAAAAGATAAATGTCAACGCTCCGATCGTCAAAAATGTCAGTGTGACCGATCCTAAAGCGTATCAACTTGCTCTTCGTGACGGGGTGGCTCATGCCAAAGGAACCGTTCTGCCTGGGGAAAATGGAAATTTTTATTTATTTGCTCATTCCAGTCTTGATTATTGGGCGCTTGGAAAATATGCGACTGTTTTTAATATGTTAAGGAAGTTAGAAGCGGGCCCGCCCGTCGGCGAGGCAGGGGATAAGATTGTGATTTTTTATAAAGGCGAGCGGTTTGATTATCAAGTGCTTGATAAAAAAGTGGTTCCCGGCTGGGATATTTCTCCTTTGACTGAGAAATACGATACCCCAATGATGACTTTGCAAACTTGTTATCCCCCAGGCACTACTCTTAACCGTTTGATAATCACCGCCGAGCTGGTGAAATAAGTTATTTACCTTATCCCAATCGCGTAAAGATTTGGTTCTGATTTGGGGTTAAAAGATGTTAATGCCAAAATGCTACCCCCATCAGGAGTAGGGAACACATCAAAAGAAAACAAGGAGCCGCTAAAAATTTCGGTTCGATTTCCCCCATCGGTTTCCACAATGGAAATGGAGCCCAGTTTCTTCTCCAGATCATTTACCTCAACCAAAATTAAATGTTTACTATCAGAATGCCAAAAAATCATTGGCTCCTCCCCCTTTTTGACCGTTAAAACCAGGCTATCTTTCTTTTCTCCAATTGGAAGCGGTTGGGTTAAATTATAGATGTGGTATTCGGTTAGAGTTTCAAACTTTTTGGTGTACAAAAAGAGATCTTCGTCCGGTGACCAAAGAGTTTCCTTATTTGTTGCCGCAGGTTTGACTTCGGATTCGATTAACTTTTTCTCAATAAACGCCTTTCTCTTTATCTTTCTTTCTGTTTCCCAAGCGCTTAGCACACTATCTCCATCACTGATAGGTAGAACTTGTCCCGCTAGCGCTCCATCAGAAGGGACGAGGATCAATTGATTATTTGCAAGTTTAACTAAAAGCTCTTGATCGTCCGGAGACCAGATTATTTCTTTGGCATCAGAGACTTTATAAGAAATATCGTCTAGCACTAAATATGGCTTAGCGCGAAAAAGATTGACCGGACCGTCGTTGCCAAAAGGCATTACCCAAATTCCGGGTTTTTTGTTATCTTTGGTGGTGTAGGCAATTTGGCTTCCCGTATTTGATATAGTTGGGATATAAATGCCAGAATTGGTGATCGGGTCGAGCCTCGGGGTTTTTGAGATTAATAGACTGGTCACATCGGTAACCATTTTTGGGAAAACATTGACCTTTTTGCTCCAAGTGACATACCCTTCTTTTTTCATTTCGACTAAATACTCTTTGGGCAAGAGACCTTGAAGACTATTGTTTGTGATCGTCGAAAGCTTGCCATCAACATAAACTTGGGCGCCGGTTGGGGCGGAGCTAAATGCCATCATTCCCGTTTCATCTAAAGATTTGCCTTTTGAGTTAAAGCGAATTCCTTGGGCATAAAGAACTGCCAGAGCGGTTCCGGCGAAAACGATGACGAAAGTGATCAAGAAAAAGAAGAGTTTTTTGTACTTGTTTTTCATACTCTCTAATTTTACCGCTTTTACCTTTAGCTAGCAAATTGTATAATGAATAAATATGTTCTCCAAAAAAATTGGTATAGATTTAGGAACGGCAAATTCGGTTGTTTATGTAGTTGGCAAGGGAGTAGTTTTAAGCGAGCCGACCGTAGTTGCGGTTACCACGGATGACAATAAAGTGGTGGCAGTTGGAAATGAGGCCAAGGAAATGCTTGGTCGGGTGCCCGATTCAATTCGAGTATATCGTCCGATGCGTGAGGGCGTGATTGCGGATTATACGGTGACTGAGGCGATGCTTAGATTTTTTATTAACAAGGCTTGTGGCAAGTCCCGTTTGGTAAAGCCGGATGTAATGATTTCTACCCCGGCGGAAGTTAGCTCAGTTGAGTCGCGGGCGGTTTTGGACGCCGCGCTTAGCGCGGGGGCAAGGAGGGCGTATCTTATTCCGGAACCGCTGGCGGCGGCAGTTGGGGCGGGGTTACCGGTAGATCAACCTTCTGGTAGTATGATTGTCAATCTTGGTGGCGGAACGACAGAAGTAGCCATCATTTCCTTGGGGGGAATTGTTGTCAAAGGAAGCGCTCGGTGTGCAGGAAGGAAAATTGATGAAGCAATTGCGATGCACATCCGAAGAAAATATAACCTTTTGATTGGAGATAGCACGGCAGAAGAGGTTAAAATGAAAATTGGGAGCGCGACCTTGATTTCTCCGGAAAAAAAGATTGAGGTCAATGGGAGGGATTTTATCGCGGGACTTCCGAGAACGGTTGAGATCACTTCGGCCGAGATTACGGAAGCAATTCAACCGCCTCTTCGCCAAATAATTATCGCGGTTAAAAAAGTTTTAGAACAAACTCCGCCCGAGCTCTCGAGCGATGTGATTGATAAAGGGGTGGTTCTTTCCGGAGGTACGGCCATGCTTAAGAACTTAGACAAGTTTATTACTGTTTCGATTGGGGTTCCTGCTCACGTAGTTGAAGAGCCGATGTTTTGTGTGGTTAGGGGCATTGGCGTAGTTTTAGAAAATCTTGAGGTTTTTCAGAAAAGCGTCATCAAAAGATGATTGTCAACGAAAAGGTAGAAATATTGGGGGTAGAAATAGATAATGTTAATTTAATTTCCTCGCTTGAGATCGTTTCCGAATTTTTAAAATTATACAAGCCGAGTCATGTGGTCACCGTAAACCCAGAGTTTTTGGTAGAAGCAAATCATAACATTAAGTTTAAACGAGTGCTAAACAAAGCTGACCTAAAATTACCAGATGGGTTTGGATTAGTTATCGCCAGTAACCTTTTTAAAACGCCATTAAAGGCAAGAGTTACGGGAATAGATTTTGTTTATCATCTATTAAGCTTGTCTGATAAAAATGGATACAAGATATTTTTTCTGGGTGGGGCAGAAGGAGTTGCGGAAAAGGCGACTTATAAAATACGCGAAATGTATCCAAACCTTAAAGTATTTTTTTCGGAAGGATCCACCAATGTTAGGAAAGAGAGTGAGGAAGAAAAAGAAAAAACAGTTAATGAAATTAATAAATCAGGTGCAGAGATATTATTGGTTGCTTATGGATCACCCTGGCAGGACCTTTGGATTTCGGAAAATGCGAAATATCTTAAATCCGTTCGGGTCGCGGTTGGGGTAGGGGGGAGTTTAGATTTTATCTCGGGAAAAGTTAGGCGGGCCCCCTTAATTTTTCAAAAACTTGGTCTTGAGTGGCTTTTTCGCCTAATTATTGAGCCAAGAAGGATAAAAAGAATTTTTCGGGCAGTGGTTGTTTTCCCAATAATGGTCATCCTGAACGCAGTGAAGGATCCAGCGAAGCCACGCTTAGAGTGGCGAAGCGAAAATGAGAAGGCCACGGGATAACTGTTCTTTGGAAACAGCCCGTGGCCTATTGCTAGCAATACCTAACTTTTTGATCAGTTACAGAGCATATTTTCTGTAACCGCTTTGTCTCTTTTTCTTTTCTTAGTTTTTCAATTATTAAGAGGGGGTTGACTTGTCACCGAAAGTTCCCGGCGACCTGTCAACCGTGTTAGACGACTTATTCAATTGTTAAGGTGCGTCATCTTTTTTCGCGTCTGCCTCTCTGATACTCTGTCTCTCTGTTTATAGTTTAGGAAGTTCAAAAGCTGTTGTCAATCCCCCAAAAAACCACTTGACAAGTAAAACCGTTTGTTATGTGCTATTATTGTAGGTGAATTATGCAAAAGAAATCAGTAACTACAAATCGTGTAAGAGTACTTGCTCCCGAGCAAGACTCACTAAAGCAAAAACCATTAAAGGTTCTAATCGTGATTGCTGAATCCGCTCCCTACGCCTCCGTTGCTGGACTTTCTCGAACCGCTCCTTATCTTGCTCGTGCTATAAGTGCCCTTGGGCACGATGTTCGTATTTTTATGCCTAAGTTTGGTTTAATTGATGAGACCAAATACAAGATGGAAATGATTTATAAGGATCTTAAGGTTCCTACCGGCCTCGGTGTCGCCCCTCAATTCCTCATCTGTAATGTAAAAATGCACAAGGAGGAGGAGGGGGTTCCCACATATTTTTTGGAAAATCAGGAATACTACGAACAGAGGGCCAATGTTTATGGCTACAGTGACGATCAGGTTCGTTGGGCGCTTCTTGCTCGCGGGTGTCTAGAATTTGTAAAAGTTTCCGACTGGAAGCCCGATGTTATCCACTCTAATGATTGGCATACCGGAATGGTTCCTAATTATATGGCTTCCAATTATGCCAAAGATGAGATTATCTCCAAAATTTCCTCTCTATTTACCATTCACAATATGCAATTTCAGGGGATGTTTGACCACCATAATATTTCTGATCTGGATTTTGATGACGGTCGTTCTCAAATCGCCTCCTTTTTCTCGGAAAGGCTTTCTAAGCAGAATTTTATGAAGAGGGGGATAATTTATGCAGATGCGGTTAATACCGTTTCGGAAACTTACGCTCGCGAGATTTTAACCCCTGCCTTTGGCGAAGGGATTGATCGTCTGCTTATAGAACTTCGCAGTAAACTCTTTGGAGTGGTGAATGGAATTGACTACAATGAATTTAATCCCGCTACCGATAAATTAGTCAAATATAATTTTGATGTGGAGACGGTTTCTAGGAGAAAATTGAATAAAATCGCTCTCCAGAAAGACTTTGGACTCCCAGAAAAAGAGGACGCTTTTCTTGTGGGGATTGTTTCCCGCTTGGTTGAACAAAAAGGAATTGATCTTATCGGGGAAGTAATGCGTCCGTTCCTTAAGGATTTTAACGCCCAATTGGTGGTAGTTGGTGGTGGTGATAATAAATATATTGATTTATTCAAGGACCTTCAGAAAAATTTCCCCACCAAGGTTTCCTGCCATTTAATGCTTAATTACACGCTTCCACGAATGGTTTTTTCCGGATGTGATGTTGTTTTAATTCCTTCCCGCTTCGAGCCGTGCGGAGTAGTTCAACTCGAGGCGATGCGTTACGGGGCGGTCCCTATTGTTAGGCATACCGGAGGCCTGGCGGACACGGTAGAAAATTTTGATTCGGCCAAGGGGACGGGAACCGGCTTTTCTTTTAATGATTTCGATCGTTGGGCATTTTTTGCCCAGCTGGTAAGAGCCTACGAGGTTTTTCAAAACGATACTGTCTGGAATAAGTTGGTAAAAAGAGTAATGTTGGCGGACTTTTCTTGGGAACATTCTGCCAAAGAATATGTCAGGCTTTACGAAAGAGCAATTCATTTCCGTAATCAACGGCTTGCATCTGACGGTGATTCAACACCGAAGGGTTTATATGAAAATTAAATGAAAATATCACTCCTGCTTCATTTTCATCAGCCACCGACGCAGTTTAATGAGGTCACGCACTCGATTACCTCCGATTGCTACCTGCCAATTTTTAATACACTTTATCATATTCCGTCTGCGAAATTATCTGTCAACATTACCGCTTCGTTACTTGAACAACTGCAGGCTTTTTCGGAAGGGAGGGAAGTAATTCGTTTAATCCATCTTCTTTGTGAGCGCGGCCAGATTGAGCTCACCGGAACGGGTGCTTATCACCCTCTTCTTCCAAAAATTCCAGATGAGGAGGCGCGTAGGCAGATCCTTTTACAAGAATATTTGGTTGGAAAGATTGTTTTTGATAATTCCTCGTCATACCGAAAGAAAATCGGTTTTTTCCCGCCAGAATTGGCTGTAAATCCTGAGTTAATAGATCTCCTTTCAGGGGAATATTATGAATGGGTGATGGTTGATGAGTCAGCGATGCTTTTTGGGACGGAACCCGGAATTTATAGAAACCCCGATGGTTTAAGTATTGTTGTAAGAGATGACACTTTAAGCGGAGCGGTCGCTTTTGGTAAGGTAAAAAGCGCGAACGATCTATTTGATCTTTTGAACCTGTCTCGCCGCCGTTATTTTGCCCTCGCGATGGACGGAGAAACTTTTGGTCATCATCTTAAATTCGGTATAATTTTGCTGGAAGATTTCTTTTCCGACCCAAGATTGGATTTTTGCACTATTTCCGAAGTTGTCAAAGAGGAAAAAGCAGGGAAAAGTGGTAAAATAAGCGAGTCGACCTGGGGAACGACTGAGGATGATCTTAAAGCGGGGATTAATTATCCTCGTTGGGATATTCCAAAGAATAAGCTTCATAGACTCCAGTGGGAGTTAACCGCCCTTGTTTTGCAGGAATCCGTAAAGATCCCGGAATCTTTGTTAAACCCATCGAAATCTTTGGATTCTAAGTTAACTCATGAGGAAACCAGATGTTTGAACGCCCGTCTTCTTTTGGACAAGGCGTTGCATTCTGATCAGTATTGGTGGGCGAGTGCTAATCCATGTTGGCATCCGGATATGGTCAGGCGCGGAGCAGAGATGCTTAAGGGTGTGATATTTGCATTGCCTAACGCTTCGGAAAAGTCTAAGAATCGCGCGGAGGAGATTTTTGAAAAGTTATTAAAGCTTGGAAAAGAGAAATTTGGTGATAAGGCGATATTCGCATAGTTTAGAATTTATCAATAATTATGGATATGTACTGGGCCTGTTTTTTACACTTCTACCAACCGCCAACCCAGAAGAAGTATTGGGTTGATCGAATTACCAAGGAAGCTTACCGTCCAATAATGCTTAAGCTTCTTGAAAATCCATCCGCAAAATTAACCATAAATATCGCCGCGGTGCTTCTTGAGCTTTGGGAAAAATACGATTATCAAGATGTGATTGCCGGTTATCGGAAACTTCTGGAACGTGGTCAAATTGAGCTTACCGGCTCGGCCAAATTTCATCCGCTTCTTCCTAAAATTCCTGATGAAGAGATTATTCGCCAAATTCACTTAAATGAAGAGACTTTAAAGCACTATTTTCCCTCTTTGCAAAAACTTAAAGGATTTTTCCCTCCCGAAATGGCGTATGAAGCTAGAGTGGCTAAAATAGTTGCTTCTTTAGGCTATGAGTGGATTATCGCGGAAGAGCTTTCTTTTAGCCAGGAATTTGGAAAGGTAAATTATTCGAAAATTTATGAGGTTGAGGGAGCGGTGAAGCCTGATGGCGCGTTACTAAAAATATTTTTCCGGGAACGCGGGTTTTCCTACAAAGTACTTTCTGGACAACTTGGAACAGTAAATCTATTTCTAAATGATTTGGGGGACCGGGTAAACCGCAAAAATTACCTTTTAACGGCGATGGATGGGGAAACTTTTGGCCATCACCGGCCGGGAATGGAGCGTCTTTTAGCCGATCTTTTTTCTACACCTGGTGTTGAGATGACAAAGATCTCAGAACTTCCTGATATTTTTAAAGACCGTGAGGCTACAAAAACCTACCCTTCCACCTGGGCGTTAATGGAAAAAGACGTTACCAAAAACATCCCTTTTTCCCGTTGGGATGATCCGGAAAACGAAATACACCAGTTGCAGTGGCAACTGACTAGTTTAGCCATCAAAACTGTAACGGCGGGGTTTACCCCCGCCGCAGAACCCTGCGATTTCAGCAAAGTGGCCGAGGTAAACTCGGCCGTTACAAGTTCTATGCAGAAAGCCTCGCTTGAAGCAAGGTTACTTTTGGATCGCGCTATTCACTCCGACCAGTATTGGTGGGCTTCTGCACGGCCTTGGTGGTCGTTAGAAATGATCGAGAGGGGAGCCAAAGAGCTTAAGGACTCTGTTTATCTTTGCCCAAACGCAACGGAAGCGAACAAGAAAAAGGCAGAAGAACTTTACCTAAAAATTATTGTTACTGGTTTTGATTGGCAAAGAAGCGGTAAGGTAGATGAGCTTTCCCACAAAGAGGATGAGGAAGTAAGGATGCGGACGGATGAGGGGTTACCAAAATTGCCCAAAGTGGAGGTGGAGAAGATGGTTGCCAATCTTAAAAAAGAAATGGAAGAAGTGGCGCGTTCTGAAGAATTTGAACGGGCGGCTCTTCTTCGTGATCGCATAAAAGAGCTTAGGGAGTACACTGATTGATAAATATGGAAAAACCGGTTGCCTATTTTTCTGCCGAATATGGACTTTAGGATTGTATCAGGGAGCTTCAGGAGTATGCAAAATAGAAATTTGTTATATTTTCTCCCTCAAAACCAAAAGCGCTTTCCTAGTAACTTCAGTTAGGTCGTAGTTTAATCCCTCTTCTTTTTTCACCCAAGCAAAGTCTTCATGCTCCTCCGAAAGCCTCACTCTACCAGCGATTTTTTTAGCGACGCCGACTAAGTTGATGTAGGGTAGACCGGAATAGGGACCGTCGACCAAAATTTTGCTATCCCAAAAAGAAACTCGGTTTATTGGTAAGACGACAATTCCTGCCTCTTCCAGCACTTCTCGCTCGAGAGCGTTAGAAATATCCTGTCCTTTTTCGAGTTTTCCGCCGGGAAATTCCCACTTTTCAGGTTCAAAACGATCGCTCTTAGATCTTTTTATAAGTAATATTTTTCCATGCCCATTGAGTACCAAAGCCCTATTAATTAGCAAAACTCTTGGTCTTGTTTTGGTTTCTCTTTTCATGGTTTCACTTTAGCATATTTTGTGCGAAAGTCTATTTTTTTCGGTAGAGGATACGGGGAAAGAGAAAGGTGAGGAAACCCAGCATTTTATAGTCCGAAATGTTTAGAACTCTGTACATTCTTAATGTACTTTAACTACGATCTTCTTTCCTTTTTTAAACAACAAAAAAAGTATAGTGATCACTATACATAATTTGACATTTAAATGTTAACTCTTGTAGACTTACATACATATATGGGTAAAATGCTTAGATTTCAAGATAAAGTACTTTTAAGTTTGGCTTTTATAGGTGATGCTGCAGTGGATTTTGTCAAAACGAGCGAAAAGGCACGTAGACAGCGGTGGGTTTTTTACTCGACCCTTCTGCCTTGGGAAGAGAATACCTTTTATAGATCGTGTAGCGCTCTAATAAGATCCAAGGACATTAAGAAAGAAATACGTAACGGCGAGCCCTACATTGTGCTATCTTCCGGTGGTCAAGATAATTACGAAAGGAGATTTCCTCTTCTTAATTGGCGTAATCGGAAATGGAATGGGGAGTGGTGTATTGTTAGTTATGATGTGCCCGAAAGCACATCTTATATACGAGATTCTTTGCGAGAGAAGTTAAGAAGTTTAGGTTTTGGTCTTTGGCAAAGAAGTGTTTATATTTCCCCGTATTCTTTTTTAAGGTCAGATTTGCTTGAATTTGTAAAATTAAACAATCTGGAAGAATTTGTATCGGTAACCGTGGCTAAGGATTTGTCTGGAGGGAATGAGAGGAGACTTGCTCGTGATGTTTTTAATTTGGAGGATCTTGGGGAACAGTATGATGACTTGCTATCTGACTTGCGCGACGCTGAGCCCGACGAGATAAAAGTTCTTTATGATTCATACTTAAGCTTGCTCACGGATAAAGACCCTTTATTACCAAGAGAATTACTTCCGGAAAACTGGAGTGGGTTTAAGGTAGTTTCCAAGTTAAAGTCAATTTTAAAAGGTCAAAAAATGTCTAGTGATCACTAGATAAAAAATGATTTATTAATGGGAAAGGATACGCGCTTTGGGTAGATTAGGTAAGATTAATTGTTAATGTGACGTATACTTAAGTAAGACACGCATATATTAGTTATAATCCTATGGAAAAACCGGTTGCCTATTTTTCTGCCGAGTACGGACTACCGAACAATATGCCCATTTATGCGGGCGGACTTGGGATTTTGGCGGGTGATATTTTACGAGAGGCCTCAGAATTGAGTTTACCTTTTGTGGCAGTCGGTGTTTTGTACAAAAAGGGGATTTTTAAGCAAGCTCTAGATAAAAACGGTTGGCAAGA
>CAZQQZ010000005.1:4170-31310 GCA_964595755.1 uncultured Candidatus Saccharibacteria bacterium | reverse complement strand
ATTTCGCCACCGCGGCATACTAGCTTGCACAGTTAAACTGGTCGGAGAGGCGGGACTCGAACCCGCGACCCCCTGGTCCCAAACCAGGTGCGCTACCAACTGCGCCACTCTCCGTCTCGCTACGCTCGACGTAAACTTCTCTCGCTCGGCGTTATGTAACCTATTCTTGAACTCATATAGTTTACACCGAACCGCCTTCGGCGGTGAGGTGGTGCCTTCGGGGGGAGTCGAACCCTCAACCACGTGCTTAGAACGCACTTGCTCTATCCATTGAGCTACGAAGGCGTGGAGCGGGTGAGGGGAGTCGAACCCCTGTCGCCAGCTTGGAAAGCTGAGGTACTACCGCTGTACGACACCCGCAAAAAAGATTACTTTGTACATTATAGCAAAAATTGGTTTGATAATGATATTAATCTGGGTTAGAATGATGTCGATTTGCCGACGTGGCGAAACTGGTAGACGCGGTGGACTTAAAATCCACTGGTAGCTAAAACTATCTTGTCGGTCCGAGTCCGACCGTCGGCACCATGTACGAATTTCGCTTTGCGAATTTCTACGTGGCAGGCCAGTCTCTTTCGGTCGAGTAGCCTCGCCTCGATTCGCGAGCGAGTGCGAGTCGAAGCGGGTCAGCTAAAATAATGCGTTTTAGAAAATTCGTGAGCTTGTAGCTCAGCTGGTTTAGAGCGTCTGATTTACATTCAGAAGGTCGTAGGTTCAAATCCTACCAGGCTCACCACGAATTCTCGCTAATCATCGCAGACGTCACAGGTTCGCCCTGCATTTGCGAGGCGCCTCGAGATTTTGAGGCGAATCCTGTCTCGACTACCAGAGATTACAACAAAAGGTTTTCCAGAGGAATCATTTAACTAGCCATCCGCCGTCAACCGCTAAAGCATGGCCATTTACGAAATCAGATTCATCAGAAGCTAAATAAACTGCGGCAAAAGCGATATCTTCTGGTTCACCTAAACGAGGATAAGGAGTAGAACTTTCAAGAAATTGCTTTGTGACTGGATCCGAGATCATGTCTTTAGTCATTGCCGTATTAATTACTCCAGGACAAATACAGTTTACGTTAATTTTTTTTGGCGCATATTCCAAAGCCATTTCTTTAGTTAAGGCAATTATGCCACCTTTTGAGGCACAATAGGCAGCACTTTGGGCAAAGCCGACCAAGCCAGCAATGGATGAGATGTTAACAATTTTTCCCTTGCCTTGCTTAAGCATTTCAGGGATTACTCTCCTACTACCTAAAAACACGCTTCTTAGATTAACGTTGATAGTTTCGTTCCAGTTCTCGTCAGACATTTCATGAAGATTGTAGGCTCTGTAAATGCCAGCATTATTGACCAGTATGTCAACCCGACCAAACTCATTTAAGCAAGTTTCTACCATTTTATCTACATCTGCGGTCTTGCTAACATCTGTTCTAACGAAAAAAGCTTTACCGCCCGCTTTTGTGATTTGTTCTACCGTCTCTTTTCCGCCCTTATCCGACCAATCAGCTATCGCCACCATAGCTCCTTCTTTGACAAAACCCAGGGCAATACCACGACCGATACCAGATCCCGCACCAGTAATAATCGCAATTTTGTTTTGTAGACGCATAATTTCTCTTTTAAAAAAAGATCAGGTTTTGTACAAAACCTAAAGACCAAAATATAATCAGATATTATATATCAATAAATAGTTTAATTTACAATAGCCTTATTGGTGCCCCCAGTAGGAGTCGAACCTACAACCTTTGGTTCCGAAGACCAACGCTCTAATCCATTGAGCTATGAGGGCATCTTTTCAATGATGGCCTGCCACGTTTAGCTTGGCGATTGTAACCATCAGTGCCACGTAATGATTTCTCACTTACGTTTCGAAATCAAACGTGGTCATCGTAATCTCTAGACTCTTCTGTCGCTTGTGCGACAGAAATCGCCAAGATATTACGTGGGGTGGCCAACGGGACTCGAACCCGTAACCTTCCGCTCCACAGGCGGAAGCTCTAACCAATTGAGCTATGGCCACCAAAACAACTACATTTTACCACAAAAACATCTGTAACTCATAGTCTAGTCAAAACATAAGCCCCCGCTTTTTTGCCGGAAATAAGGGTATAGAACTTATTACCCAATCTAAACTTGTCTTTAAACGATGAAAGTAAATTTTCTAAAAGCTCCCTCTCCCCTATTAGTAAAACCACCAACCCGTCTTTTTTAAGAACTCGGTAAAAAGAATTGAGCATTCCTTTGTAAAAAACATTTAAGTTGAGTTTTTGGTTTCCAAAATATCCCCATGGAGGATCGGTAATAATTTTATCAATCGAATTATCTTCTATCCCCGCCAATTTTAAGGCATCTA
The DNA here is from genome assembly GCA_964595755.1 of uncultured Candidatus Saccharibacteria bacterium. Lineage (GTDB taxonomy): Bacteria > Patescibacteriota > WWE3 > CAZQQZ01 > CAZQQZ01 > CAZQQZ01. Next base: position 28,958 of record CAZQQZ010000005.1, on the reverse strand, counting down.
TTTGAAAAACAGTAATATCTATTTTTATGGCTTTTACTTTTTTATCCAGGTCTAAGACCTTAGTTTTATCATTATCTCCCGCTAAAATTTTATTAAAAGGGAATGATTTTGCTAGCTCTATTGAAATCGAGCCTGATCCGCAAAAAGGATCAAGAAAAGTATCACTTGATTTTGGATTTGAGAGTAAACAGAGAATATTTGCAAATTCCGGCCTTAATTCCCCTTTTTGAAGAGTTTTTCCGTAATCGCGATGCTTTGTCAGTCTTGCTCCGAAAAATCCGTACCCCTCGCTTCTAAGTATAAACCAAAGTTCCATTTGCGGATTACTGCGATTGACCTTTAATCCATAATTTTCCGAAATGTATTCCTCAAGACTTAAAAGTAAGTTATTATTTACAGGAATAAGTTTATTTTCTAAAGAAGTAATAATTCTGAATGTTTTCCAGTTACTCACTAAGTTGCGCGGCAATTTTAATTCCTCAGACAAAACCACCTTAATCATCTGCTCAATTGAATATTTTTGTTCTTTGTCGAAAAAATTAGTCAGTAAAAAAGTATTGTTTAAAAAACGAAGTTTAATAACATCCTCTATCAATGAATTTGTCGAATAGACAATAAGTCCATCAAGAAGAAGTTCAATATTAACCTCCTTAAGGTTAGATTTTAATGTAGCTTCAACTACCGACCCAAAACCGGTAATAAAGGTTGAGAAAAATTTCATAATGCAACGACTTAGTTTAAGCCGAAGTAACTTTAGAAATATTTATCGATAAAATTCGGAAAAGCTTTTATACTGGTATTTTATCAAGGATTTTTCTTAACTGCCTACGGCCCCATGAAGTTTTAAAATGTCGTTCGCGTTTGAAAGCAGAATATTTGTCTGTAAATTCTTCTTTATACCAGACGACAAACAGTATTCTGGATTTTGTGGATTTAACTTCACCAGCATTATGTTCGTTAACTCTATTTTTTAAATCGCGACTACAACCAACATATGTTCTTCCGTCTTTAAGACTTTTAAGGACATATACCGTGTACATTTTTGTTTTAATATGTCCGTCTCTTTTTGTTTCACAAAAAGGACGAGACCGATGGAGCGGGAGAGGGGATTCGAACCCCCGACCTCCTCGTTGGCAACGAGACGCTCTAACCAACTGAGCTACTCCCGCATTTCGAAATTACATTTCTCAGTGTAAACTACATCGTAAAAACACTCAAACTTTCCCGACCTCCCCGATTACATCGGGACGCTCTAACCCGCCTCGACTCGCCGTCTCGGCGAGGCGGGCCAACTGAGCTACTCCCGCATTTCGAAATTACATTTCTCAGTGTAAACTACATCGTAAAAACACTCAAACTTTCCCGACCTCCCCGATTACATCGGGACGCTCTAACCCGCCTCGACTCGCCGTCTCGGCGAGGCGGGCCAACTGAGCTACTCCCGCAACTTGTGCCACGTAATGATTTGGCGAAGCCACGTTAAATCTTGATGGCTTGCCATTTCCAGCCCCGTAATATCCCTCGAAATACTCGGGATACACGAGGGCACTGTAAAACTCTAGATTCGTCCCGACGTAAACGTCGGGGCTCATCAAGATTTTTACGTGGTGCCAAGTCTCAGAGTCGAACTGAGATCTCAGGTTTTTCAGACCCGCGCCGTGACCACCTTGGCTAACTTGGCAAATAACATTGTAATATTACTGTCCTCCTTCGCTCAAACTTACTAAGTGGCCTGGCCTTGAACGTTTCCCGATTACATCGGACCACGCTGTCATTTGGTGGCCCGCCACGTTTATCTTGGCGATCCAACCAGTGCCACGTAATGATTTCTCACTTACGTTCCGAAATCAAACGTGGTCATCGTAATCTCTAGGCTCCTTTTCGCGCATTGCGCGAAAAATCGCCAAGATATTACGTGGTGCCGCAGGAGAGACTTGAACTCTCATCCGCCTAAGGCGGACAGCCACCTCAAGACTGCGTGTATACCAATTTCACCACTGCGGCAAAGTTAACACACGACAGTATACCAAAATTGATGATTTTTTTCTAGGATTGGCAATTATTTTCGGGGCTGGGGAAACATCTGGTCCATCTCTGACCCGTAACTAAACCATCGTTATAGTAAGGATTACAGTATCTTGCCGCACCAACACAAGTACAACCTTTCGTGGTGGTTGTCCAGGGAGAACTGCAAACTTGACCAGTTAAATTAGTGGTTACTGGGCATCTATCATCCACTACTCCATCGCAATTATTATCAAGCCCATCACCACAAATTTCCGCGGAAGCAACTTTACTGCAAGGACCCCAAGTTCCATCGCCTCCACAAGATCTGTAAGCACCGCGGCAAGAGCCGACTTGGTTGCAACCTACAGTATCAACCGCTCCTAACTTACATACCGAGATTAAACCCTTTTTATATTCAAATTTGAGTGAGGCCTTTCCTAAACGATTGTAATAGTCAACCTTTATAATATGAGGCCCTGCAGAAATATCGAAGTTACTTATATTAGGGGTCACGGAAGAAGTTTGAGAGATATCAATTTTCAATACGTCGTCAATATAAACTTTGTATCCACCGTCGGCGAGTACTTTAAATTGGTAATTGCCCGAATCAAACGTAACTATCCGCTTAAATCTTACAGAAAAATTATCCTCTGGGATTGATGGATCAACCCTGCCATACCCTACGTCAAAGTTAATATTAGAACGGGTTTTTGTGGTCGTTGGGGAACCAAGAAATTCAGAGTTTTGGTAATATTCTGCGGCCCAGTTAACAAGCGACCTACCATCGGCGAGAGCTTTATCAAAGTCACCCACAAATTCCCACCAGTTTCTAATCTTTAAACCAGAAAAATTTAAACCATTCTCTTTACCAGGTATTCTTTGCATCCACCATTTTTTGAAATTTAGACCGGTATTGCTGTCGGGGCATCCCCACGAAGCGCAATTTATAGAGATAAACACCGCAGTATTTCCTAAATACCAACTATTGCAATTAGAATTACTGGAAAGAGAATTGTTCCAATCATAATCATATCGAGCATTAGGAGGAAAATGCGTCCACCCACAACCTTGATTAGAAATCCTGCCATTTAAGCCAACACCAGTAAATTTCCTAAATAACATATTCTCTTTTTGAGCTTCTGTGTAAGAGGATAAAGAGTTTGCATTGTAAACACTTGGTATAAAACCAACCGTTCCATCCATGAAAGAAAAAAGAGACTCGATTTGATGGGTATGATTTTCCATCGCCTCGCCAACTCCCCTACCGTAGTTATATTCATAGACAGTATATGATCTTTGACAGGTAGGAAGATCATTAGTTTTATCACTGTTACTAACGTCTCCATAAGTTTTGTAGTTCCAATAATTCTTAGAACTGAGCCCCATTGACATATTGGATTCAATTGGAACTACTTTCGCGCTATGATACATCCATACCCAAACCTCTTTAACGCCCAATTGATCAACATAGTGGCAAATGCTTTTTCCGTCTTTAATGTTTGAGAGCATAGAGAAGTTGTCTGGATAAGGAATAGAGGCAGTATTCTTGAAAGTAGTAGATTTTGGAACGGGAATTAAATATTCGTTGCTTTCTAAAATTCTATAATTTAAATATGGGCCGGAAGTAGAGTAGATGTTAGAAGTTCCTGACATTAAAGCACTTGCAAGGCCTCCGGAAAACGAATTTATTTTGTCTCTGACTTCCGAAAGGGAAAAAGACAAGCCTGTTTCTTGAGAATCTAGAGTACCCCCAGGGCCAGCCGGAAGATATTTCAACTCGAGAATGGATATTTCATTAACTGGGGGTAAAAAAACCGCTTCGGATTTGGAAATTTTTGTTGACTTTGAGTAAAGACTAAGAAGTAAAGCAACAAGAGAAAAAACAAACAGGACAAAAAGCCTCAAAAGATTACTAGAGTGTCTTTTCTTTCTATGGGTAACTTTTCTTTTTTTAGCAGGCATTAAATGTGATTATAGCAGAAATATGCTGTGTCAATAACCTGATTTCTTGATATAATATGTATTGTAAGCGCCCGTAGCTCAACGGTAGAGCAGTGCCCTCTTAAGGCATTGGTTGAGGGTCCGAATCCCTCCGGACGCACCACGTAAAAATCTTGATGAGCCCCGACGGTTACGTCGGGACGAATCTAGAGTTTTACAGTGCCCTCGTGTATCCCGAGTATTTCGAAGGATATTATGGGGCTGGAAATGGCAAGTCATCAAGATTTAACGTGGCTTCGCCAGATCCTTGTGTGGTAAGAGTGTAATCGCCAAGAATTACGTGGCGGAATGCCAGAGTGGTCGATTGGGCTCGTCTTGAAAACGAGTATACCGGAAACGGTATCGCAGGTTCGAACCCTGCTTCCGCCGCCAAACTTGGCAAAGCTAAGAGTTCCGCTAAAAGCGGAGAAGGAAAAAAACAGGACTTGACCTTTGTTTTTGTTATGGCATATAATAAGAGTTAAAAGTAACATCAAGAGTAACATTTAACCTATAAATCATAAATATATGGAAAAAGCAGATATTTTAAATATTCTAAGAAGTAACAATACAGTCTTTTCCTTTAAGGAGATTTTGCTGACTTCCGAAGATAGTAACCCCGCTCTTTTGAGACGCAGACTTTGTTATTATATCAAAAAAGGACAACTTTATGGCATCCGCAGAGGTTTGTATGCCAAAGACAAAAATTATAATAAGCTTGAACTAGCAACAAAAATATTTATTCCGGCTTATGTAAGTTTTGAAACTGTTTTAGCGGAAGCTGGGATCGTATTTCAACACTACAACCAAATATTTGTAGCTTCTTATCAGACAAAAGAAATAGATTGCGATGGGCAAAATATCTCATTTAAAAAATTAAAGACTAACGTTCTCAATAACAATTCAGGGATAGAAAATAAAGGTTATTATCCTGTCGCTTCTAAAGAAAGGGCTTTTTTGGATATTGTTTATTTAAATAAAGATTACCACTTTGATAATTTATCTCCTTTGGATTGGGACAAAATATTTTCTATATTGCCAATGTATGAAAACAAGAGAATGATCAATAAAGTTAATGAATACTATAAAGATTTTAAATCTAAGCAAAATTAAACTTATGACATTAGATAGAACGACACATAAAAATATTCTCATTAGAATTCTTAAAGATATATTTACCGACCCGAATGTCGGGCCTTTTTTGGGCTTTAAAGGCGGAACTGCGGCTTATTTATTTTATAATCTGAATCGTTTTTCAATAGACTTGGATTTTGATTTGCTTGATGTGACCAAAGAAGATCAAGTCTTTAACAGAGTTAAAGAAATTTTAGAAAGCTATGGAACGCTTAAAGAGGCGGAAAAGAAAAGATTTAATCTCTTTTATTTGCTTTCCTATGAAGAGAAGGTTGCTGGAGCTCAAAATATAAAGGTAGAAATTAACCGCAGAGATTTTGGTTCTAAATATGAAGTAAAATCCTATATCGGAATTCCGATGAAAGTGATGGTTAAAGAAGATATGGCGGCGCATAAACTTTGTGCTATGTATGAGAGAATCGGTAAAACTAACCGCGATATTTTTGACGTATATTTCTTTCTTAAAGACAGTTGGCCAATTAATAAACAGATCATAGAAAACCGCACCGGCATGACATACAAAGACTTTTTACAGAAGAACATTGGTCTACTGGGAAAAGCCACAGACCGCAATATTCTCTCCGGTATGGGTGAGCTTTTGGATGAAAAACAAAAAGTGTGGATAAAGTCAAAGCTTAAAGCCGAGACGATATTTTTACTGAAGCTGGCTTTGGACAACGAAAAATAAAACTCTTTTGCCAAAGTAAACCTTCCAAAAATATGTTGAGCAAAGATGAAGGATAGAGACAAGAAAACATCCTGCCGAAGAGGGCAAAATGCGCGCAAAGAATTGGTGAAAGAAATCGGCCGGCCGGTTGTTTCCAAAGACAAGTTTTTACCAATGTGAAAAATCTAATCATAAAAATTTTGGCCGCGGGGAGTTATATCGCCATGGTAGTAGTGAACGGCTTGGCCAACTCCTTACCAATAAATAACCGTTCTACCGGCGACATATCAAGCGCCTACCCAAATCTCTTCGCTCCCGCCGGCCTGACATTTGCTATTTGGGGTTTGATTTATCTTTGGCTTTTCGGATATGTTCTCTATCAATTTGTATCATTTGGAAAAAAGAGCGAGCAAAAGAATGAAGGGCTTTTGAAGAAGGTTAATCTTCTTTTTATCGCTACATCTTTAGCCAATATCTGCTGGATTTTCGCCTGGCATTACGATTTAATCGGCTTGTCAGTTTTGATTGTGGCGGCGCTAATTATTTTTCTCATCAAGATTAACGATATTCTCCGTGTTGAAAAACTAACATCAAAGGAAAAGTTCTTCGTTTCCACTCCTTTTAGCCTTTATTTTGGTTGGATCACCGTGGCGGCGATTGCCAATATCACCGTATTTTTGGTAAGTGTCGGCTGGAATGGGTTTGGAATTGCCGATTATATCTGGACAAGCATAATTATTTCGGTCGGGGCATTGATTGGAATTTTGCGGATGCGCAAAGATAAAAATATTGCCTATGGTTTGGTTTTAATCTGGGCGTATCTTGGGATACTCTATAAACACCTCTCTGCCAGGGGTTTTGATGGGCAATACCCAAGCGTTATTGTGACGGTAATTATCTGCTTAATATCGTTTATATTGTCTATCTTTTTTACAAGGTGATATTATCTCCTTGTGAACCTGCTTAAGAAAATTAGGAAATCTCCTTTAAAGACCTCCGCTGTTTTTTTGCGATCGGCGTATTCTTTATACCAGCTTTAGCTGATATATTCCTTTCAAAAAAAATTCTCGATTTGGAAAAGATCTTATGAGAAGACTTTTTAAAAAGCCCCCTAGCGCCTACTTTATAAAAGCCAGCGTGCATTAAAGTGAAATATCGGTAGGAGGACCTTCCAAAGGAATGGGGGTGGTGGGGCCAGTATCAACCGCCTCCTTCTTCTCAAATTCCGTGGCGCCGACAATAATTCTTCTTCTTAGCGCTCCATAGGCTAAATAAGTATTTTTGTTTTTAGGATTTCTAATAAAAAAACTATCAATCGAGGCCCCACTCTTTCCGATTAAAACTTTTGCAACCTCTTTACCTTCTTTAGAAAAAGTTAGGCTAACGGCTGTTTCATCATCCGTCCCCACCGATTTATTTCCATCATCCGTTTGAGAAACCAATTCTGCAATATCCAATTTTTCAAGATCGCTAAAAATCTGTTTAACGGCATCTTGGTTTGCCAATTTATCATTTATCTGCCACTGATCATCCTTTAACTTTAGGTGATTATCAACATCTTTTGATTTAGCATAAAATTCATCAACCTTTGCCTCCTCTAACTTAACATAATTAAAAGGACTTTCTTGCTTTACTGAGATAATTTTTTGGGAGATTATTTTTTGATACTTAATTGCCCCATAAATAAAGGTTATGCCAATCGCAATAATTATCAGAAACGTGGTTAACGGAGAAAAAGATTTTAGAAAACTAGTTATTTTTTTCATATAATATACTTTTGCTTTGAATAAATTCTTCTTCTTATTAACCTAAAACTACCGTAGGTAAGGGGAAGAACAATCGCAAGGACAAGACTACCATATTTAGCCATCTCTTTTTGAGACTCGCTTTCAAATAAAAGCTTCCCTGTGCCAGAGGATTTAATTCTAATTGATGAAAGGGAGGAATCTTGGGTTAACCAATCCACCGCATTTAGAGCAAAATTAATATTTGCAGGCGAATTAGTGATAAATTGTTCACTAGCAAAATCCGCATCGGTAACCACAACTACACGAGAAGTTAAATTATCGGCGTCAGTTTTTGACACCGCTGCCGCCAAAAGATATTCCGCTCCCCCTGAATCAGGAAGAGAGAATTGTTGGTTAGGAAGAATAGCAAAAGATTCAGCTTGGGCGTTAGCAAACTCAGTCGTTGTTAATAATTTCGTAAGTCCACCGTCTTTAATTTTTTCGTTATCAATTGAGAGTGAGCTTGGCCAGGCCAACAAAACATTATCAAGACTATCTGTTATAGAAGAAATATCTTTAGGTAGCGCCCTTACCCATAAGGGATACGGAATAATATAGTTAACTTGGCCTCCTCCAAAGGAGATAGTTTCATTAGAACGCATATCGTAAACTAGATTATTGTTTAAGGTTATTCCAAAACGGGAAACTAAGGAGCTCAAATCAGCCTCGTTTTTTGAGGGAACAGCCGTTTGCTGATCAACAATTACAGGGTCAATCATTACAAATAAAGAACCACCATTCTTTGAGAATTTCTTTAATTTAGAAAGAACTTCAGGATCTAGCAACGTTTTAGGCCCAGAAATAATAATGGTTTTTACTTCAGGACCAATCTCTGTTTCCCCCTTTAAACTAAAGTTAGTAACCACATACTGCTTACGGAGCTCTGAAGAAAAAGAAGTAAGATCAGAAGATGCCTGCTCATAATCATTAAGAAAAGCGACCGTACTTTTTGATTTCTTGGTAATTTTATTGATTAAACTTGTGAGTTGGTATTCAAAATTATCTGTTTTTTGAATAAAAGGAATAATTTCGTGACTATCTAAATAATTTATGCTTAGTCCCAAATAACCATTTTGAACTTGAAATTGATCTTTACTCATTGTATTAAATTGCACCGCCTGAATCCCCAAAGATTCCGCTTCATCCGATACTCCGTTCCCTTCTTCCGGAATCCGAACGATATATTTAAATTTTCCTTGTCCAGAAACGCTGTAATCTTTAAGAAAGTCCTTGGTATCGCGAAGGATAGGTTGAAATTGAGAAGGGAGGTTGTCTGAAGCGTAAAGCGTCACATTTACCACATTTGGAAGACTAACTAAGGTGTCTTTAGTTGCCGAGGAAAGGGTATAAATCTTATTTTTGGTTAAATCAAATCGCACGGGAATCTGATCAGCAATTAAAACAACAAAAAAAGTAATGTAAATAATAAGAAAAGCTCGCAAAAGAAGTTCCATGTAGTTTCTATTTTTAATCACTTTTTTCTGCCTAAAAAAGCTGGCGTAAGTTAAATAAGTAAATATTAAAGAACCTCCAAAGAAATAGGATAAATCTCGAAGGTCGAGAACTCCTCGGGAAATTGAATTAAAGTGGGAAAAAATTGATAGCTTCTCAACAATAGCCCTAAGGATTGGGGGTAAATGCAGGGTAACAATTTCTGTTCCTGCTAAAATAAGAAGTAGAAAAGTTACCACTGTAACGAGCAAACTAGCAATTTGGCTTTTGAATAAAGAGGAAATAAAAATTCCTATGCTTGTTAAAAACAAGATCATCGAGAAGGAACCGACATATTGACCAATTAAAATCCCGGTCTCAAAATTGCCGAATTTAGATAATATTAACGGGATAGGAAGCGTCAAAAGAATAGAGATGAAGGCGATAAAGGAAGAGGCCAAAAGCTTTGCCAAAACAACCTCAAGCTCGGTAATTGGATAAGTGAGTAAAAGTTCTAATGTACCGGAACGTCTCTCTTCAGAAAATATACCCATCGTCACCGCCGGAATTAAAATCAAGGTTAACCAAGGAAGAAGATCAAAAAAGCTACGGAGAGAAGCCTCGCTAATCAAGAAAGCGCTCCGGAAGTACAAAAATTCCCAAAGGCCCAAGAACAAAATAATAACCAAGTAGGCGGAAAAGTTATTGTAATAGCTTTTAAGCTCTTTTTTAAAAATATTTAAAGTTTCAGATAGTTTCATAATTTATTGGGTCAACTCCCTAAACATATCCTCAAGATCCTTCTTTTCTTCGATTAGTTCCCAAATAATAAGATTATACCGTTTGCAAATTTCGGAAAGCTCAATTGGAAAATCTGACTCTTTCTTAGTACTTAAAACTACCGTGTGTCGATTGCCATTTTCAATAATCTCCTTAATTTTTTTGACACTAGAAACATTTTGCAGTAAACTTCCAACATTTCCTCCAGAAAGTGTAACTTTGTACTCTCTAGTATCCGAAGAAGAAAGAGAAATACTATCAGCCGGGCCATCGGCAACGATTTTTCCGCGATTGATAATAATTATTCGAGTGCAAATGGCAGTTACTTCCTGCATAACATGTGTCGATACAATAACCGTTCGCTTCTTTCCTAGTTCTTTAATCAGATTTCTAATTTCAACTCGCTGGTTAGGATCCAGCCCTTCAGTTGGCTCGTCCAAAATTAACACCTTAGGATCACCAAGTAACGCTTGTGCTAAACCAACTCTTTGGCGGAAACCTTTTGACAATTCGTTAATCGGGCGGTAGTAAACCTCCGCGATCCCGGTTTCCTTAACAATTTTAATAAGCTCGTCTTCGAGAAAATCTTTCTCTACTCCCTTGGCCAAAGCACAAAATCTTAGAAAGTCAACCGTTAACATGTCTAAATATAGGGGATTATTCTCTGGTAAATAGCCGATTTCTTTTTTAATATCTACGGGAGATTTAATAATATCAAGATCGTTTACGGTAATCGTGCCGCTGTCTTGGGGCAAAAAACCGGTAATCAGTCTCATTGTAGTTGACTTCCCCGCTCCGTTTGGCCCCAAAAGCCCCACAATCTCGCCATCGCCAATTTCAAAGGAAACATCATTAACGGCGGCGATATTACCAAATAATTTTGTAACATTTGCGAGTTTAATCATGAACGGCGAAATTATACTGATATGAAAATATATGTCAAGGATGAGGCTCTTGTTGTTAAGCGTAAAAGAAAAAAGTATAATAAGAGTATATTCGGGGGTCGTCTAATGGTAGGACAGTGGCCTTTGAAGCCATTAATTCTTGGTTCGAGCCCAAGCCCCCGAGCCACGCTTAGCGTGGCTAAAGTGCGCTAAGCGCACAGCCATCTCAGGAAAAAGAATACAGAGTCATTAGCATCCCGACGGGTTGGTAAGTTTTAATTTTCGGATGGGTTTACGTAATCCTAAAAATTTCCCTGTTTATTATGTTCTTCTCTATAACCCAGAAATTTTTCTTTTAAGTCTTCAAAAGACCTGATTCCAATATCCCAGGAATCTAACCCCTCAGCGTAAATTTCGTGAAATGGATAAACTTTTTTGGCGTGAATCAAAAGCATTGTAGGATCAATTAAGAACCACTGACCGTCAATAAAACAAATAGCGAAAATATGACCCCTAATGTTATTTTCTTCCGTTGATTTTAGCCATTGTTTCTCGATTGCCTCAGCATACTTTGTTGGAATCCCTTTCGCTCTCGCTATGGCAATAAAAACAAGGGCGATATCGGTGCAACCGGTTGAAAATCCGTCTTTGATAATCTGATCAGCTGTTCTTTTTCTAAAAAGATTGTTTTTGTTCTCACTTTCTTTTTCGGGCTTAATATTGTCTTCTACCCAAGATAAGGCGTTGACAATAAAATAAAGCCCTTCCCCATGGATGGTTTCTGTGATATTTCTAATTTCCTCCGTTATTTCCGTTTGTTTACCAGATTTTAAATAATTTTTTTCCATATACGTTGAGTATATAACAAAAAGGGCATAATTTTTTATTTCTGGTATTATATAAGTATGGAGATAAAAGCCCAGCCGGACATTAGAATATTTAATTTGTATTGCTTCCTAAACTTTAGCGGTTACAACGAGGAAAACAACAAGGAAGGGATGCATCCCGTAAGGGTTTCCGTTAGGAAAGCTTTGGAAAAATTGAAGGAAAATTCGGATTTAAAGGTGTTAATAAGTTACTACAAGAAATTTTACGAGGAAAAAAAGATTCATCTTTATAATTTCAATAAGCACGCTTTAAGCCTAACCACTCCGCCAGAGTTTGAGATAATTCAAGACTCCAAAGCAATAAATTTACTTCCCGGGTTAGATCAAATATTAAAAATCAGTTATGAAAAATTACCCGTCGAGATCCTCTGGAAGGAATTTCTCCCCAAGCATCTTGAAGAAGCGGAAAAATATCAAAAATTAATCCCGGAAATTTATACAAAAACTTGTGAGTATCTAAAGATACAAGATGAAAGTCTTGATATTTTGCAAGTAATCCCAAACCTTTTGGAATCGTACCACCGGGGAAAGTCGATCACCGTCAATAAAACACTTTATATTATCCAAGGGTCGACTGCTTCGGGGGAGCCAAATACAAGAGGGATTTCTCATGAGTTGGTTCACCACTTAATAAACCCGATTCTCGATGATTTTACCGAGCAAATAGACGGTAAAAAATCCTTCTTTGAAAAAGTAAATAAAACTCTCGAATTATTGAATTCTTACAATAGCTGGAGTGGGTACTTTAGCGAAAACCTTACCCGGGCAATTGCCACCAGAGTAAACACAGGGATTAATAATATTTCAGAAGATAGGGTAAGCATCGGTCTTGCGCACGAGGAGGATCGTGGGTTTATTTTGCAAAAGAAGATTTATGATGCGTTAAAAGAAAGTTATGAAGGAAGGGGGCTACAATTTAAAGAATTTTTAGACTCTTTTTTAGAAGGAAACTCTTTATAAAAGAAAAAGGCTGGAGATTCGATAAAAAGAACCACCAGCCATTGGTGACTTAGTCACCATCGCAATCACAATCACCGTGTCCGCAATCCCCATCGTCGCTTTTGCAGTCGCTGCCGCAGTCTTTTGTGCACTCATATTTACAGGAAGAGCCGTGCGAAAGCGCCAGCCCGAATTTAGGCGAGAAATACATTATCAGAAATAGTGAGTAGCGGGGTAGGGTAAATTATGCTACTGGTCTCATATCTGGGATATAGATATACCCACTCTGTTGTTGAATTATAGTTCTGACATTGTCCACGATGCGGAGCCACGCTGAGCGTGGCTAAAGTGCGCTGAGCCCACAGCCATCCTTCGCCAAGGCTACGGAATGGCAGGCCATTTCACAAAAGCCGAGCGGAGAATATCTTGAATTAAGCTACGGAAGATTTTCTTTTGAAAATAAAGGAAGACAGAACGAGAGTTACGAAAAAAGTAACGACAGAGGTAATAATCATTTGACTAGTTGGGTTTTTACAAGCAGAGATAGGTGTGGGACAGGGAGCGCAAACAACATCGTTAGTTGGCGCAGATTGTGTTGTTAATAAAGGTTCAACCGTTGCTACATCATCTTCACCATAAAGTCTTATTGCGCCCGTGCCACCTGGTTTTAAACATTGCTTTGCGGTTGGAATTTTTGTTTGGTAAGTGCCTGAGGGAAAGGTCTTGTTTATTTGAAAATCAGCGTTGCACCACTGCTGCTGATATGGATCGCAGTCGGCGCGAGTAGCGGTAAATTCGGCAAATACAGCTCCGTCTTTTGTAACGGTCACTGGTAGTGAAGTTTCCCCTTGATCCCAGTTATACCAGACTTGAAACTTAGTTACTGCCAAATCGTTTATTAATGTCCATTCGGATTTATCGGTTAACTGGCAAGCGCCAAGATAATGATCCGTAGAATCGAAAGTCAAAACCTCCGCCGCTAAAGCGCCTTGCGGGAAGATAAATAAAACGGTGAAAATTATTAGAAGGATAAGCTTTTTCATAATTACTAACAGTTTGTATATAGCAAACATATCTTTCCTTGTACAGAGCTTTACGGATTTAATATTAATCGAAGATTATAAGATTTATTTGTACAGAGGTTTAAACCTCTGTACAGTTAAAACGGTAGGGACTCTGGAGTGGATTCAATTTCCGGCGGTTGCGGGAGAGTATTTTCCTTCTTTTGCAAAATATAAATTTCCTGCTTGCGATTAACGGGATCCATATTGACCAATTTTCCCTCGCCTTCAGCTACCGCCAACATATCCTTACACGCCCAGCAAGATTCATTTCCCGATTGACAATGAAAAGAGTTAGTCTTTTTGACCATTTTAATAATCTCCCCCATTCGCTTCAAATGCTCTATTGTTGAAGCCAGTTCGGGGAGTTTAAAGTCAACCAAATCTCCTTCTTTATCTAAGTACCAGTAGCTTGCCCTAATTTTATCTGTTTTAAATAGCCCGTTAACTAAAGCGGCGTAAATTGGAAGCTGCAGAGAATCGTCCCTCTCTTCATTTTTACCGGTTTTAAAATCAATTAAATGGTACCCATCTCCTTCTTTTTCCAACCAATCAAGTTTTCCCGTTAAAATTAAATCGTTTCCAAGATCTACTTTTGGAAAGTCAGGAATTTTTGGCATTTCCGCTTCTATGAAGTGTTTATTTAGAAAAAATCTCTCGAGCATAGAAATTGCCCGATCTTCAAATTCTTTTTCTTCTTCAGGAGAATTAAATCCACCCTTTTCTCCCCTTACCATTCCCCAGTAAAATTGGAATTGAGAAAAAAGTTTATCTTTAGTTCTATCGGCAGGTGGAAGTTTGACAAAAAAATTTAGAGTTTCATGAACAGATTGTCCTAAAGCAAGGCTGGGATTGATTATTTGAAGTTTAAGACCTCTTTCGGTTCGAAAGATGCTTCGGTAATAATAAAGTTGGGGGCACTTGGTGAAATCAGAAAGACTTGAAGGTGAAAGCCAAATAGCGTTGGGATTAAAAGCCATATCTGCATTATCTCACACTTTGCGTTAGTTACTAAAAACCGGTATATTATTGACATGGATGTAATTATCCCCCTTGCGGGAAAAGGCACACGGCTTCGCCCGCACACATATTCAAAACCAAAACCACTAGTCAAAGTAGCAGGGAAAACAATCCTTGGGCAATTAATTAATCAACTTAAACCGTACTCCCCAAAAAATATTATTTTTGTCACCCGTGAAATGGAGGATTTAGTTAAGAGCTATATTACTAACTTTAAGCCAGATGGATTTACGTTTAATCCAAAATATGTGACCCAAGAAGAACCTCTTGGTCAGGCTCACGCCCTTTCTCTTACCAAAGATCTAGTTTCTGATGATTTTATGGTTCTTTGGTCAGATACTTTATTTGAGGTGGAACCAAGACTTATTCTTGATCAAAAAGAGGTCGACGGTATGATCGGAGTAATGAAAATTGACGACGTTTCCCGATTTGCCAAAATTGGGTTAGACAAAGATGGTTTCATTAATAGCTATGTAGAAAAACCAACCGAAGGCGGTCCGGGACTTGCTTCTATGGGAACCTATTATTTTAAAAAATCATCTAAGTTATTTGAGTACATAGATGAGATAATGAAAAGTGGCAATAAAACTAAAGGAGAATTTTACATCGCAGACGCCCTCGCCTTGATGATCAAAAGAGGAATTAAGCTAAAAACATTTACTGTATCTCTTTGGAAAGATTGTGGCACAATTAACTCTCTTTTAGATTCAAATAGTTATCTTTTGGAAAAAGCGGGATCTTTAAACCTTGGCGAAACCAAAAACTCTGTGATTATTCCTCCCGTCTATATTGAAAAAGGAGCAAAAATCGATTATTCCGTCATCGGTCCAAATGTCTCGATTGCTTTGGGCTGTGAAATAAAAGGCGCAGTTATTAAAAATTCCATTATTGATGAGGAAGCAATAATTGAAAACGCTGCCCTTGAAAACTCCTTGATCGGCAAAAAAGCCCTCGTCCGTGATAATATCCGCCGTTTAAATGTTTCTGACGATTCAGAAATTGATTTTGAGTAACCCCTTCTACCTTTAAGCAAAAATTCAGCAATAATCGTATAATTAAGTTCATGAAAATACTTGTTGTTGAAGATGAGCATAAAATAGGAACCGCTATTAAAAAAGGCTTAGAGCAAGAACGACACGTTGTCGATGTTGCCTTTACCGGAGAGACGGGACAAGATCTAGCATTATCTGAGGAGTATGACTTAATTATTCTTGATTTGATGTTGCCTGACATAGATGGTCTTACTATTTGTAAAGAAGTTAGAAAAAATAATATTCATACCCCTATCTTAATCCTCACTGCCAAAGGACAAACCCAAGATAAAGTCGAAGGACTAGATGCCGGCGCCGACGATTACCTAACCAAGCCTTTTTCTTTTGAAGAACTTTTAGCAAGAATCAGAGCCCTAGCCCGACGTCCAATCAAAAATGTTGATGAAGTACTAAAGTATGACGATCTCCGTCTATCCCCGAAATTATTTAAGGTGACCAGAGGAAAAAAGCAAATTGATCTATCTAGCAAAGAGTTTTCCTTATTAGAATTTCTCCTTCGCAATCAAAATCAAGTTCTTACGAAGGATCAAATAATGAGTCACGTCTGGAGTTATGATGATGACATTTTACCGAATACGATTGAAGTTTTTATTAGAAATTTAAGGCTGAAAATAGAAGTTCCTTTTAAGGGAAAAAAACCAATTATCAAAACTTTAAGAGGGTTTGGTTACAAAATTGGAAGTTAATTATGTTTAAAAGCGCAAGAATAAAATTAACGCTCTGGTATTTGCTAATTATAATGGCGATAAGCGTCTCTTTTAGCTTTGTGATTTATAAATTCCTCTCTAGCGAGATTGATCGCTACGCCAGAGCCCAAAGAGTAAAAATTGAAAGACGCCTTTTGGAAGGTAATTTTTTCCCGCCGGGGGTCCATTTTCAGGTGCCGGTCGCGGAAATAAAAATCGTCGATCCGGAACTTATCGATGAAGCTAGACGAAGAGTTATAACTACCCTAGCCCTAATAAACGGAGGAATTTTTGTAATTTCCGGTGGGTTCGGCTATCTTCTTGCTGGAAGAACCTTAAAACCAATAAAAGAAATGGTTGATGAGCAGAATCGATTTATTACAGATGCCTCTCACGAACTAAGAACTCCCTTAACCTCTTTAAAAATCGGGATGGAGGTCGCTTTAAGAGATAAAAAATTAAGATTAAAAGAAGCGAAAGAATTAATTTCCGGAAGTATTGACGAAGTCAATAAACTCAAAAGCTTAACGGACGAACTTCTCCAAATTGCCCAATATCAAAAACCAAACGGGAATATAAAACTGCAAAAGTTTGACCCGGAAGAAATAATTTCTCTCGCGATAAAAGAAATAAAACCTCTCGCTAAGGAAAAAAATATTCTGATTCGAAAAGAAACGGAAAAAACAACCTGTCTTGCGGACAAAGAAAGTTTAAGACAACTAATGGTTATTCTTCTTGATAACGCGATTAAATACAGCCCCAAAGATACGACTGTAATCGCCACCTCTAAAAAATCCAAAGAAGGCGTTGTCATTATGGTTTCCGATCAAGGATACGGAATCGAGGAGAAAGATCTTAAAAACATATTCAACCGGTTTTTTAGAGGAAGATCTGAAAATCGCCCCCAGGGATTTGGCTTAGGATTATCAATCGCAAAAAGAATTGTGGAAATAAATCACGGAAGTATTCAAGTGGAAAGCGAGAAAAACAAAGGTACGACCTTCAATATCATGTTACCCAACGCAAGCTAATCTTTCATTCAGCTTTTTTTCAGTTTACTTATTTACATTGTTCTTATGATTTCAAATCAAAAATTATCTTTGCCAAAGAAAACCATTTTATTCGTGAAAAAATTGCCCCTCTTTCTAAAGATTCTTATTATAGGAGGCCTAGTTGTAGGAGGATACTTTTTTTACCAGAAAAACAAACTTAACCAAACCGCAAAAACTGAATATCAATCCGCCATCGCGGAGAAAGGAACATTAATCAATACGATCAGCGCTTCCGGAAGCGTTTCTTCAACCGGAAACGTTGATATCACGACCAGTATCTCCGGAACCGTCCGAGAAGTTTTTGCCAAAAATGGGGATACATTACAAAAAGGGCAAGAAATCGCCGAAATTATTCTAGATGAAACATCGACTCAAAAGCAAACTTCTGCCTGGTCAAGCTATCTAAGTGCTCTAAACTCTTTGAAAACTACTGAACAAAATAAATCTAGTTTGGAACTTCAGGTGCTAAAAGACCAACAAACCACTCTCTCTACCCAAAAAGATGTTGATTACGAAGATACTCATCCGGTTAATCCTACAACCGGAACGGGTTATACGGAGTTGGAAAGACAAATCATTGATTCCGCCCGAGCCCAAGCCCAAAAATCGCTTGAAATATCGATTGCAAAACTTAATAACTACCAAGCTACTCTTGATGCCGCAAACGCCGCTCTTAGCGCAAGTTGGGAATCTTACAAACAAACTTCAAACATAATCTACACGCCCGCCGACGGAATCCTAAGTAATTTTTCTTTAGTCGCGGGCCAGGCAATTACCGCTACCTCAAATAGCTCCGGCACAACAACTAGTCAGTCTATTGGCACTATCTCGCCAACCAACAGTCAAACCCAAATTTCCATAAATTTAAGCGAAACCGATGCGGTTAAGGTAGAGCCAGATCAAAAAGTCAGCCTTACTCTTGATGCCTATTCTGACAAAACATTCACCGGAAAAGTTCTATCTATCGATACTTCAGGATCAGTATCTTCTGGTGTAACCAACTATCCAGCGACTATTTTAATGGACAAAACTGACCTTAAGGTTTTCCCAAACATGGGAGTCTCAGCGACAATTATTGTTAGCGTCAAGAGCAATGTTGTGCTTATTCCTTCTTCATATATCCAAACCCAAAACGAACAATCTATTGTTAAAGTTCAAAAAGACGGTCAGATAAAAGATGTTGCAGTTGAGCTCGGTGACGCAAATGACACCCAAACAGAAATTATTTCCGGAATAAATGAAGGCGATACCATCGTCACCATCGTTTCCGCCACTAGCTCCTCTTCCAGCTCTACCATTAACGAAACTTCGATTTTTGGCTCTTTCGGGAGCGGTCGAGGCGGTGGCGGGATGATGCCGAGATAAATATGACCGAAAATCCAATTATTAAAGTCGAAAATCTTGGGAAGATATACGTGAACGATACGGTAGAAACGGTTGCTCTGACTTCCGTTTCTTTTGAGGTCAGAAAAGGAGAATTTGTCGCCATAATGGGTCCGTCTGGATCAGGAAAATCGACTCTAATGCATATCCTTGGCGCGCTTGATCGACCCACCAGTGGAACATATTTTCTTGACGGTAAGGACGTGTCAAATCTAACCGACGACGAGCTGGCCGAAGTTAGAAATCAAAAGATCGGCTTTATTTTTCAAGCTTACAACCTTCTTCCTAGAGTCACCGCCCTCAAAAACGTGATGCTTCCAATGGCGTACGCGGGAATAGAAAAAGCGGAAAGAGAAAAAAAGGCTAAAGAACTTCTCTCCATGGTTGGTTTAAGTGATCGAATGGATCACACCAGTAATCAACTTTCTGGAGGACAACAACAACGCGTTGCCATTGCCAGAGCCCTAACCTTACAACCAGCCATCCTTTTGGCAGATGAACCTACCGGAAACATTGCCTCCGTCCAAGCGGAGGAAATTATGAAAATATTTAAAAAACTTAATGAAGAGGGACACACAATTATCATGATTACCCACGAAACGGATATCGCAGAATACGCAAAAAGAGTAATCACCCTCAAAGATGGCTACATTTCGAAAGACTGTGAAAATTAACTATGAAGATTCAAGAGATTTTTGAAGAAAGCGTAGGAACCCTTACCCTAAATAAAACCCGAACAGGATTAGCCGTATTAGGCGTCGTTATTGGTATTGCCAGCGTTATCGCCCTAGTATCACTCGGTCAAGCTAGTCAAAAGGCGGTCGCTAACCAAATTCAATCCCTTGGATCAAACCTTTTAACTGTCTCTCCCGGCGCCATTAGACAAAACGGAGTTCGGGGAGGAATAGGTGGCGCAACCACTTTAACCCTGGCCGATGCTGAAGCAATTGCAGGTTCAACGGAAATCACCACCATTAAAACGATTTCTCCAGAAATCTCCCGCCGGGCCCAGGTGACTACAGGGAAAACTAATACCAACACCCAAATAATCGGAGTGTATTCTACCTACGCCTCCGTTCACAAAGTCAGTCTTTCTTCTGGAGTATTTATAAGCGACAGAGACGTTCAAAATATATCTAAGGTAGCTGTTCTTGGACCACAAGTCGTCACCGATCTTTTTGGAGAAGGCGCAAACGTTCTTGGAAAAACAATTAGAATCAGTGGGCAGACGCTAACTGTTATCGGAGTAACCATATCAAAAGGAGGCACTGGCTTTCAAAACCAAGACGACATCATTTATGTTCCTCTTTCAACCGCCCAGAAGCAAATTTTCGGACAAGATTATCTAAGCTCAATCGCTTTAGAGGCTAATAGCGAAAAAGAAATGACCGCCGCCCAAAACGAAGTTGGCTATTTACTTTTAGAAAGACATAAAATTGGGGATCCTACCCAAGCTGATTTCTCTATTATGTCTCAGCAAGACATTCTAAACACGGCTTCTTCGATGACCAGCACCTTCACCACCCTTCTAGCCGGGATAGCGGCTATTTCTTTGCTCGTAGGAGGGATTGGGATTATGAATATAATGTTAGTCACTGTTACCGAAAGAACCCGCGAAATTGGCCTTAGAAAGGCTCTGGGGGCAAGAAAAAAGACCGTTATCACTCAATTCTTGACCGAAGCAGTCATTTTGACAGTTACGGGAGGTATTACCGGCGTTTTGCTCGGAGTAGCCGCTTCCTACATTTTGGCAAAAGTAATTAGCGCCCCATTTGCGATCGCTTATGAATCGATCGCTCTAGCTTTCTTGGTTTCGGCTGCGATTGGGATTATCTTCGGCTGGTACCCAGCCAAAAAGGCCTCGGAAATGCAGCCTATTGAGGCATTAAGATATGAGTAGAGGAGGTGAAAAAAGTATGAACAAAAATATTATAATTTCAGGACTTTTGGTGGTCGCTTTTGCCGCGGGCGGTTTTTTTGGAGGGATGAAATATCAACAAAGCAAGATTGGAACTAATTTTCGCAGACAGTTTGGAGATAATCTAGGACAAAGAGAGGTAAATGGGCAAGTCCAGGGACAAACAAGGATGGGAGGAAGGCAAACAATTGGGGAAATTGGAAGTCTTGATGATAAGTCAATCACGGTCAAAATGCAAGATGGCAGTTCGAAAATCGTCATTCTCTCTGATACTACCAAATACGTTAAAGCTTCTTCTGCCACCAAAGGAGATTTTAAAGTTGGCGATACAGTCGCTGTCTTTGGAACCACAAACTCTGACGGTTCGCTAACCGCAGAAAATGTTCAACTAAACCCAACGATGTTAAGATCAAACGATAACCAACAGCCAAATCAACAGTCTTCCCAACCTCAATGAAAAACTTAGGGGAAGTACCAAAAAGAGTATTTCCCCTAGTTTCTGAATATTCAGAAATATCAGTATAATCTGATAATGAATTTATGGAATAGTTTAAAAAAACCAATTATCGGACTAGCTCCAATGGACGGAATCACAGATGAGCCGATGAGATATATTCAAGCGTCGGTTGCCAAACCCGACGTAATGTACACGGAGTTTGTAAACGTAGAGTACGTTTTTTACCGACCGGATCAAGTTCTTAACAATTTAATTTATTCTGAAATCGAAAGGCCGATTGTCGCTCAACTATCCGGCCACTCCCCCGACCTTTTCTACCAACTCGCTTTAATCGCTTGTTTTTTGAAGTTTGATGGGATAGATATAAACATGGGTTGTCCGATGACTTCGGTAACTCGTCTTGGTGGTGGGGCAAAATTGATTGGCAATGAGAAATTATCTTCAGAAATTGTTTTTTCAGTTCAGAAAGCTATTAATGACTACCAAAACGGGGTAGATCTTGGCAAAGTCGTCGACCAAAGAGTTTTTCAAGAGGCCAAGCGCGTTGCTAATCTTCCCTATATACATCATCTCCTTCATGCCCCTTATACCCTTCCAATATCCATCAAAACCCGCACAGGTCTACTTAAACCGGAAACTGAAAAATGGCTTAATTTCTTAAGCGATCTTCCCATTCAAGAAATTACTCTTCACGGCAGATCTTTTAAAGAAGGGTATTCTGGCACCGCTGATTGGGAAGAGATTGGAAAAGGCGCGAGAATTGCCAGAAAGAAAGAGATAATCTTTTTGGGAAACGGGGACATTAAATCTCGCAACCAAGCAACTGAATATTCAAAAAAATTCAGGACAGACGGTGCTTTGATCGCTCGAGGAGCGCTTGGAAACCCGTGGGTTTTTTCTGAAACTACGCCAAGCTATGAAGAAAGACTACTAACTATGAAAAACCATGCCAAAAAGTTCTACGACTTATTCGGAAACGAATCTTTTGTAAAAATGAGAAAGCATTTTGGCTGGTATCCAAAAGGAGTTACTGGAGCAAAAGAACTAAAAGTAAAACTGCAGGAGATAAACACATTCGAAGAATTTATGAAAATCTACCCCCTATCCGGAGATTAGAAACTCAACCACATCTCCTTCTTGCATAACATAATCTTTACCTTCAAAACGGGCCTTGCCCGCCTCTTTAACTCCCTTCCAACCATTAAGATCAATGAATGTCTGATAATCAGTAACTTGTGCCCGCACAAATCCTTTTTCAAAGTCGGTATGAATTTCCGCCGCCGCCCGGGGCGCTTTTGTCGCCTTTTTAATTGTCCAAGCCCTTACTTCTTTTTCTCCGGCGGTTAAAAAGGTCATTAATCCCAGTGTGTCAAAAGCCTTCAAGATCAAGCTTTCCAACCCGGATTTAGTTAGACCCAAAGAGGCAAGGTATTCTCTTTTACTGTCTTCTCCTAGTTCTGCTAATTCCGCCTCTACTTTAGCGCAAATTGGAATTGGATCTAAATCCTTGTATTCCTGTATCAATGTATCGATACGTGGAACATCAGACTCGCTGATATTTAAAACCACTAAAACCTTCTTGGATGTCAAAAGGGCCAAATCAGCCGTTTCTGCAACCTCATCCTCAGCCAAAGAAATGTCTCTTGCAGAAATACCCTGTTCTAGCCCAGCCCGAAGTTTTTTGATTCCTTCCCATCTGACTAGCTCTTTCTTACCCACATTCCCTTTCGGCCCTTGCTGCTTCTCCATCGTTTGTAAATCAGCAAGACAAAGTTCGGTTTCGATCGTTTTAAGATCGCTTCTTGGATCAACACTTCCCGAGCGAACAATGTTATCATTATTAAAAGCTCGCAAAACATGAATAACCGCGTTAACTTCCCGAATATGAGATAGAAATTTGTTACCCAAACCCTCTCCCCTATTAGCATCTTTAACTAGTCCGGCAATGTCAACAAATTTTACGATCGCTGGGACAATCTTCTCGGTCTTAACTACTCCCGCAAGCTTTGCTAAACGGTAATCTGGCACCGCAACCACCCCAATATTTGGCTCAATCGTGCAGAAAGGGTAATTTGAGACATTAGCAATTTGACGAGCCAAAAGAGCGTTAAAAAGAGTTGATTTACCAACATTAGGAAGACCAACAATGCCGCAAGATAAATTCATATAATTTGATTTTATCACATAAAACATGTATTATTTAGACCTGTAATCATAGAAAAAGGAGAGAAAAGTGGTTAACAAGGCCTTTCCATGGAGTCCAAGCAGACTAAGCGCTTATTTATCTTGCCCACACGCTTATTTTCTTTCGTACTTGCAACACGAAGAGCCGACGATAAATCCAGCAATCGCGCTAGGATCAGCCTTTCACGCCATCGTCAAGCAAAACAGCAAAGCCCCTAAGGACGGTTCAAGACCAACTTTCTTTAAATCTGAAGAAAGTTTTGCTCGCGCTTGGTGGGCTCAACAGTACTGGGGCAAGCACAAAGGAGATTTCGAGGAGAAAATCTTCTATTACTATGGCTGGATCGGGGTAAAGGCACTTCTAGAATACTGGAAGCGAAACCTAAGCCAACCGACTTATTCTGAATTTCCATTTAAGCAGGAAAACATTGTCTATCGTGGGTACCGCCTCACTGGAGTGATGGATCAAGTAATAATCTCTAGCAAAAGGGAGATTACCATAATTGACCTTAAGCTTAGTCAAGGTAATCCCACATCCGGTTCTTGGCAAAAATGGCTCAATCGCGGTATTCAATTAACGATATATTGGTATGCCGCCCAGATACTTTGGCGCGGCTTTCCAATCAACTTACTGGTAGATCATTACTGGATACATGAGGATCCAGAAACGCCTAAAGATGAAAAAACTCATCGCGGAAATATGATCGTTACAAGAGGTTTCTACCCAACCACACGAGATGAAACCGATCTGATAGATCTTTTTGAAATCTTGGAATTCGTGGCAAGTGGTGTCCAAACGGAACAGTTTCCTCACACCGAAAACTCAATTGCTTGTCGCTATTGCCTTTATGCGCATGCTTGTGAAAAAGGAGTAGACGAAAACAGACGCGCAATGGGAATGAGTCCTTTAGAGATTGTTTCGTGGGAAGGTATTGTTCCCGCAAAACTACCCCCGAGAGAACCTCCAGCAAAACAACTGCGTTTCCGCTGGAATTAGATCAATGGCCCGTATGTTCAACTGAACTTACGGGCTTTTTTGTCCTCTTGTTTATCAAGATGTTTTTCGTATAGAATTACCTAGTGCAACCAGAAGAAAGTCTCATCGAAAATGAGATTGTTCCTAAAAAAAGATTTAATTTTAAAAACCCTCTGCTTCTCGTTCCTGTTGCAGTAACTCTTCTTGTTATCGGGACCTTCGGCGCCTACCAGACATACCGAGAAATAAACAAAGAAAAAATAGTCGCCTCCGCCCAAGCGGGTATAAGACAGGAAGAAGCGACCGTTAGTAGTTTTAAAAATCTCCCTGCTCCGATTATTGAAGAACCGGTAAAACCAAAAACGACCGCCCCTGTAAAAACCCAACCGGTCGCCCAAAAAGAGATTTTACCTGACATCTCAATTCCAAAACCTTATTCCATTGCTCTTTTAGGATTTGATAGGAGAAGCAAAAGCGAAAGCCCGTTTAGGACAGATACGATT
>CAZQQZ010000005.1:0-4070 GCA_964595755.1 uncultured Candidatus Saccharibacteria bacterium | reverse complement strand
GACAACAAAAAGTAATTAAATCTTTGGCCACCTCCATTTCCGGAAAATGCGGAAACCCCTCTAACGCCTTAACCTGTTTTGGGGCAATTTCCGCTCACGTAAATACTGATCTCACAACCGATGACATTACCACCTGGATTGAATCGGTAAATCGGTTTGGAAGTTTATCCGTAAACCAAGTAGTTCTTGATTATGATTATCTGTACAACCCTCCGATGGCCAATTACGGAGGGGCCTGGGTGATTGTTCCAAAAGACCCGTCCTACAAATCAATCCATAATTACTTATCGAATTTCTTAAAGTGAAGATTTTAGCGCCAATCCCCTACTTGACTAAAACGCTCTTCTGGGGAAAAAAGTTCGGAAAAGTCAAGGTTTTTTATTTTTTTATTAACCGCGTATTTAAAAATCGGATGATATAAAATAACGGCTGGAATTTCCTCGTTAAAAACGGTTTGAAAAATGTTGTAATGCCTTTTTCTCTCCGCTTTATCTAAAGTAATCCTTCCTTGCTCAAGAGCTTTGTCCGCCCGCATCGCGCTAAAGGAAGTAAAATTTAACCCGGGATATTCTGCCTGACTTGAATGCCACAAAGAGTACCGATCGGGGTCGCGAGAAACCTGTTGGCCCAGAAGCATAATATCAAAATTATGACTTGAGATTACTTTATCTTCAATTTGTTCCCAACTTAAAACCTCTTTATTAAGAGTTATTCCCAAAGGCTCCCATGACTTTTTAAGAAGCTCGAATGTGCGTTCGTGCTCCGCTCCTTCTGGAAGAGAAACAGTAAAAATGTAGCCTTGCCGCTCAATCTCCAGATTCTCTACCTTTAGTAGATACTTCGTTGCCCAGTTTTTGCTGATAGCCCCCTCTGCCAGTTCCCCCCTTCCCTTAGAAATCTCGGAGAGATCAATTAAAGAAAGTAGGGACTTTCGAAAATCCTTATCCTTTAAATGCTCGTTCCTAAGATTAAAAAAAACCCCGTAATAACGAGAACTCGGGTAGGCGGTAATTTTTTCAAAGCTCGGGTAATCAAAGCTTAATTGATAAGAAAATGCCTTCACCTCACCCAATTTGGCCGCGGTTATGAGATCCTTTTCGTTTCCATAAAATTTAAAGGTAATTTTCTTGTAATCATAATCTGGCTGGGTTGTAAAAAGCGTAATCTCGCTTAAGCGATTGTTCTTATTTTTCATTTGAATTATCCGAAAGTTTCCAAGAGTAACCAAACCTTTACCCCCCATTTCCTTTCCTACTTGGTTAGGGACAATATAAACATTAGTCAATAAATCCAGAAAAGGAGTATAAGGATTAGGAAGAGTAAAACGAATTTCATAGTTTCCCAATTTATCAACCGAAGTTTGGCTTAATTGGGCATTATTGGCAACCGTATACAAAACATCATCCGCGTTAAATTCCTTGCCACTTGACCAGTAAATCCCTTCCTGAAGGGTAAAAGTATACACTTTTCCATTTTCATCAATTTTCCAAGATTTGGAAAGATCCGGCTCAATTTCATCGTCTTTTCCGTAACGGACCAAATTCCTAAAAAGAAGGCTGGCGATCGCTTTTTCTGATTCGGAGCCCTGGTATTTAAGCGGGTTAAGAGACTCAGGGGGATTTATCATTCCTTCGGAATAAGATTTAATGGGCAGAATGAGATAAATAACACTTAATATCGAAAAAAGTAGGTTAGAGAACATATATTATTATGGGAGAGGCAAGCTAACGAACGATAATCAGTAAAAGCGATGAGACGGAAAAAATAACCGCCGTGATTATGGTTGCAATAAAGATAAGCTTTTCCAACCCCCTTTTGGCACGGTAAAAACTGGAATCGCTTCCTCCGAAACTAGCAGAAAGACCAACTCCCCTGGCTTGCATTAAGATACACACGATAAGGACAACTGAAGAGATGATCTGAATAACTAAAATTGGAGTTCTCATAATCTAATCGCAAAGCCAATGAAAAAATCTAAAAATAAAACTTATTGCGAAAGAACAAACAATTACCGCCATCAAGAAATTAAAAGAGACCTGCGGAATATAGACTCCCTGCCAAGATAAGCCATTAAAAGTAAAAGGACTGACTGAAAGTCCGGACACAAACTTAGTCACTCCAAAAAGAATTATCGCGTCGATAAACCAAGAAAAAATTCCCAAGGTAATGATGTTTAATGGCAGAGAAACAAGCTTAATAATCGGCTTAATTATCAAATTCGCAATCGCCAAAACCCCGCCCGAAATAAAAAGGACTCTAAAATTATCTGAATACGACAAACCGCCGAAATACTTCGATACTAAGAAAATCGCCAAAACATATATCAAAAATGACCGTATTATCGATTTCACCAACATTACACTATCAAATTTAGCCACGTCTATCAAGTATTGCCTTTAAAAAAAGATAGCCGTCTAAGATTGAGGTCTTCATAAACGGCTAGAGTGGGTAGGGATTTTTTGTAAGTGTAAGTTTTATCACTCGTAAAACCATATATAATCCGGGTCTGTAATTTCTTTAATATCCGCTTCGTAAAGACGCAGTGCCCCATTTTCCTCTTTTACTTCCCAAATGCCCTCAAAAAATTTAGTAATAAAATTTTCTTTTACAAGATCGGTTGAGGCAAATTTAACTCTAATTTTATTGGCAGGGTATTGGCATAGCCCTTTTCCCATTTCTCAAACGGCATATCACCAACAAAATTTTTGGAAAGAAGGTCGTAGGCTTTGTCTAATTGACGAGTTTCTTGAAAGTAATAGAAAGCTTCAACAACCCCTAAAGAGCTTTTTAAATCGATCGTTTTAGTATCTTGGGCGATTATTTCTTTGGGATTAATATTGATCTGATTGTAGGCGGTTAAAATTTTTTCACTGGGAATCACTAAACCCAAACCACTTTTATATCCAATAACTGAAGTAACTACACCGACAAATTCGCCCTGGGAAGTAAAAACTGGGCCACCGCTGTTGCCCTCATTAATTGTCGCGTCGATTTGATAAACGAAATCATTTTCACTCCACCCGCGAATGGCCGAAATGTAACCTTTGGTTACGGTAGGGCTTCCGGGCATATCTCTTCCCAAAGGGTATCCTAAAATTACAATGTCTTCTCCGATATGATTAATAAGCGAGAATCCAGCTGAGCTTAAAATTACTTCTTTAGGGATATTTTCTAATTTAAGAAGAGCGATATCTTCTTCCTCATTGTTATAAAATACTTTTGCCGTGGTAAAACCGGCCCCATTAAAAGCGATTTTAGGCCTTTCAGTGTTGGCAATTACGTGAGAGTTTGTGACCAGGTACCCCTCAGGATTCATGATAAAACCACTACCTTCAACGTCCGTTCCGATTACTCTGACCGTCATTCCCTCTAAAAACAATAATTGCCCCTCACTTAGGTTTTTGGCGTTGTTGTAATCGATAACAAATTTTTCAAATTGTGCTTCGAGGGTGTCTAATTTTTGCACGGTAACAAAAAGAATCGCCATGAAAAGAAAACCAGCCCCAATTTTAAGTCCACTAAAAAGGTAGCTAAAAATTGATTCTTTTTTCGGTTTAGTAGTTAAGTGAAGTGGAAGCATAATTCTGATGGACCCCTCTTAGGCCGTTTCGCCAAAAGGGGCTTAATGTGTTTATAGCATAAATTGAGATTTGAGGGGGATTTGAAGGCAATCTAGAATTTTAAACCCGACGGGTTTAAATCGTTAAGTAATCCCCCTCCCAACTGGAAAAAGTATAACAATTTTGTATGCGGTCGCATGTATATTTGTTATATTTATTTTACTTAAAGTTGAAAAATTTTCTTAAAATATATTTAACCTCATCCTAGAAGGACATTTCACTTCAAAAACTCAGAGTTTGGGATTACGTAATTGAATAAGTAATCTGGAAATTTTGATGGTTTTTTCTTATTAAGGCTGTCTTTACGCCACTCTACACCCGACGGGTGGGAAATGGTGTAATAAAGCCAAAAAGAAGGAGAGATTGAGAATTTTGGTTAGGGTTTCCAGTCACATACCAATATACTTTTCTTTTTGAAGTCAATTTTGAGGAGAACTTTTTGCCTTTCTT
>CAZQQZ010000004.1:0-31996 GCA_964595755.1 uncultured Candidatus Saccharibacteria bacterium | reverse complement strand
CTGATTTTCTTCCCCAAATTTCCTTCTGGATTTCTTCCTAATTAGGTTACCTAATTAGGTTAACAGTGACCTATCGATCGATAGGTAGTCGTGAACGAAATAGTTCAACAGTCTAGACCGTTGAACTTTTGTACAACGACAACACCACGATCGTGGTGTAGTTGTGGTAGAGGCGGAAAGATTTCCGCTACAAGAATTCGTAATTCATTCCTAAAAATATTCCTAATACGGCCATTATGACACGCCTTTGCCGAGGAAAGAAGCCAGCGCAGTATAGTGGTATCAAGATGAACGTTACTGCTGATCTTATTGCGACAACAGTAAAAAAATTAGGCCGAGAGAAAAGCGATGTTTTGCTTTCTCTTCGGCCTTTTTGTTTACTCTATAGATACTTCAAAAGCGTTTGCTGTACCTCGCCCCTTTAAAGAGAGTGGCAACCCAGTGTCGGTAAAAAAGGTCACTGCCTGATTTGGATCATTACCTTTCGGGAACAAAATGTCTGAGCCGCCGGCCAGAAGATCTGCCCGAAAAGAAGCTAGGGCCAAAATCGCGTCTTTTCGACCGATCACCAGAACATCCTTGGGAGTTTCGGGTGGACCAACACAAGTCTTCACATTGTGAAAAACGGTTTTGACAGAGTCTACGAAAGTATCCATTTTTCTCCTTTTCGTCCGTGCTACATTTTTGGAGCCTCATAGTATCAGATTCTCGTTTTACTGTCAAATCTCCCTATTGAAAAAACTTTTTATTAAAAATAGACTGTGGGTCGCACCTAATGTTTTATACAAAATATCGTCCGCAAAAATTTGAAGATTTGATTGGCAGGGGAGAGCTCGCCCAGTCTTTGCAACAGCAAATCATAAAAGGCCAATTGGGGCATGCCTTTTTGTTCTATGGCCCAAGGGGGACGGGGAAGACTTCGGCGGCGAGGATTCTGGCTAAAGCTTTAAACTGTGAAAAACACCTTCCCGAACCGTGTGGGAAATGTGATTCCTGTAAGGACATCGAAAACGGCCGTTTCCTTGATTTAATCGAAATGGATGCCGCCTCAAACCGTGGAATTGAGGAGGTTCGTTACCTTCGGGACAAAATTAACCTGGCTCCCTCAAAAAAAGGAGCAATTAAAGTCTACATAATTGATGAGGTCCATATGATGACCCGGGATGCCTTCAACGCCCTTCTTAAAACCCTTGAGGAGCCCCCAAAACACGCCGTTTTTGTTCTTTGCACCACCGAAGTTAACAAAGTTCCGGATACGATTCGATCCCGTTGCCAACAATACCAATTAAAGCGGGCGACCGACGAGGATCTTTTTACAAATTTAAAAATGATTGTTGAGGCGGAAAAAGCGGAGGTGGCGGATGACGACATTCGACGAATTGCACGCGCCTCGGCGGGAGGCTTCCGCGACGCCCAAACAATGTTAGAGCAGGTGATTGTCGGCGGTCTTAAAGTTGATGAAGTTCTTGGTTCGGGTGGAGATGTAACCGCCTCCAACTTTATAGATTTGTTGCTGAAGGGCGATAGAAAGGAAGCGATTAGTTTTTTAAATAAAATTTTTGATGACGGTAAGGATATGGCCGTTTTTTCCGAGGATCTTTTGAACTATTTGCGCAACATTATGTTGATTAAAGCGGGAGTGGGGGATTTTCTTGTTGAAACGACCAAAGGGCAGTATGAGCTGATGAAAAAGCAGGCGGAGAAAATTTCGGACATCGAAGCTTGGTTATCTCTTTTTTCCGAAGTGGAGAAGGAGATAAAGTCATCTATAATTGCACAACTTCCATTGGAAATAGCGACAATAAAGCTTATCAACTCGATCTTTGAGGATAATTCTTCTAAATCCGAAATCCGAAGCACGAAGCTCCAAACAAGCACGAAGCACGAAATTATAAATGAAGAAAAAAAAGCTGTTGAGAAGGTTCCTTCAGAAGAACAAGGTTCGGAGGATCAAAAAGATCAAAAGGAATTCAATTGGAACAACTTCTTGAGCGAAATTAAGCCCTACAATCACTCGCTTTGTGCGGTTTTACGTTCGTGTTCTCTCGGAGGATTCGATGGTGAGGAATTTAGGATTGCTGCTGCTTATAAATTTCATCAAGAGAGGCTTAATTCTCCCGCCAATCGGAAGGTTCTGGTTGACGTTTTGCAGAAAATGACAGGTACTCCGATCTCTCTAAAAATTTCTTTGGAGGAGAAGAAAGGGAATCCTCAAGAAGAAAAGCAAAAAGAAGAGGCCAAGAGCGCGCAAGAGGAGGAGAAGAAGAAAAAAGAAGCCAAAGAGGATACCAGTAACCCATTGGGGGATTTTGATGGAGAGTTGTAAACGAAGCACGCTGGAAAAACAGGAGTTGGCAGGAGTTTACGGGAAATTTTCCTGTTCGTTCCTGTCCTTTCCGGTTATTCCTGTGTCATTTTTATGCGCTTACCTAAATCAATACAGAATCTAATAGAGTCTTTTGAAAAATTGCCTGGGATTGGTCCAAAGACCGCCCAAAGGCTAACTTTTTACTTGTTAAATAACCCGGAATTAGAGCTTGAGAAATTTTCTAACTCTCTTCTTAATTTAAAGGGGCAGACAAAGGTTTGTGAAATTTGTCACAATGTTGATGAGATAAGCCCCTGCTCGATTTGTTCGGATGAGAAGAGGGACCACTCAAGAATTTGCGTGGTGGAGACTCCGCTTGATGTTTTGGCGCTAGAAACGGCGGACTTTAATGGATTGTACCATGTTTTAGGGGGAGCGATTTCGCCCTTAAACAACATTGGGGCGGAAGATCTTTATATTGACTCTTTGCCAAAGAGATTGCGTGGCGAAACCCCCGTCTTAGAAGTTATAATTGCCACCAACCCTAATTTGGAAGGGGAGGCGACGGCGATGTATATTCAAAGAATACTCCGGAATATGGGTACAAAAATTACTCGTATTGGTCATGGGCTGCCGGTTGGAGGAGATTTGGAATATGCCGATTCGACGACTCTAAAACGAGCGCTTGAAGGGAGAAGGGAGTTCTAGTTTTTTTGCCCAAAAAAATTGGGCGAGGAACAAAAGGTTAGTTTTGTTTCTCGTCCATTAGGTTGGTACGGCGTGCTGTATTAGCTTCGACTGTCAAAGATTTTAAGTCCCCCAAACAAGATCAGACAAATCAAGATCATTGCGGAGATTAACACCAAGTCGGCAATAGCAATGGGTATGGTAACCACGATTATCACTATTGTAACGACTCTGAAAGCCCGATATTGTATCAGTTCCGCGTTTGTTGGGATGTGTGCCGTGGTTTCTTGCTGACATTTTGGGCACCACATTGTAAGAGTGCCTGTGTGTTTATTTCTTGACCAGTGACTCGGTAGCGATCTGCCAAAATTCCCGCCGCAGACGGAACATCTGTCTGGGAACGTCATTGTTATCCTCCTTTTATTTTTTCTCTTCCTTTTTTCTGACATAAGCATACTTTAGACTTGTTGCTATGTCAACCTGTAGCAGTTATGTTTGCACAGTTTCCAGTACTATTATGAAAAATTGTACAGAGGTTTAAACCTTAGTACAAATAATTGATAGTTCAGCAGTTAGAGCTGTCAGTCTCCTATTGAAATACCTTTGCTAGATCAACAAAAAAAGGGAGGTTATTGTTAAGATAACCTCCTGAAGGCTGGCCGGCCGAGTTATTTTTCGGGTAAAGGGATACTCACATCCCCTTCCAAGATAATAATGACTTTGGCATCTGTGGCAGTTGAGTTGACAATAGTGTAACCGTCTGAGCGGAGTAGGCTCAATCGATTTTCTGCCTTAGCTACGTCGCCTGTGTCAAAAAGATCGAAGATTACAATCACAACCCTGATCATGTGATACCTCCCTAATTGAAGATTGTATGAATTGTATCATATCCGATAACTATTTGCAAGCGGATAAAGAAATTGGGGACCTAAAATGTTACCATAAGAACGATGAATAAAAGACTTATCGGCGCAATTTCACTTCTTGTCGGCACCACCATTGGGGTGGGGATTTTTGGGCTTCCTTATGCTATTTCTCGGGTTGGATTCCCTCTTGGGATTCTTTTTTTTCTTGTAATTGGGATTGCGAACTTGATTCTAAACCTCGCCTACGCGGAGTTAATCTTAAGCACACCCGGTGATCATCAGCTTCCTGGCTATGCTGAGATTTATCTTGGAAAGGTTTGGAAAGTAGTTGCCTCAATCTTCTTGACTTTTGTTCTTTACGGGGTCTTATTGGCCTACCTTATTAAAATTGGTGAGCTTCTTAATTTCTTGTTTCCTTTCTTGCCGCCCGCAATCTTAGCCGTTGGTTTCTATTTAATTACTTCTGGAATAGTCTTTTTTGGGGGAAAGCTTGTTGTCAGAATTAGTGGTGTTGGGGCATTTTTGCTTTTAGTTTTAATCAGTTGCTTGATCGCCTTTGGGGCGTGGTCGGTGAAAATAGAAAATCTGTTGCTGGTGCCGGCTTCTCTTGGTGCGAATCTTCTTTTACCATACGGCGTTTTAATTTTTGCTCTTTCTGGCTCAGCGATTATTCCTGAAGTAGAGGAGGCGGTTCGGGAAAAGCGCCAAGATCTATTTAGGGCAATTGTCATCGGGAGCTTAATTCCCACAATTATTTATTTAATTTTTTCCGCGGTAGTGATTGGGATCTCGGGAACAGAAATAAAAGAGGATGCCGTTTTAAGCCTTCTTACCGCCCTTCCTTTGTGGGTCATTTCTTTTGGTGCAATCCTTGGATCGCTGGCAATTTTTAATGCCTCCTTGAACACCCGTTTGGTTATTTCGGAAATGTTCCGCCGGGATTTTGGTCTTTCAAAAAAGCTTGCCTGGATTTTGTCTTGTTTGCCACCGCTTTTAATATATCTTTTAGGAGTAAGGAGTTTTATTAAAGTTATTTCTTTGATCGGTTCACTGGGACTTGGGGTGAGTGGGGGTCTTATAATACTGTCGCTCGTTAGAGCACGTTATCAAAGCAGTCGTCAGCCAGAATCAAAATTGCGTCTTGGAAATTCTATTTTGATTTTTGTGGGACTCTTGTTTACCTTGGGCGCGTTTTTGGAAATATTAAAATTATGGTAGGATCTTCAAATATGGCAAAGGTTTTATTTTATAACACAATGACAAGGAAGAAGGAAGAGTTTACCCCATTGGGTAAAGATTTTGTCCGTATTTATGACTGTGGACCGACGGTTTATTGGTATGCCCATATCGGAAATATGTGGCGTTACATGATGTCCGATCTCACTCGTCGAGTGCTTGAGTATAATAATTACTCGGTTAAGCAAGTTATGAATTTGACTGATGTTGGTCATTTATCTTCCGAAGAACTGGCGGCGGATACCGGAGAAGATAAGATGGTAATGTCTGCCAAAAAGGAGGGAAAGACGGTTTGGGAGGTGGCGGATTTTTATGCCAAAGCTTTTTTTGATGACCTAAAGCTTTTAAATATTCAAACTCCTAACGTTGTCTGCAAAGCAACCGATCACGTTAATGAGATGGTTGAGCTGATCAAAAAGCTTGAGGTATTGGGTTTTACATATAGAGTAGGAAATCACATTATCTTCGATCTCTCGAAGTTTCCCGAATACGGCAAACTTTCGCACCATAATTTAGAAAATCTTAAGTCGGGCACTCGTTTAGAGCCGCTTCCGGGAAAGAAAAATCCCTACGATTTTTCTCTTTGGATAGTCGATCCCGAGCACGCAATGCATTGGCCATCCCCTTGGGGAGAGGGGTACCCGGGTTGGCACATAGAGTGCTCGGCAATGAGTATGAAGTATCTTGGTGAGCAACTCGATATTCACAGCGGTGGGCAAGACAATATGTTTCCTCATCATGAAAACGAAATTGCTCAATCCGAAGCAATAACGGGTAAAAAATTTGTTCAATTTTGGATGTACGCCGGATGGATGCAAGTGGATGATAAAAAGATGAGTAAGTCAAAAGGGACGGTTTACCGAATTGCTGATTTAGTTGAGAAAGGTTACGATCCGTTGGCTTTCCGCTATTTGTGTTTGACAGCCCACTATCGCACCCCGCTTAACTTTACTTTTGAAAGTTTGGATGCAGCTCAAACAGCACT
Source organism: uncultured Candidatus Saccharibacteria bacterium (assembly GCA_964595755.1). GTDB lineage: Bacteria > Patescibacteriota > WWE3 > CAZQQZ01 > CAZQQZ01 > CAZQQZ01. The sequence continues at coordinate 25,914 of CAZQQZ010000004.1, read as the reverse complement.
TAGGAAATTGCAGGAATTTGCGAGCAGATTTCCGATTTCCGATTTTGGATTTCAGAATAAGACTTCAGAAAAAGCAGGAGAATATAAAAAAAGATTTTTGGAGGCGGTAAATGATGACATAGATTTGCCAAAGGCTCTAACGGTTGTTTGGGAGCTTGTTAAAGATACCTCTATGAACCATCAAGAAGCCCTTGCGCTCCTAGCTGATTTTGATAAGGTTCTTGGACTTAGACTTTTGGAAAAGAAAGTGGAAGAGGAAGTCCCCGCCGAAGTTCTTGCTTTGCTTAAAAGTAGGGAAGAAGCGCGAAAGAGTAAGGATTTCAAACTCTCTGATAAACTTAGGAATAAAATCTCTGCTTTAGGATTTTTGGTTGAGGATACCCTCAATGGCCAAAAACTTACCCTTTGAGGCAAATTAGTTCCAACTTAGCACGACATTCGAAACCCAGAGCTCCAAATAATCAAAACACTAGAATCTAAAAACTAGATCTTAGGCTCTAAACTTAACAACAATTACACCACGATCGTGGTGTGACTGTTGTAAGTTAGAAAGATATGTGATACTAATAAAGACATGAGAAAACTTTTGAGGAATAGGGATTTAGTGATGATAACGGCCTCTTTACTCGGAGATGCTGTTGTTGATTTGGTGAGTGCTGGCGAAGAAACGAGAAGACGAAGATACTTTGCCCCCTTGATTGTTGGGCCTTCCAAGACTTCGGGTTTAAATAGATCAATAAATCGCTTGCTTAAAACAGGTGAATTAGAAAGGGTTATTAAAGGTGGTCAACCTTATTTGAGGTTAACAGATTCAGGAAAAGGGACTTTTTACAGAGATTTTCCACTCTTTAGGTTTCAGGGAAGGAAGTGGGATGGTTATTGGGTGGTTGTTAGTTACGATATTCCGGAGAAGAGAAGGTACTTGCGAGAATATCTAAGTGATAAACTTCAGAAACTTGGTTTTGGTATGTGGCAAAAAAGTGTTTACATTTCCCCTCATGATTTTGGTGAAGATGTTCGTGAGTGGTTGATCTTCAATGATCTTACTGACTACGTTTCCGTTTCCAAGTCCAAGGAGCTTGCTCCTGATGAGAAAAAACTGGCAGAACAGGTTTTTAATTTAGACCTTTTGGAGGAAGTTTATTCTGACATTCTTTCTAGAATTTCTCAATTAAAAGGGGAGGCCATTCCTGAAAGTATTCGCAACGAGTATCTGCAACTTCTTCTCACAGACCCCTTTCTACCAACTGAACTTTTGCCGGTAGGTTGGTCTGAACTCAAAATAAGAAAGGCATTGTTACCAAAATAAGGATTGTTTTTGTTACAAAAATATGAACCATTTTGTTTTTTACTTGTTTACCACGATTACACCACGATCGTGGTGTAGTTGTGGTAAATTTCATTAAGGTAATTGAAGGTAAGTGGAAGTTGTTTTGATTATAGTTTAGACTGGGATTAAGATTATTATTATTATGGCGCGCGGAGGATAAAGAAAAAAACTCTCTGATAGGCTTCGCAGCGAGATATCATCTTTAGGTTTCAACATTGACGATACCCCAGAGGGCCAAAAACCCATAAAAAAATAATTTTCCAATTTTTATAAAAAAACAAGTACTATTAGTTGTTTTCAGGTAGCTAAAGTGCTATAGTGATGAGGATTTTTTAGAGAGGCTTAGAAATCGGTTCATAAAATAGTTAGAGGAGGCAGAGAAAATGGGTGACGGAATTAACGCTTTGGTGGTTTCAAGCTCTTTATTTCTTGGTAGGGGGCTCCACCCACGGGAGGCCGATTTAATAGCCGGTCTCATCAGGGAAACCCCCTCTGGTCGCGCGGTTACTTGTCATGAGTGCTTTGTTGCTCGACATGCGATTGAGAGCGGACAATACAATGTTGTCATCATTCCTTTTGAGTGGGGCGAGGATGGAGATCCCTACGTTCGGATTCTGGATGGGCTGGTTGCCTTTCGGTTTTTGGGAAAAGTGTTATCCTCGAAAGGGAGTAAATGCCCCTCGGAACAGCCTCCGCTTTTGGTTGTATATGGCTGGAGGAGAGAGTTTCTTGACGATAGCACGATGTTTGGCTTTGCAAAAATCCATAGTGCCCATTTTGTTGGTGAGCCTAATCCTGTGGCGTTGGTGGGGAGCATTTTAGCGGAGAGAAGAGCACGAAAAGCAAGAGTAGGAGGAGAGCAAGATGTCCAAACGCATTAAAGTTTTGCTGGTTTCGTCGGATTTATTCATCATTGATGACAGAGTGATAAGGCCAACCCCTCCCTTACCAGCAGATACCTTGAGTTTGGGGGAGGCTTTTGAGGCTTTGGGGTGGGAAGTAACGGTATCTAGATCGAGGGAGAGCTTGCTGGGGGATCAATTTCTTGGTTGCAAGTATTCCGTCATCGTCGTTCCCTTCTTTCTTGGAAATGTGGATGAGCTTCCTACCAAGTTGGTTTTTAGCTTTGGTATTTTGTTTGAGATTTTCATCAACATCTACCGCTTGCATAAAAAACCAAAGCTAATTATCGTTGGGTGGGATCCGGATACCGTTTACTTCGATACCATGAGCTTTATTGCCAATGGCGTGGGGGCGGTATTTATTCAGAACATGCAGAGACCATTGGACATAGCTCGTGAGATTCTGACCGAACTTAATAAAAAGTAGACCTATCGCCTCGAAGAGATACCAATTTCTTCGAGGCGAATTAATTTATTGCAAGGATTCGCAAATTCAGTTACCATTAAACCTATGATTAAAGGAGTAATTTTTGACCTTGATGGACTTTTAGTTGATAGCGAGCCAATTAATTTTGAGGCGGACGCGGTTTTGTTGTCCGAGTTTGGGGTAACTTACACTAAAGAAAACCACAAAAATGTTCTTGGTCGATCAATTATTGATGGGCTTAATTATTTTATTGACGAGTTTAAACTAAATATTTCCGCTCCAGAAATGATTGAAAAGAGAAAGAGGCATCAGCTGGCGCTCATCCCGAAGATAAAACTAATGCCGGGGGCATTAGAACTTCTTGATTATTGTCTTTCTAAAAATTACAAACTGGGACTGGCCACTTCTGGTTTTCGAGAATACGCGGAAACGGTCTTAAAAAAACGCGCCGTCAAAAAGTATTTCCCGGTTGTTCTGACCGCCGATGATGTCGTTAACGGAAAACCTTCCCCAGAGATTTTTGAAAAAATAGCTTCCGCCTTAGGACTTTTACCAGAGGAATGTTTGGTTTTGGAAGATTCTTTGGCGGGAGTTAACGGCGCTCTTGCGGCAGGTTGCCAGGTGATTGCCATACCGACCAAATATGCCGAGGGAGTAGTTTACCCAAAAGAAGCACTAGCTCGAGAGAATCTTCTTGAAGTCAAGAAAGATCTTTAGCGTTTAACATAAATCCATGCCCAAAAACGAACGCACTTTTCCATACGTTCCAAATTTTATCGGAAATGGGGAAATGCTCGGAGTTTACCTGGCCTCGATTGTCAGAACCTTCGCCATTTCTCTTACCGGAATTTTCGTTCCTATTTATGTTTCAAAGCTCTACTCCCACCTACCATTAAATGAGGCGGTTGTTCGGGTGGTACTTTATTTTATTTTGATGGAGGTTGCGAGCTTATTGGTGGCGGTGCCAGCCGGCAAAATCATCCTCCGTTTAGGCTTTCGTTACTCAATTTTTATTGGAAATGTTTTGCTTGCTTTAGCTAACGGTTCATTGATCTTAGCCCAAAATAATCATGGCTGGTTGGTGGCCGCCGCCATTTGTGAAGGAGTTTCCCTCCATTTCTTTTGGAATTGTTATCATTTGACCTTTGCCAAACAGGCGGACAAACATCATTTAGGCCGCCAAATATCCCTTGATGGCATTTTTGGGACGCTTGTTTCTGCGATTGCCCCCGCTTTTGGGGGAATGATTGCCACTTTGTTTGGATTTACCGCCTTACTTATCTTGTCACTTTCTCTTATCATCATTTCCTCTTTTCCGCTTGCTTTGGTAGTTGATGGAAAAGGCTATCACCTTGGCGATTATTGCGAAATAGTTAAGGGATACTTCTCGAGAAAATTTAGGGGTTTTATGTGGGGGTTCTTTTTTGAGGGGGCAAGGGGGTATGTTGCTTGGATCGCTTGGCCTTTGTTTCTTTTGGCCGTTGTTAAAGGGAGTTACGATTACTTAGGATTTATTGTTTCCGCCACTTTAATTGTTTCCGTGATTTTCTGCTTTTTCTCGGGGAAACTGGTTGATCATGGTAATGAAACCGGAGGGTTTACTTTGGGGGCGCTTTTTATCAGCTTTTTTTGGATTCTAAGGATTCCAATTACCAATCCCGGGCAGGTTTTTCTGGTTCAGAGTGGGGGAAACATGTCGGAATCCTTATATAGGGTATCTTGGGCGGCGACGGTATATCGAAGGATAAGCGGGATAACAAACTCTTATTTGTATGTAGTTTTAAGAGAAATCGCCTTAAGATTAGGATCATTGTGGGGACTTTTGATTGCTTACACGGTTTCTCGGGCGGGTTTTCCCCTTCAAACGACTTTTGTTTTTGCGGCCCTTCTTCCCATTTGCACCCTTTCCTCCCTGACCGTTTTTGATAAGCCCAGATCCTTCGTCGGGCGCTTAATTGATCGCTTTACAGCGAGAGAAGAGTTGTAATTAAGAGAAAGGCTCGTCCTGAGCAGTTCGACAAAGCTCACTGTAAGCCTGCCGAAGGAACTTGTCCTGAGCTTGTCGAAGGATTGACTTTTAACCTCTAGTGTGGTATAATCAAGGCGTATCGAAGATCAACGTAATTAGGCGTTGGTTTAAGTTTTTCCCAATAGAGAGGGGAGGAACATGTTCAAGAAATTGATCGTCGTTGTTTTTTTGTTTGCTTTGATCGCCGGCTCTCTGCCCGCGATCGCTTCGGCCCAAGGCCCTGCCCCCGAGCCGCCGGTTTTTGCTGGCGAGTTCAACGTCTCCGCCGCCCAAGAAGAAGGCCTTTCGGGTGGGTCGTCTTTCCCGCCGTCGGCTTGGTCTTCGTCCAATCTGGTCACCATGAAGTTTCTCGGTGGCCGTTGGTGGACGATCGAGACCAATGTCGCAGGGGCCGCGATCATTCAGATCCGCGGGAAGGGGAGCCGCTGGTCCGAGTTGTATTGGACCTACTGGATGAACGACGGCATCGCCCATTTTCAACTGCCGGAGGACATCATTCTTCCTTCGGAAGGCCAGCTTGGCGTGTTGACGGATCAGTACGCGGTTCTCTGGCACGGGAACTACTCTTTCGCTAGGGGCCCACAGAGTATCTGGCCGTTCAGCATGCAGACCTGGGGTAATGGGCTGATGCTGGTCGGGAGCACTGTCGAGGATGAAGTGAACCCCGAAAGGTTCACTGTCTGGTCCTATGGGGAGCGCGGGGCCACCCGGCAGATGTTTGGAGAGTTTGGTGCGATTGGGCTCTCCAGCGATTTGATGCACCTTCCTTGGGGCGCCGATCGTTGGCAACCTTATGGAGAAGGCGAGTTTTACAACGCGGGCTGGCACATGCGCTATCCTGACGCCCCCGTTTGGGAAGAGCCCGTCCCGACGCCTGCTCCCGCGCCCGAGCCGATCTCTGATCCTATCTTCAGTCCGATCGAAAAAGGACGCCATCCCGTCCCAGGATTGATCGGGTAGGATCCAAAAAGCCTTCAGATCATAAAAATCTAGCGCCTAAAAACGCAACGATTCGATCTGAGGGCTTTTCTTTTTATAACAAATTAGTATGCGATCGCATATAAAATTGTTATATATTTTATGTACAAAAAAGTCCGCGATCGCGGATAAAAATGTACATATGGTCTAGGTAGAATCCCCCTTCGTCCCGATTAAATCGGGATTGATGGTTGGTAATCCGCCTCCGCCGGTTGGCGGATAGCGGACACAGCAGTTCACTAACCAACCAATCAAAAAAAGATGGGGAAGCTTAAATTATGATGACAGTATACTAAATCAACTATTTTCAATTGTCAATAGCTCCTTTTTTGTAGTAAAATCATAAGCGATTGCCGGCGTGGCGGAACTGGTAGACGCGCGGGTCTCAAAAACCCGTGGAAGGCTAACCTTTCGTGTCGGTTCGATTCCGACCGCCGGCACCACCCTACGCTCTTTGAGCTTCGGGTGGTCTTTGTCCACTTAAATGTATATGTCAGAACATAAAATTGCTATATTTCAAGGAAAAGAAATTCGCAGACACTGGGATGACCAGCAGGAGCTTTGGTATTTTTCAATTGTAGATGTGGTAGCAGCGTTGACTGGCAGCACAATTCCTCGCAGATATTGGAGTGATTTAAAGATCAAGCTCCAAAATGAAGGTAGCGAGGTGTACGAAAAAATCGTACAACTTAAAATATAAGCATCTGTTGTGAAATACTACCTAACAACTGCGGGGAGTTTTGTCTTTATTATGTAGAGACGAGGCATGCCTCGTCTCTACGGGTAAAGATCAAGATGCCAGAAAACACTGGATTGACTTTGGTGGTCAATTGGCGTTATCCTAAGTCCATATGAACTATCTTGTTACCGGCGGAGCCGGATTTATTGGCAGTAATTTGGTGGATAAGCTTCTAGAGCTCGGGCACAGAGTTATCGTTCTTGATGATTTTTCCGGTGGAAAAGAACAAAATCTAGCTTCTCAAAAAAATAACCCTAACTTAAAGATAGTTAAAAAAAGCATTGGAGATAATTTGCAGGAAATCCTTTCAGGGGAGCATTTTGACGGAGTTTTTCATTTTGCCGCGAGGCCAAGAGTACAGTATTCGATCGAGCACCCCGTGGAAACTCACGATATAAATGTTAACGGCACCTTAAACCTTTTGGAGTTTTGCCGGGTAGCGGGGATTAAGCGCATCGTCTTTTCTAGCAGTTCTTCCGTTTACGGCGATCAAAAGATTCTTCCCCTGGTGGAAACAATGACGCCCGACCCGCTTTCTCCCTATGCTCTCCATAAGCTTCTTGGCGAGGAGTATATGCGGCTTTATTTCCATGTTTACGGTCTAGAGACAATCTCTTTAAGGTACTTTAATGTTTACGGTCCGAGGATTGATCCTTCGGGAGGCTATCCTTTGGCGATTGCTAAATTTATAAATTTGGTGAAAAAAGGAGAGTCACCAACGATCACGGGGGATGGAGAGCAAACGCGCGATTTTACATATGTTGGGGATGTGGTCAGGGCCAACATTTTGGCAATGGAAACTACCAATAAGGAATGTTTTGGCCAATCTTTTAACATCGGCGCTGGCAATAACGTTACGATAAACCACGTCGCTTCCGAAATTATCAAGCTTTCTGGTAAAGACATTAAACCGGTTTATATCCCTGCGCGATTCGAACCAAGAAATACTTTGGCGGATCACACAAAGGCCAAAAATCTTTTGGGTTGGGAACCAGAGGTTGTTTTTGAAGAAGGACTTAAGAGAACTTGGGATTACTTTGTGGTAAAATCCCCCCATGATTGAAGTTAATAAACTTAGAAATGGCGCGGTATTTAAATATGAAGGCGAGCCCTATGTGGTTGTTAATTATGATCACAAAAAGATGGGGCGGGGGAATGCCAGCATCAAACTAAAAATTAAAAACCTGAAAACGGGGGTTTTAAAGGACCTGGGCCTGTATTCGGGCGCCCGGTTAGAAGAGGCAGATGTGGAAAGAAAAAAGGCCCAATTTCTTTATTCTGACAAAAAAACGAACGAGCATCTTTTTATGGATCCGGAAAATTATGAGCAATTTTCCCTTTCTGACGAGGTGGTGGGGGAGTATATTCCTTATTTAAAGGAGGGGGCGGGGGTTTACATTGTTTTGTTTGAAAACGAGCCGATCACGGTTGATATTGCCCCGCACGTCGTTTTGAAAGTGACCGAAACCGAGCCCGGCCTTAAGGGGGATTCTGTTTCCAATGTGTTTAAACCAGCTACTCTTGAATCAGGCATTACCCTTCAAGTTCCACTATTTATTAAAGAAGGGGATATGGTGGAGATTGATACAAGAACGGGGGAGTATATTGGGAGAATAAGCTAAAAATTGTTAAATTGCTGAGTTGTTAAATTGTTTATGGTAACATCTCATTTCCAAAAACAAACACTCAAAAACGGTTTACGGCTTATTTTAGTCCCAAACCACACCCTTCCTTCCGTTTCCTCAATGGTCCTAATTGGCGCGGGGTCGCGCTATGAAAATAAAAATAATTCCGGAATTTCCCATTTTGCCGAGCATATGTTTTTTAAAGGAACCAAGAAACGCCCAGATTTGATTACTTTGGCAAAAGAATTGGATTCGATTGGGGCAGTTTTTAACGCGGGAACGAGCCTGGAAATGACTAATTACTACATCAAATCCGCTAAAGCCCATTTAGAAAAATCTTTGGACGTGCTTTCAGATATTTTAATAAATTCCAAGTTTGAGGAAGGAGAGATTGAGAAAGAAAAGGGCGTTATTACCGAAGAAATCAATATGATTCACGATGAGCCCAGGAAATATCTGGCTTTTGTTTATTGCAATTTGCTTTACGGAGATACGCCAATGGGGTGGGATATCGCCGGCACGAAAGAATCTATCAACTCTTTTAAAAGAGAAACCTTTATTGATTATTTAAACAATTTGTATCAAGCCCAAAATGCGGTGTTGGTAATTGCGGGGAGTTTTGAGGAAAAAGAAGCGAAGGAAATGGCAGAAAAGGGCTTCCTAAAAATGAGTAATAAAAGTACTCAATCTTTCCTCCCGCAAATTGAATCACAAACTAAACCCGCGACCAAAATTTCCTTCCGTGAGACCGATCAAACTCACCTTGCTCTTGGGTTCAGATCTTTTTCTCGATTTGATCCTGACCGCTACGCTTTAGAAGTTCTTGACGCCATTTTTGGCGGGGGAATGTCCTCCCGGCTTTTTGAAGAAGCGCGCGAGAAACGCTCACTTTGTTACTATGTTTATTCCGACACCAACTTTTTCCATGATGTTGGCACTTTCTCTGCTTTTGCCGGAGTGGCGACTAATAGGCTTCCGGAAGCGGTAAAGGTGATCCTTTCGGAGTTTCATAGACTTGCAGATGTAGAAATTCCGGAGGAGGAAATCAAAAAAGCCAAAGAATATGTTAAGGGACACTTCATCTTGACTTTGGAAGATACAATGAATACGGCTGGTTTTTACGGTGAGCAGGAAATTTTAGAAGGCAAAATTGAGACGCCAGAAGAAGTGATTGCAAAGATTGACGCTGTTTCCTCGGGCGATCTTTCCCGAGTCGCAAAAAGAGTGGTTAAAGAAAATAATCTTAATTTGGCAGTGATAGGTCCTGTGAAAGATCAAAATCTCCTTTAGCGGTGCGAATCCTTCGACAAGCTCAGGACAAGTTTTCGAATGAACATGCGAATGTTGCGTATAAAAGATCTTTCTTGCTAAACTTAATCCCGTATGAATTTTTCTCTTTACACTCCCGTTTTTAAGAACAAAAACTTCATGTTTCTTTGGCTTTCCCAAACTACCTCCCGGATCGCCTTTCAGGCGGTGGTTTTTGTTTTAGCCCTTCTTATTTTCCAAACGACAAAGTCTAATCGGGCAGTGGCCATCCTCATGATTGCCTCCGGGCTCCCCGCTTTTTTACTAAATCCTTTTATCGGAGTGATCATTGATCGCGGGCGGAGGAAACTTATAATGGCAATGTCCAATATTCTTCGGGCGATTGCCTGTCTCGCCTTTCTTCTTTTCCCAGGGAACGTCGCTTGGTCAGTTTTTCTAATTTCCATTTTCTCAATTGCCAACGCTTTTTTCTCTCCTGCGGAGTCAGCCGTTTTGCCAAGCTACTTAACGGAAAAGGAAATTATGCCCGCCAACTCCCTTTTTTCTTTTACCGTCTATACCTCTTTGGTTCTTGGGGGGTTGTTCGCAGGCCCCGCCCTTAAACTTTTTGGCAAAGATTATGTGTTCATCTTTTTAGGCGCCCTTTTTTTCCTTTCCTTTATTTTAGTTGCTCTGCTTCCGACCACCACCGATAAAGGGCTTTGGTTTAAAGAAAGCCTTGCCTTTGCCCATAGAACCTTTTTTAACCCGAAAAACGCTTTTGGAAAGCTAGATTTTACCTTTCTTAAAAGCGAATTTATGAAAATGATTGTTGATATAAAGGCGGGTATTTCCTATATGAAAAAGAATAAAACGGTGGCTCAGGCTTCTTTAATTCTTGGAGCGACCCAAGTTTCTGATGCTACCCTCCTTGTTTTAGCCCCCGGTTTTTCTGCCTCTGTTCTTCATATTAACTTGACCGATACCAGCTTTGTTATAATGGGACCGATGGTTTTGGGGGTGGCTCTTGGGGCAATTCTTGTTGGTCAGATTGGGCTTCACTTTAACCGTCGCCGAGGAGCGCTCCGTTCTTATCAAATCATTGCCGCAAGTATCATGCTTTTGGGTTTTACCAAGAGGATTCCGCTTTCGAGGATTGAATCGCGTATTCCGGGCTTCGCCAATAGCTTTTTTGGAGTTGATTTTCTTGCGATCGCCGTCCTTTTAATTTTTATTCTTGGATTTTTTAGCTCTTTTGTGGAAGTGCCCGCAAACGCCACCATCCAGGAAAAAACGGATGACAATATGCGGGGAAGAGTCTATGGAGTTTTAAGTTGGTTTGTCACTCTAACCTCAGCCCTCCCGGTAATTTTAAGCGCTTTTTTGGCGGATTTGCTCGGAGTAGAGAAAATGGCGCTTGTAATTGGGATTTCGATGCTCGTAAGTTCTAGTTATATCGCAAAAGTCGCCAAAGAATGGTAGAAATATGATTAACATAAACATAAATTTAATTCCTCTTTTTTTACTGATCGCGGTTATCGTTTCCCTTTTTTTGTTTTGGAAAAAAGCGGTAGAGGAAGGCTTTGCCGAGGGGGACGTTTGGGATTTTTGTTTGGGAGCGCTCTTTTTTGGGTTGATTTCTGGAAGAGTATATAGACTTCTTTGGAATGGTGCGCTTTTAGAGGGAAATTACTTAAATTTTTTTAGGTTTTGGTCTGGGGATATTGCTTACGCAGGAGCTCTTTTTGGGGCGGGTATTTTTTGTCTGTATCTAATTTTTAAGAATAAATGGTCAATTTATAAAATATTGGATATTTTGGTTATTCCATTGGCGGCGGCGCGGACGGTAGTTTCTTTGGGTTACTTTGTCGGCGGATTTAACAAATCGCTTTCGTTTTACGAGCTTGTTTCTTCTTTAGTTATTCTTTTGATTTTGGTTTTACTCTCTTCTTTTAAGGTATTTATTGGGTTTTGGGGGATTCTTGGATTTAATTTGTTTTTCATGCACGATTTCGTTTTTTCCTTCTTAAGAAGCGAGAAACACCTTGTTTTTGGAATTAATGTTGATGTTTTAATCACTCTTGCTTTTTTACTCCTAACCTTGATAGGATTGTACAAGCGAGTTAAAAAATTAGGTTTTTCCAAAGTCTTTAGTTTGATTAAAACTATGAAAGCTAGTTTCAAGAATATAAAAAATCCTTTTAAGAAAAAGACAAAGCTGCCTGGCGCCTTTGTTGATTCTGTTCGTGAGAGTCTTGATAAGAAGGATAAAAGCATTGAGCAACAGGAGCAGAAAGTAAAAAAGTCAGATCCTTATATGAATAGGGGGCGGTTGCGTTCCAACGAATACCTTGACGATGTTCAGGAGGATATTGGCAAAGCGTCGGTTGACCGAAGCTCTTACTCTTTGGCAAGGATGCAAATCCAGGTTAGGCGGGCCCTTGCCAAAATTCATCTTGGCACTTATGGTATTTGTGAGAAGTGTGGTAAAGATATTGATATTAATCGCCTCAAAGCCGTTCCGGCGACCACTCTTTGTAAAAGCTGTGCTGAGAAGGAGGAAAATAAGTCCCCTAAAAGTTAAACTATTTAGGAACAAGGTGTTATGATCTTCAAAAACAGGCTAGGAGGGGCAGGTGTCGATTAGTGGATGTCCAAAAGGAGAGGCCAATGGCTGATGAGGTTCGCTGGACGTGGATGGTGAAGGATTCAAAAGGAGAAGTTGTCGCTCAAGGATCTGTTATTAGGAGAAAGACGCCTATCGTGGGTGATCGTTTTTTGGACTCAGAGATAGACGCCCGGTTTTTGATTCTTGAGGTTAGGAAAATGGCTGAGAAATCGTACCTTCTGACTGTGCAATTCGTTGACTGAAGATAAACATGGCTCGGTAAGCGCCTTCAGAACGCCCCGAGCCCTCTTTATCCCCAAAACCTCTAGTGTGCTATACTTCTCTAACGCGAGTTCGCAATGCGACGAGCGGTAGAGAATACATAATCGACTAACGAGGGTTGCAACCACGCTCAGCGTGGCAAGCCCGAGTTAGGCGATTATATAATCAAAACAATGGATATAAAAATAATTTATGAAGATGAGGATATATTAGCGATTGATAAACCGGCAGGGCTGGTGGTTAATCGTTCCGATACCCAGTTTGGGAAGTTTACCGTTCAGGATTGGATTGAAAAATACATCTCCCGGAATGTGGCAAACATCAGATCGGAAAGGGGAGACCCAATATTAACTGAAGAATTTATTGATAAAAACGGGCTTTCACACCGCCTTGATAAAGAAACTTCTGGGGTAATGCTCATTTCCAAAACTCTTCTGGCATTTGGTGAACTCAAAAACCAATTTAAGGAGAGAACAGTAGAGAAAGAATACTTAGTTTTGGTTCACGGGCGAATTGATCCTCTTAAATTGAACCTCCCAAAACCAGCCCCCGAGCCGAAAAAGATTGCCCGGGGGGACGAAAGATTTCGCTATCGAAAAACACCTCGTCGCGGTTTACCGGAACGAAAGGTTTCTACGATTTCTGAAAATGTTCATTTAAAAACTATCAATTTTCAAACCTTTGAGGTTTCTGGATTTATGGGAAGAAATAGGGAAAATAGAATGCGATTTAGCATGCTTGCCTCTGGCAAAGAGTCTCGGACAATCTTTAGAGTGGAAAAGTATTTTAAGAACCCGGTCAGCGGGGAAGCGCTTACTCTTTTACGTTGTTTCCCTAGGTCTGGAAGAACTCACCAAATTAGGGTGCACCTTTTTGCAATAGGACACCCGGTTCTTTCGGATGAAACTTATTCTGGCCATAAACAATCAAGCCGTGACCGAAAATGGTCGCCCAGACTTTTTCTCCACGCTGCTCGAATTACTATCAATCACCCGCGCACCGGCGCCAAAATCAGACTTGAATGTGATATGGCGGAAGAACTAGCTTGGGCGCTAGGTAAACTTACTCCCGTTAATACCGCCTAAAACTCCCTCTTGTCAAACTCCAGGTGTTGTTGCTACAATTTTGACCAATGCCCCTAAGAACTGCCAAAAAATCAAAGAGGCTTGCTATGAAGAGGAAAAAAGGCTTCTCTTACCGCAAGTTTTCTCTTGTCAAAAAGACGAATGATCTGCTTAAAAAACTTTTTGCGGTTCTTTTCCTTTTCCTTTTAGCTGGCATTGGCGCGCTTTCCTTCTACCTTTATCACTCTTTTCGAAATCCATTCGCGCAAGCGGCAGGTAGTTTGCCAAAAGAGACTCGTTGGGATGGAAAAACTCCCATAAATCTTGCCTTAATAAAAATTTCTGATTTGAGTGACGACTCTTCTACAATTTCTGATTTATTAGTTTTACATATTGATCCGGAAGGGGAGCGCTACGCTTTAACCAGCATTAATCCCAATCAGCAAGTTAGTATGCCTTTTGGGTTTGGGGAAAATTCTTTAAATCAAGCTTACGCGGTTGGTAACACAGCCGAGCCAAAGCTAAATACCGCCTTGACTTGTCGCCTCTTGGAATCTTCCGCAAAAATTCCCATTGATGGATATTTTTTGACTGATTCTGTTGGCTGGGGGAGGCTTTCTGAACTTTCTGGGGAAATAGACCCGACGGATTTGGGAAGAAGCTTTAGCTTGAGCCTAATTTTTAAGGTTAAATCTTTGATTTCCATTCTTCCCGAGAGCGTCCGGACTGACCTTTCTTTGCCCGAAATATACTATGTATTAAGCGGGCTCTCTAAATCCCGATCGGCGATGAGCAAATTTTGTGAGAGTGGGGCGGAGTGTTTGCCTGAGTTTATGGATTCCACCATTCTTTCCGCCGATAAAAAGATCGTTGTTTTGAATGGCACGGGAAAGCCAGGCCTAGCCAATTTCTGCGCCCAAATTATTAAAAATATTGGGGGTAGAGTGGTTTTTGTTTCAAATACCAAGGAAGAATACGCGAAAACGACTCTATTAACCGATTCTTTTGAAGATTACACCTCTCTCCGAGTACAAAAAGTGTTCGGGGTTTCTGAAGCCTTCCATAAGGACGATTACTTTGACAAAGAGGACTTTATTGACAGAGGAGATATTATCCTTATCGTTGGGCTTGACAAAATGGGTTTCTGGTGGTAACATGTTAATCAGTCTCTCTCTCCTTTTCAGCCCCGGGCCAAAATAGTCCGGGGCATTTATGTTTATCAACATAAATGCCCCAGACTCGGCGAGCTACGCTCGCCTAATGCTCGGGTAAAGACCAATCCCTCGCTCGGTCGCCTGCGTCGACAGATGCCCGGGGCATTATGGTTCTTAAGATCTATCCCTCGCTCGGTCGCCTGCGTCGACAATTCCTATTTGGTGAGTGCTAGTGTTAGGTTCCAAATTTTTAATCAGTACAATAATTGTTGATGAGTACAGGGTTTTCCAGTAACTCGTGTTCACAACTACCTATCGATCGATAGGTAGTTGTTGACAGATGAAAACAGCTAAAGTACACTTTCTTATATGAGGAAAATGCTAAGAACGAGTGACAAAATCTTACTAACCTTGGCGTTGTTTGGTGATGCGGTTATTGAAACTATACAAAGTGGCGCTGGGACGAGGAACCGAGATATTTTTGGATTCGCGGAACTTTCCCCTAAAGAGGAAAATAAGTTGAGAAAAAAAGTTCAAAGACTTTTTCGGGTAGGAGATATCAAAAAAGAAGTTCGCAGGGGACAAGTATTTATTTCACTTTCTCCTCCAGGGAGGGGAAAACTACCCAGCAGGCGATTTTCTTTGTCAAAGTTTCGTAATTCCTGGGACGGGAAGTGGGTTGTTGTAAGTTACGATGTCCCCGAAAAAAATAAAGATACAAGAATGTACTTAAGGGAAAAACTGATCTCCCTTGGATTTGCTAAATGGCAGAGGAGTATCTACATTTCTCCTTTTTCTTGTTTTCGCGCTGACATCAAAGAGTGGCTTGCTGAACATTACCTAGAAGAATATGTTAATGTTTCGATCGCGGAAGACCTTTCGGGTGGTGATGATAAAGGGCTAGCTTGGAAGATATTTAACCTTTCTGTTCTCGCTAACGAGTATCGAGATATTTTGGAGGATGGGGCCTCTAAAGTTGTTTCCCCAGAGCATTTTTGCCAACGATTTATAGAAACTCTCCTTCACGACCCCTATTTGCCTAAGCAACTTTTGCCTTCTGATTGGCCTGGTTTCCGGGCGGAAAAGCGGGTGAAGGATATTCTTTGTGTTCACGGTAACCTATCGATCGATAGGTTGTTGTTAACCAATCAGGAAAGTTAGCGAAAGAGAGAAATCTAAAGAGAGAAATCTAGAGAAAGTTGGGCAATCATTTAGAATCTACAATTGCGAAGCGAGAGCCACGTGCTCTTGCACGTGGGTGAGGCTGTATGAGCTTTCGCGCGATTCGCGTACGCAATTGGAGGAAGCCATCCGCCTTAGGCGGGTAGTGCCTCACATTTGTGCTCTGAAAGTGTGACTTAATGGCACATGTGTTGGTAGAAACGAGGGTTTTTCTTGTTGTTAGGTTTTAATCTGGTAGAATCTCAAAATGATTAAAAAACTACGCTAAACAGAGTCTAATATGTATTTGACGCATATCGTATATTGGTATAGTTTAGAAAAAACTTTGATACAAATTCGCAAATAATCTATGATAGAATGATGTCAATGGTGCCTGCCACGCGTTCTGGTTTTTTAAAAAGCTTGTCTAATTTTTTGGATGTCTTTTTCCTGGCTTTTTTGGTGCTTTCAAGCTTTTTTCTTTCCCTTCTAAATTTACCACAGGCGACCTTTTCTTTGATTAGATTTATTATTCTTCTTGTTTTGGTCACCATTTTTGTTTTCTTTCAATTACCCCTACTTTTTATAAATCATCTTCGGGCTTCAATCGCTTCTCCGCAGGATAAATCGTATATCTCCAAAAAAAGAAAGTTTATTCTCTTAAAATTTCCGATTTTTCTCCTCGGCGCCATTTTTGTATTTAACACGCTCGCGCCTAGAAGTCCTAATACAATAACTATTGTGAGGGGAGAAGAAGCGTCTTCCTCCGCTAACTTGGTCTACGAGGCGGGAGAGTTGGAAAAACCACGACTGTTAAAAAATGATTTTGCCAAAAAAGAAACGGTGGAGGTTGCGGTTGGATTTCACCGGATGGGGGATCTTAAGGTTAAGGTTTTCTCGCCCTTGGGAGAGAGGGTTGTCCTTCCTATTCGGATCGAAGGAGAGACGTTAAAAATTGAACCGACGGTAAATCTTCGTCCAGGGAAATATCATTTAAAGATAGTATCTTCAGAGGGAACGGTTTTGGAGGAGGGTTTTACCTGGGGAGTGTTGGCGATTAACATTGACCGCTCCATCGAACTTCCTGGCAATGACGCCCTGTTACAGTTTGCGGTTTTAAACGATACCGGTTACACAATTTGCAATGCGGATCTTGATTTAGTAATCAAAAGTCCTTCTGGCAAAAAATTCGAATTTACTACCAAAGATGACAGTATTGTTAAAGAAGAACAGTGTGGTCCGAATAATTTAATTGATAAGCCAGATTACTACGCCCATTTTTTGGTACCCGACGAAATTGGCGCGTACTCAATGATTTTAACCGCCCGTACCGATAACGACGAGCATACGATTACCGATTCTTTTGAGGTTAGGAAAATAGTTCCCTTTGATGTTGCTCGAACGGCGCCCACGCGGATCAATCCAACTTTCCCATATTCTGTCAAACTTCACCTCACGTCGGAGGAGGATTGGCGAGGAACGGTGGTTGAAACAGTACCTTTGGGTTTTGAAATTTCTCCTTCCGCTTCTGGTATTTCCTATGACGGTGTGGAAACTGTGGGTGAGGAAAAAATTATCTCCTGGAATCTTTCACTTTACCGAGGTAAAGAAGTGACTATCAGCTATACCTTTGACGCGCCCGATAAAAGCCCGGAATTTTATTTGCTTGGTCCTCTCCGCTTTACTCAGGACAAGCTTGCACTGACGAGTTTCGAAGAAGCGCGAATGTGGCAAATAGCGGCAGACGCTTCACCCAAAGAATATACCTCCGGTTCAGGACAATTTACCGCTGAGTTTACAGGTGATCATACGATTATCCTAATTGGCGGTGGGGGCGGTGGCGCGGGTGGCGCCTCCAGTACAAATGGAAGAGGTGGTGGTGGCGGGGGCGGTGGCGCGGCTTGTATTTCAGTTGTATCACTAACTAAAGATCAAACTTATGATTACTCGGTCGGTGCTTTAGGGGGTGGGGGAGCTGTTAATGGTAACGGTAGTAATGGGGCAGCTTCCACTTTTGT
Organism: uncultured Candidatus Saccharibacteria bacterium; assembly: GCA_964595755.1. GTDB lineage: Bacteria > Patescibacteriota > WWE3 > CAZQQZ01 > CAZQQZ01 > CAZQQZ01. The sequence goes on along the minus strand of CAZQQZ010000004.1, from coordinate 8,349 downwards.
TGTTGGGGGCACAACCTATTCGGCTGGTGGTGGCGGTGGCGGCCAAGCGCCAACTGTTTATACTGGCGGGACACCGGGAACGGCTTCTAATTGTGATACCAATCGGACTGGCGGCACTGGTGGTACAGGAACAGCGGGAGATTCAGCTGGTGGCGGTTCGGCCGCCGGAACGACTGCCGATGGAAATCCTGGGACTGTTCCGACTGGTGGGGCGGCGGTTAGTCTTTATGGAGGTAAGGGCGGAAATGGTTCTACTGGAAATAATGTAACGGGTGCTCCTGGTGAACTTTATGGTGGAGGAGGCGGTGGTGGGACCGGTAAAACTGGAAGCGGTGGGGCAGGTTACGGAGGCTATATTCGAATTGAATGGACAATCCCTACGATTACCGTTTCTGGAACATCTAATGTTGGTGAAGGAACAATCGTCAGGGTGGCAGTGAATGGTTCTTTGGCTGAACAAACAGGGACGGTTACCTCAGGAAACTGGCAGATTACCGGTGTAACTCAGCCCAGTGCCGATCAGATTATGACGGTTTTTGCTACTGACGGTGATGGAGATATTGCCGATTCCTCGGAATCAACGGCCATTTCAAAATATAGTGGGTCCGGTAATATGATCGATATGGTTTTAGATATTAACACCCTTTCAGTAGGGGGAACTGGAGCGCAAAGCATTGCTGTTTCTGACTTGGTAACGGCTAATTACGACGCCGATCAGGACGAAGACATCATGTATGACGCGGAAATCGGCAGCCTTTTGGTTCAAGCCGCGGTGAATACTTACGATACTGAGAAAATTGATATTTTAACCACCGACACTCTCACTTTATCCGGAAGTGAGACCCTAACAACTCATCATTTGACCGTCACTGGCGCTTTAACTTCAACCACCACCTCGGCCTACAATGTGTCTGGAACATGGACCAACAACGGCGCCTTTACCCAGGCTTCTTCCACAGTTACCTTCAACGGGAGCGGCGCCCAAAGCATTGCGGGTAGCACCGAAGGACGATCCCTTTTGCTACGGTGACGGATCAAGCTAACGCGATTGCTGGTCACGAACTAACTACGACCACTAACGCGGGCACTGGTTATACTACCAGTATTCGTTACACGGCAGCCCCGTCAGACGGGGGTTCAGAGGCCATCGATGACGTTTCTCCTGGAACTAACCTTATCCCGGCAGCTTTTTCGGCTGCAGGAGTCGAGGCCTTTGGCTATACGACTGATGACGCGACCTTAAGCAACGTTGGAGATGGGGTTGATAGGTTTACCACTCCGGCGGACTATTGGGCAAAGTTTACAACAGGCAACTTGGAAGTTGCTTACAATGGGGCAAAGATTGCCGATGATGTGGTGCGTGTTGGCTACCAAGTGGGAATCGCGAGCACCACTGCTGCAGCTACATACACGACAACAGTGATTATTACCTGCACACCGCAGTACTAGAGCGAGGTAGAGAAAGGGTAGCTTTGTGTAGGCTACCCTTTGCTCGACCCGTTTTTTGCGAGTGTCTGGTCTTTTTTAGAGTAAAGGATTACAACAGGACAAATGAATAAAAAATGGTCAGTTTTGGTTTTTTTTGTAGCGATTTTAATTACGCTAACCCTCTTTTGTCCGGGGGTGCGTTTTGCTTTCGCGGCGGAATCCACTGGTTTAAGCCTTTCTCCTCCGACTTTTGAAATTTCTGCCAATCCTGGTGACACAATTAAAAATGTTATTCGAGTCCAGAATATAAGCGAAAAGAACATCAGAGTAGTGGTGGATAAAAGAAATTTTACTGCGGTTGGGGAAGAGGGTTCCGTCGGGTTAACCGAAGAGGAAACTTCATTTTCTTTAGCTAGTTGGATGACTCCTGGATGGCCTGAGTTTGATCTTCCCGCTAAAAGTAATATCAGTTTTCCTTTTGAGATTAGAATTCCCTTAAACGCCGAGCCTGGTGGGCATTTTGGTTCTTTGATTTTTAAAATTGGCGGGTTACTTCCCGGTCAAGCCGGAGCGGGGGTTTCCCAGGAGTTGGGGGCCTTAATACTTCTTCAAATCGCTGGGAAGACGAAAGAGGAGGCCACTTTGGAAAGTTTTCAAGTTAAGAGAAGTCTTTGGGAGTATGGTCCAGTGGAGTTTGAGGCCAGAGTCAAAAATGAAGGTAATGTTCATCTTAAACCGCACGGATCCCTTTCCATTACTAATGTCTTTGGCAAACAGGTGGCAAACATTCCGATTGAGGGGAGAAACGTCCTTCCTGGGGCGATCAGAAAGATCCCGTTTTCTTGGGATCGAAAAAATCTTTTTGGTCATTATGTGGCTACTTTGTCCTTAGGTTACGGTGATAAAGGCAAAGCCCTGATAACAACTACTTCCTTTTGGGGATTTCCATATCGCGTCGGCGGAATAGTTTTAACAGTTTTATTCGTTCTTGGATTTTTACTTTTCCGGGCTCGCCGAAGGATTTCCTTGGCGCTTAGGATTTTGTTAGGAAAAAATGTTTGATGTTAAAAGCGATTATTCTGACAATAATTTTTTGCCTGACGATAATTTCGGTCTTTTCTGCTCGACCAGTTAGAGCGGAAAGTTCAGTTGTCGTCAGTTTAAAAGTCGGCGGGGATTTGGAGGATACTACTTTATCTTTTTCTGGAATGACTAGCCCCAAGGCGGTGGTGACAGTAACGCGGGATGGGGCGGTCATCGGGACAACCATAGCGGATGATGGTGGGCGTTTTGACTTTACTCTCACTGCGCAAACCCATGGAATTAAGGAGTACAAACTCTACGCGACTGATCGTGGCAACTTAAGCACTTCTACGATTGGCTATACCATCAATCTTACCGAGAATGCCAACACTTCTTTAGGTAATATTTTTCTTCCGCCAACAATTACTCTAGATAAAACTAAGGTTTCTCAAGATGGGACGGTTAAATTTTCTGGGATTAGCTATCCATCTTCCACGATTACTCTTTTCTTTTCCCCTCATCCTTTTTCCAAAACGGCGATTGCAAACAACACCGGTTATTGGGAATACTCTTTGGAAGCCAAAGATTTAGATGCAACCGAATACCAGGTTTATGCGATTTCCGCTTACCAGTCGACGCAGAGCCTTGGTAGCTCTCCTTTTACTTTAAAAATTGAATCCGCGACGGTAACTACCTCTCTTTTAAATTTAAAACCGATCGAAGAGCTTCTTCGGCTTCCCGAGGCAGTTGCTCTTTTTGATCCGAATGGGGATGGGAAAATTGAGCTTCCCGAGCTTTTTGATGTGGCCTCGGCTTGGTTTAAGGAGTTTAGCAAGAGTTTTGGGGGCACTTGCGATTTAAATAATGATGGTCGTTGCGATATTACAGATTTTTCTATTTTGATGTATTATATTCAGAGCGAGTAACTTTTACTCGCGAAGAATAGACGTTGCATACGTCATTTTAGAAGCGAATAATTATCTTTATTCGCTGAGGAAAGACGTCGGGGGCGTCATATTCAATGAGATGATTTTACCTGGTATTCTTCTGGTACTAAAATTTATATCTTTCGCGGTTGCTTCCTGGGTATTAATCCATTTACTGGCCGTTTTCGGCGTATTTTTGGTGGTCGCCTATCCTTTGTGGTGGTTTTTATCCCCTAAAACCATTCCCTGTTTTCTTTGTCAGGTGAGTAAGGAGGGGGATCTTTGTCGTTTTTGTAATCTTCCCGTCAGCAAAAAAGACATCCATCCGAAAAATCTTCGCTCCACCCTTTTAAACGCTTTTTTTATTTTAATTTTCTCGATTATTTCGATAGGATTAGTTTATGGTGAGAGCAGAATTTTGCTGAAGTTGGGTTTTCCGCAAGCGCCAAAAACAGTCGTTTTTAACATCCCGCCAAAAGCTCAATTTCGCATTGGAGAAATTTTTCCGATGAAGATCGAGCTTTTCGGGATAGAAAAACCAATTAATGCGGTGCAGGCGGATATTGGTTTTGACCCCGGGAGAGTTGAAGTGGTTGATATCTCGGAAAAAGAGTCCTTCGCCGAGGTTTTTATCCAAAAGGAAATTAATAACAAAGATGGTTACGCTAGGCTTACCGGTGGGCTTCCGAATCCGGGATTTTTTAGCGACCATGGGATTTTTGGGACGATTTATTTAAGAGGCAAAGAGGCGGGATTTGTCAAAGTGGAATTTTTACCTTCGTCATTAGTTCTTGCCAACGATGGCAAAGGATCGAATGTCCTTAAAGATTTGGCTTCCGCTTCTTACTTGATTTTGCCCGAGGAGATAACTCCGGAGGAAAAAACGCAACAGAAAGTTTTACTTGATTCGGTGGTTTTGGGGGAGAAGACCAGTAGAACTAAGCTTGAATTTTTTAGCGAGGAAAATGTTTTGGGAGCGGAAGCGTCTGTATCAATGAACGTTAAGAAAAAACCATCTTTTTTTGCCATCCCATTAGGGATTTTGGAAAAGATTGACCGCCTCATTTTATCCCTCTGGTCCAAAATCCTCGCGCGGTAATATCCAAACTCTTATCCCAAAGGTGTTGACAAGAATACTGCAAGCCTTATACTTAATTTAGAGGAGGAGACCAATGTATGGATATTAGCTTTCTAACACCTTTAGCAATTGTAGCCATCGTAATATTTTCTGTGGCGCTTTCTCTTCGCGCCCTCAAAAAAAATGCCTCTCCCTCTAACCCCGCTTTTGACCCAGAATCTTCCACTTATGATAACGTGATTCTTCTTGTTAAAGTTCCCCGTGACAGCGGGGAAGAGGAGGAACTTAAAACGGCGCCTCTTGCGGCGGAACAGATGTTTTCTTCCCTTCATGGACTTTTAAGAATTACCCCCGAAATTCAAGAACACATCTCTTTTGAAGTTTTCTCAACCGGAGACACTTTTTCAAAAGGCGAGCGGGGGATTTTTTTCTACGTCACGACGCCGAAGTCGGTCAGGGATTTTGTAGAAAGCCAGATTTACGCCCAATATCCCGATGCCCAAATTGATGAGGTAGAGGATTACCTTTCTACGATTAAGCCTGGCGGAACGATGACGGGTGCTTATATTTCCACCGAAAAAGAAGATTTTTTCCCCATTAAAACTTTCCGAGACTTTGAGGTCGATCCGCTCTCCGCGGTGACCGGGGCAATGTCTAAAGTTAACAATGATGGTTGTATTTGGATCCAATATCTACTTTGTCCTTTGGCCGATGGCTGGCAGGATGAGGGGCATCAATATGTAGATATTGTTAGGGAAGGCAAGAAAAAGTCTACCTTTAGCTTAAGCGCTTTTGCGGGGGAAGTTATCACTGGAGTAGTTGATCTCCTGGCTTCTATTCCTCAAGCAATTATTAATCCTCCAGAGCAATACTCTAGTGGTAAACCCCTTGTCAAGGATCCGTTACCGCCAAGGCTTTCCGCCGGTAAAGAACTAGCCCTAAAATCTTTGGAAAATAAACTTTCTAAGATGGGATTTAGGACGGTGGTTCGGGTTGGTTCCTGCGCCGGAACAAAAGAGAAGGCGGAAAACCAGCTCCGATCCGTGATCGCTACCTTTAAGCAATACTCAATTTCGGACCTCAATGGCTTTACAGGGGGTATTTATCCGCCAAGCATTAACGAGTTTGTGGATGAGTGTAGAGAACGATCGCTCCCGAAAAATCACGCTTTTATTCTATCAACCGAAGAAATTGCTTCCATTTTTCACTTTCCCTCATCGACCGTAGAAACGCCCGCCATTTCTTGGACAAAGGCTAAGCATGGCGAGCCGCCTCTCAATTTACCCACCTCTGATTGCACTTTCTTAGGGAAAACCACCTTTAGAAATCAGCTAGTCAAATTTGGGATTAAAGATTGTGATCGGGCCAGGCACACCTATTTGATTGGGAAAACCGGTACGGGTAAATCAACCTTATTTAAAAATATGATTTATCAAGACATTATTAATGGCAAAGGGGTGGGGGTTTTAGACCCGCACGGAAACCTAATTGATGAGCTTTTGGAACTTATTCCGGATAATCGGATTAAAGATGTGGTTATTTTTGATCCCTCGGACGCCGATCGCCCAGTATCTTTAAATATGCTTGAGTGTCCGGATCAGGCCCAGAAGAATTTGATGGCCTCGGGCTTGGTAGACGTTTTCAAAAAGCACTTTGGCTATTCTTGGGGGCCTCGACTTGAGTATCTTCTCAATAACTGTATTTTGACTCTTCTTGAAATTCCAAATACAACTCTCCTTGGTATTACGCGCTTACTTTCGGATGATAATTATCAGAAGTATATAGTTTATCAGATAAAGGACCCGATGATGCGCGATTTCTGGACCAAGGAATTTATCGCGATGAAGGGTAACCAAAAGTTAATTACCGAGGCGATTGCCCCAATCCAAAACAAAGTTGGCCGTTTCTTAAGTTCATCAACCATAAGAAACATTGTCGGCCAGGCAAAATCCAGCATCCGGATTGATGAGGTAATGGACCAGGGGAAAATTTTCTTAGTTAACCTTTCCAAAGGCCGGATTGGGGAAGACAACGCCAATCTATTGGGCTCGATGATTGTTTCCAGAATCGCTTTTATGGCAATGCAGAGGGTAAATTTGCCGGAAGATCAAAGAAAAGACTTTTTCCTGTTTGTGGATGAGTTTCAAAACTTTGCTTCGGGTTCTTTTGCTTCAATCTTGTCAGAAGCTCGTAAATACCATCTTTGTTTACATCTTACTCACCAATACACGGCGCAACTTCCTGAGGAGATGATGGCGGCGGTTTCTGGAAATGTGGGGACAATTGCCAGCTTCTCCCTTGGAGCGCCGGATGCGACCATTCTTGAACCGGAATTTGCCCCGTTCTTTACCGAAAATGACCTAATTTCTTTGGAAATGTACCATATGTATATAAAACTAATGATTGACGGGCAGACTTCGGTGCCCTTCTCAGCCGTTTCTTTGCCCCCACCCGATCAAAATACTGGAAATAAAGATAAAGTAATGGCCCTTTCTCGCGAAGTTTATGGGCACGATGTCGCGGAAGTAGAGGATCGGATCAAAGGCTGGATTGAGAAAAGATTTGATTTAGGTCAGGCGATTAGAGACGCTCACGCGCGGGGTGAGGTGCCAAGGGAAATACCTAAAATCACGACTGTACAACCAACGGTTCAGGAAGAAAATGCTATCGAAGAATGAGCTTTTCGAGATAAATTCGAAGCACGAAATTCGAATATCGAAATCCGAAACAAATTCCAAATTCGAATTTGACGCTGGGAATACCCTGCTACCAATTTGGATTACCAAATTGTCCAATGTTTCAAACATTAGGATTTTTGTCATTGAGATTTGTTTCGAATTTCGGATTTCGTGCTTGTTAGGTTATTTGTGTATCGAAAGGAGTGTGAATTAATATATGGCAAGAAAACAATTAATTTTGATTGGACAAGCCCTTTCTTCCGCGGTCTCGAGTATCAACATGGCGAAGCAATTATTGCGAGAGATTGAGGAAGAAAATCGGGAAGACACCAAGGCCATGCCGGGAATTACCGGAAAATTTGAGGGGGAATTTATGGCAGGGAGCGATGGTAAAAAATACCCAGTTTCCGAGAATTACGCCAGCAAGTCGCTTCTAGTTTACGGCGACACTCTAAAAATGGTGGATGAAGAAGGACGGCCTTTCTTTAAACAAATTGATCGGGTAAAAAGACTTTCTGTTAATGGTATTTTGGCCAAAAAAGACGGCAAATGGCACGTGGTGACTTCTGATGGCTCTTACGGACTACTTTCCGCGGGAGTGGCTTTTCATAACGGTAAAGAAGGGGATGAGGTGGTTGTCATTATCCCGGCTGAGAACAAGCGGGTGCCTTTTGCCGCGCTGGAAAAAATGTTGAACGATCGGCCAAAAGAAGTGGTGGTAGAAAAGAAGGAAGATCTCACACCCGTTTTACCCGAGGTTCCCGTTAAGAAACCGGTTGAGAAGCCAAAAGTAGTCAAGGAGGTGAAAGAAGAAAAGCTTGTTGAGGTGAAGGAAAAACCAGCAGAGAAAGTGGAGAAGCCTAAGTCGAAAAAGATCATGACGGATGAATTGAGGTAATTTATCTTGGAGATTTCAATGTACGAAAATATCCGCGATCGCGGATGGGCTAGGCTTGGGCATTTGTCGCGCTGTGGCTTTAAGGAAGTAAATTGTAAGAATACACGATAATATAACATTTTTATATGCGATCGTCCTTCAATTTGTTATATGTGATTTTATCGTAGCTGCGAGACCAGCCCCGACTGGCTAGGCGGGTTTTATCCCTCTAATTAATTGAATTAAATAAAATTGGTGGCATAGGACGCTGACCCTTAACCATGTTCAGTTTGAAAACTTATAGTTAGAGTGATATAATTCGATTAACGAAAAAAATGA
>CAZQQZ010000003.1:0-36371 GCA_964595755.1 uncultured Candidatus Saccharibacteria bacterium | reverse complement strand
TACACCCGTCGGGTGCAGAATGGCTTAGATACGGTATAAAAGGTCAAAAAGGAGATAATCTTACAATTGCTTAATCCAGTAATCCAGTTTACGAGATTAATTTGACTGGTAGCAACCTATCAAGTTCCGCCCTTGCGGTTTTTATGCGAATATCTTAAGGCAGGTTTTCGCAAGCCAACCCGTCCTTATCTGCGTCTAAACGGTGAATGTCGTTCCCTACCCCTCCGCACGATTCAAATGCCGATTGTGCTTGCGTGTGAGTAGAGAAATCAGTGCAATTGTAGGTATTGCCGGAGCAATTCCACTCGCCAGATATTGGTAGGGGTGTTTGCACTGAAGTTTTCGCCGGTTTGGGAGTAACGGGCGTGCCAAAGTCACCGCAGGTCCCCCAAAGACCCAGGTTGCCCTCCCGCGCTTCTTTTTGAGCTTGCAGAAATATGTCTTTGTATTTTACATCCGGAGGATAAGTAGAAACTTGAGCGAAGCCTTGCTGGACTAGATACTCGTTCACAAAAACGTCGCCTATCCAAACATACCGAAGGAGCCTTCCGTATTTATCGGTCTCGGATACGTCTTTTTCTAGTCGCACCGCTTTACCCTCAACCAATTTCTTATTTTTATTAGACGCCTCCGCTCCAAAACATTGTACTGGCAAGCTCGGATGTTTTGTTTCTGGAGTGTCTATTCCAATGTACCTAACTACTTCTCCATTGCTTAGACTGATCGTGTCTCCGTCAATAACCTTGGTGACTAGAAACGTACTTTCTTGGTTTATTTCTAAGTTAGTCGTCGTATCTATCTCCACGGCCTCTTGTTTTTGAGGTTCGCTTTCGTCGAGGTCTACTTTTTTGTTAATTCCTTTTATTTTCGGGGCGGGCCCGTTTGGTTTTTGGACTATCGTCGGTGTGTCTTTGTCAGGTTCCGGTTTTTTATCTACTGGTTTATTGGCTATGGTTGTAGCAATAAGGATAACGAGCGACGAAAATAGTAGCCATTTAAGTGATTTGCGCATTAACTCACTGATACGCCATGTGGTTGCTTGTGTCAACAGCGGGGGTATAATGCATTTGTCGGGTGGGAAATGGCTTGGATTCACTTCAAAGGCGCACTTGAAGGTAATTTGGGATTACGTAATCGAATAAGTAATCTTTTTTGGTAAATAAAAATCAATCCCGTAATCCAGTTTACGGGATTGGTTATTTTTCTACTATATTATTATAGTATCTTCCAATATCTTCCAATATATTCTAATATCTTTCCACAATGGAATATACATACAAACAAACGGAAAAAATTAAAAAACTCTTGCAGGAAATCGCGATACTTCAGGCCTTGATTGAAAGATTGCCCAAAGTGGCGGCTATTGAGGAAAATCTGCGACGGCAATCTTTACTTGGGAGCGCGGTTTATTCCGCAAGGATCGAGGGCAATCCCCTGACTATTAAAGGGGTTTCTATTGAAGGAAACGGCAAAGGTCGCGCTCGCTTGGAGATAAGAAATATCATTAAAGCTCTTATTTATGTCAGATCGAGTCGATCCCCAAAGATAATTTCCAAAATCTTAGTTCTTCGCTTGCACAAAATAGTAATGGCGAACCTATCGATTTTCGCGGGAAAATTTAGAAGTGAGAGCGAGGCCGTTTTTGACCAATTTGGAAATGTCCTACATTTTGCCCCACCTCCGTTAGTTGCGTTAAAGAGGCTTAATGATTTGATTCTTTTCATCGGAAATTCAAAAGAGGCGACACCTATCAAAGCGGCCATTTTTCATTTTGCTTTTGAGAAAATTCATCCTTTTCAAGACGGCAATGGGAGAGTAGGACGCTTACTATCTTCTTTTATCTTAGATCGCGGAGGATTTGGCTTTCGTGGTTTAGTTTCTTTGGAAAAATATGTGGGGGAACATCGAGAAACTTATTACGATTTACTAAGTAATGAAGGACGAGATATCACGAATTTTGTAGAGTTTTTTTTGGAAGGAATTACCACTCAATCCCAAAAAGCGGTGGAGGATCTTCAAAAAGTGGAGATTTCGCCTTCAATCGGGCTTCTCCCTAGGCGGAAGGAAATCTTCGAACTAATTAAAGATCACAGGTCAGTCACTTTTGATGAAATCTACCGCAGATTTTTGAATGTTCCAAAAAGCACTCTCCATAATGATCTCTCAGCACTTCAAAAAGCGAGTTTAATTAGAAAGCTAGGCACTACCCGTGGGGTTGTTTATGAGATTACGTAATCGAATAAGTAATCTTTTTATTATTAAAATATAGTACCGTAGTACAGTTTACGGGACTGATATTTTCCTACAAGTTACTCTTCCTTACAACCAAAAAGCAGTCCGAAGATCGAACTGCTCTTTGCGCGTTTGGGTGCCCAAGTAGCCGCTATTTGTTATTTACCAAACCCTCCCATACCACCGCGTCCCCTTCCTCCAAATCCTCCCATTAAGTAACTGGAATCGATCCCATTTTCCTTTGCCCAAGCTTCGAGCTCGGTTCTAGTTCCCTCCATTTTTGTCTCTCTATTTGCTTCCATCTCCTTGTGTTTCGCAAGAATTAACTTCCTTTGCTCCTCGGTTATTTTTCCATACGTCACATCTTGAGTTAACCGCTCCTCATATTTTGTTTGCATCTCTGCTCGGTGGGCCTCCCTTTCTGCTTTCATTTCGGTTTCCCGAATGGCTTTATCTTCATCAAAAATTGCCTGAACTTCGTCTTTGTTAAGATTAAATTTATCGGCAATTTTTTGGACTAAGGTGCTCATTCTCTCCTGTCCGTTTCCTTGAGCAAAGACAATGCCTGACTTAAGCAGTCCGGCTCCTAGGACTACCGCAAGCGCAGAAAGCGCGATTATTTTTTTCATAGATTCTCACCTCCTTTAATAACTTCTGATTGTAATTTAGGTTAAATACCTTAATGATTGCTTAATGGTTGGGTACGAGGCAGACAATCTAAACAGCAGGAAGTTTTGGATTATTTAATTGATACAATAATCTAATTTTGCTATAATACCCCCGATCAACCCCCAGGATCTCTCCCTATGGATTTTAAAGAAGCTTTAATCAAAAACAAAAAGATTGCGATTCTTGTTGCTTCCGGCGCTCCGAGGGACGCCTACTTTGCCGGAGCGGCTCTTTCTTTGGTTGCCAAAGAGATGGGAAAGGAAGTGACTTTGATTGCTAAAGACAACGTTCCTGAAGAAGCGGCGGAACTGGCTTTTTTTCAAAACGAACCGGGGCAAAAGAACTTGGTGATTTCCTTTGATTACACCCCAGAAACGATCGAGAAAGTTCGCTACTTCTCGGAAGATGGCGCTTTTAATCTAATTTTAAGTCCAATTCCAAAAGATTTTAATCCGGAAAACATCCGTTATTCATATACCGTTCCAAACTTTGATCTTTGGGTACTTTTTGGAATCTCTGATCTTAATGCCATTCCCTCCGCTTTGTCAGAATATAAAGAAGAGATTATTGCTTCCCAAAAGGTAGTTTTTGCGGATAAACCAGCATTCGGCGAATTGCAAATCGATATTTCCAATCAAGGATACTCCGCGAATTTGTTTACTTTGCTTTCTAGAGCAAACCTTGTCCCTTCCGCGATTACTGCCAAGGCTTTACTTCTTGGTTTATCGGGGATTGCGTAATCTCCCAATTTTTGATAGAATGACTTAGTTCGATTGTTAGTGCGTTTATTAAAGAGCAATTCCTAGGCTTTACATTGTTTAAGTTTACGAGTTTCGCTTCTTTATATTTCAAAGTGTCTTTAGAAAAGGTCGATAAGGAGAAAATTCTAAAAAGCTTTGCCACCCACGCTGGTGATACCGGCAGTCCTGAGGTGCAGGTGGCTCTTCTTACCAAGAGAATCGATTATCTTTCCGAGCACCTTAAAGAACATCGTAAAGACTTTCATTCGAGACGTGGACTTCTAAAAATGGTTAATAAAAGAAGAAGGCTTTTGGAATATCTTAAGAAAGTGGGAGTGGAGAGATACGCCTCCTTAATAAAGGGATTGGGACTCAAAAAGTGAAGCTCTACGCAACTGAAGTTGCGTATTTCTTCTTTTGCTCGCGAAAGAGGCTTATCGCTCGCAAAAAGACGTTCGCAAATTTTATGTTTTCAAGTTAAAGGATTGGTTGGTTTGACCGCGCGCAGTGGGGTGATATCTTTTTGAAAAAGAGCATTTTTCAAAAAGGTACTACTTCATTCACGCCTCAAGCCAAAAACCTCCTATTCGTTTTATGCCTAAACAAAAGATAGTCAAGAAAGAGCTTGACTTTGGTGGCCGAAAGTTGACCCTCGAAACGGGTTATTTTGCGATGCAGGCAAATCGGGCGGTAATAGCGCGGTATGGCGACACGATGGTTTTGGCAACGGTAGTTGCCAACGAGCCAAAAGTTGAGTCCGATTTTTTCCCGCTTCGAGTGGATTTTGAAGAAAGGCTCTACGCTGGTGGTTTTATTAAATCTTCTCGTTTTGTAAAGCGAGAGGGAATGCCCTCGGAAATGTCGACTATTTCTGGTCGTTTGATCGATCACGCCGCTCGACCACTCTTTCCAAAAGATTTTATGGATGAGGTGCAAGTGATTGTTACCGTTCTTTCGGTTGATAAAGAAAATGATGCGGAAATGTTGGGGCTTATTGCCGCAAGCGCCGCTTTAACTTCTTCTGATGTCCCTTTTAACGGGCCTTTCGGAAGCGTTCGGGTCGGCTATAAGGACGGAAAATATCTTCTTAACCCAACTAATAGTGATTTAGAGGGAGCTGACCTAAATATCATCATCTCCGGAATTCGCGATCGAGTGCTTGCCATGGAGGCTCACGCTAACGATGTTCCTGAGAGTGTTATATATAGCGCGGTTGAATTCGCGGTCAACGAAATGAAACCGATTTTAGATATGATCGAGGAATTTTCCAAAGAAGTTGGGGCAAAGAAATATGAATATGTTTCTCACGCCTTGGATAAAGAAATGCTTGCCGAAATTACCAAAGAGTCCGAAGATACCCTCAAGAAAATGATGGCTACTCCGCTTGAAAAGGTGGATTGGGTGGATGCTTACCGCGATTTGGAGGCCGGGGTTTTTTCTACGTTCGAGGGTAAATACACCAAAGCGAAAATGGCGATGGCTCTTAATCAGGTGGAGAAAAAGGTTTTAAGAAAATTTGTTTTAGAGGAGGGGAAACGACCGGATGGCCGAAAACTTGATGAGGTCCGCCCGATTGATATCAAAATTGGAGTTCTTCCAAGAACTCACGGGAGCGCTCTATTTACAAGAGGAATTACCCAATCGCTAACGGTCGTTACTTTGGGTTCCACCTCCCTTGAACTTCTGATTGAAAATATGTATGGGGAGGAAACCAAACGTTATATTCATCACTATAACGGCGCCCCCTATTCTTTGGGAGAAACCGCGCCTTTAAGATCTCCGGGAAGAAGGGAAATTGGCCACGGGATGCTTGGAGAAAACGCCCTTAAACCAATGATTCCTTCCAAAGAAGAATTTCCTTACACGATTAGGGTGGTTTCCGAAATTCTTTCCCAAAATGGATCTTCCTCGATGGCGGCCACTTGCGGATCGACCTTGGCGTTAATGGACGCGGGCGTTCCGATCAAGAAGCCGGTTGGGGGAGTTGCCGTTGGGTTGATTACCGATGAGAGCGAAGAAAAATATGTGATTTTAACCGATATCGCTGGGGTGGAAGACTGGAACGGGTTTATGGATTATAAAATGACGGGAACTCGAGACGGAGTGACCGCCATCCAAATGGATATAAAACTTACCAAAGGACTTCCTCTCGCCGTTTTCAAAGATGTTTTGAAGCAGTCAAAAGAAGGTCGGCTGTTTATCCTTGGAAAGATTGAGGAGGCTTTAGCCGGTCCGAGAAAATCCCTTTCAGAATACGCGCCTAAGATTATCGTCCTTAAGATCGATCCAAAGAAGATTGGGGAAGTGATTGGGGCGGGCGGAAAGATAATCAAAAAGATTATTGAAGAGTCCGGCTCCGAAATTGACATCGACGATGATGGTGTCGTTTGCATTTGCGGTCAGGACCCAAAGGGATTAGAAATTGCCAAAAAACGAATCGAAACTCTCACAAAAGAAGCGGTTCCCGGTGAAGAATATGAGGGTGCGGTCACAAGACTAATGGACTTTGGCGCTTTCGTTGAGCTTTGGCCTGGCAAAGAGGGTTTGGTTCATGTAAGCGAGATGGCTCATGGGTTTGTTCGAAGCCCAAGAGATGTTGTTAAAGAGGGAGATACGGTTAAAGTTAAGGTGATTGAAATCGACTCGATGGGACGGGTAAATCTTTCGATGAAAGCCCTAACGAAACCAACGGAAGCGGATTATAAAAACACTCCGTCCCTCACTAATCACTCTCCTTATAATCGACCAAGACGCCCGTACAATAATAGTCGTAGTGGCGATCGTGGCGGCCGAGGTGGTGGTTTTGGTGGCTCTTCTTACAAGCGACCTGATTACCAGGGAAGGAGCTATCGTTAACTTGTCGAATTCGGTATACTCAAATTATGGAAGAGATTACTTGCCCTAAATGTGGAACTAAGATCGCCTCTGATAGGTACATGTATTGCTATCAATGCGGCGAGAGACTCTTTTCCAATGAGGAAGATATTTTGCCGGATGGGGGCTTAACCAAAAAATCGAGCTTTAAGATTCTTTCAATAGTTCTTTTCCTCGCTCTTTTTACCGCTTTGGGGGGTGGGGCTTACTTTATTTTTCGGAAGAGCTCCTCTCCTTCGGATAAACCAAGTGTTGCCGGAGAGGCGTCAGAAAGCGCGGAAGTTCTGCCGGATGAAAGAAAGCTTACCGTTAAAGATGTGTATTTTCCAATGGGGGAGGAGGCTTTAGACATAAATCTCTTTTCGGGGATTACCCCTTCCGACATAGATCTTTATTTTGAAAGTACTCATCCGGAAAAATTATTGATCGAAAGGTTAGGGGTAGAGTTTCCTAGCCAATTTAAGGAAAAAGTGAACTTGGGTCTTGATGAAGCGGTCAGTTTCTTAAAACTAAATTACGTCCTTCTTTTAAAGACAAGAGAGGGAGAGGAAGAGTGGGGGCTGATCGCAAAAATAGAAAACGCGGAATTTGTCACGGAAAAATTGTCTACCCTCAAAGAGGAGGATTTTCCCGGCATTCGAATAGTCGCTTTTAACGACTACTTAATTATCTCTGATTCGGAAGCTCTTGTTTCCGAGATTAAATCGGTTTCCGAGGGAGAAGTTTTAAGCCTTAAAGAAACCCTTGGTTTTTCTGAATCCCGCCAAAGGCTTTCCCAATCAGGACAGGCCTATCTTTGGGTTAAAAAAGGAAAAGCGGTCCTCCTTGATAAATTTTTACCGGAAAGTTTAAGTTCTTTTTCAAAAAGCCTAGCCTCGTTAGCGACGGCGGAGGGTTTTTTGATCTCTCGAGTCAAGGTCGGCACCGAGATTACATATTAATCAAGAATGGATAAAAGAGAATTACTTGCTCAAATAGAAAAGCAAGTGGGAAGATGCAAAGAATGTAGGTTGTATCGCACCCGCAATAAGCCCGTTCCTGGGGTTGGCAGTACTGACGCGAAGGCAGTTTTCGTTGGGGAGGCGCCGGGGGCGAGTGAGGACGAGAGAGGGGTTCCTTTTTGCGGGAGAGCCGGGGATCTTCTTGATGAACTGCTGGATGCCACCCATTTCAAAAGAAGTGATGTTTGGATTGGAAACGTGATAAAATGCCGCCCACCAGACAATCGTCAGCCAATGGTTGACGAATTGCGTTCCTGTAAGCCTTATCTTGAGGAGCAGTTAAAAGTTCTTAATCCGAAAGTGATTGTGACATTGGGAAAGTTTGCGATGGATCACTTTGTCAAGAATGGCCAGATCTCTAGAGACCATGGGGTGCCGAAGGTAGTTGGTAGTTATATAATTTATCCAATCTACCACCCAGCGGCCGCCCTTAGATCGACCCAAGTTTTGATGATTTTAAGGAGGGATTTTTTGAGGATTCCAAAAGTGATCTCCGGGGAAATTAAGCCTGAAGATCAAGCGCCTTCAAAAAAGAAGGATGAAAAACAATTGTTAATGTTTAGTTAAACTGCCCGTAATGAAGTTTTTACAAAATAATAGAGAACACTTAAATACTAAGCCTCCGGTTATTGCCTCTTTGGGAGATTCCTTAAAAATTATTCCTCTTGGCGGAACCACGGATGTCACCAAAAACCTCTATGTTTATGAAACAAAGGACGATATTTTGGTGGTTGATTGCGGAATTGGATATCCAAGCAGTGAGATATTGGGAGTTGATATTTTAATTCCTGATACCAGTTACTTGATCAAAAAGAAAGAAAAAATTAGGGGAATTTTGATTACCCACGGTCATGAGGATCATATCGGGGCCCTTTCATATTTGTTAGATCAAGTAAGCGCGCCCATCTACGCTACCAAACTTGTTCTTGGTTTTATTGAGTCGCGGCTTGAGGAGCGGAATATGCTCAAATCGGCGCGTCTTTTTTTGATTGAGCCGCACCTTGGGAGTTTTAATATTGGTGAATTTACGATTACTCCTTTTTATGTAAATCACTCCATTCCCGATTCTCTTGGTTACTGCATTCAGACTCGCGCGGGAAAGATTTTTCATGTGGCCGATTTTAAATTTGATTTTTCTCCGGTAATCGGTCATGTTTTTGATATTGCCAGAGCGTCTCAACTTGCAAAAGGGGGCGTACTCGCCCTTCTTTCCGATTGTCTTGGTTCGAATTCTCCAGGATTTACCACTTCCGAAAGTGAGATTGAGGCGACATTCGATACGCTCATCGGGAAAGCCAAAGGTAAGCAGGTTTTGATCACGACTATCTCCTCAAATATTTCCAGGATGTATCAGGCGATCATAGTAGCGAGGAAGTATGGTCGGAGGGTAGTTCCAATCGGAAAATCGATCGCCAAAAATATTGAAATTGCCCAGAGAACCGGTTACCTATCCGTTCCCGAGGGGAGTTTAATTTTAGATGATCAAAAGAGAAAGTTTCGAGATTCTGAGGTGCTTTACCTTATCGCGGGCGCTTACGGGCAGCCAGGTTCCGCTTTGGTTAAAGCGGCCAGCGATGCTAACCGTTATATTAAACTTCAAAAAGGGGCGGTGGTCATTTTCTCGGCCGACCCTATCCCGGGGATTTTTGATCAGGTCGATAACTTAATCAATAAACTTATTATCAAAGGGGCGGATGTCTACTACTCGGAAATTCAAGACAATTTGCATGTTTCTGGTCATGGTTCTCAGGGAGATCTCCAGCTTTTAGCCTCCATCGTTCACCCGAAATATTTTATCCCGATCGGAGGGACGCCAAAACATATGCGGTCTTACGCCGAACTTATTGCGAAGATGGGGTTTCCCAGAGAAAATATTTTAGAGCTTCTTGAGGGTCAGGAAATCATTTTTAAGCAGGGGAGCGTTACTCTTGGTGAGAAGGTGCCAACAAACGAGATTTATATCGATGGGCTTCAGGTTGGGGGCATCGGTCCGGCAATTTTAAGAGATCGGCAAATGCTTGCAAACGACGGACTTATCGCTCTTTTTGTTACCATTTCTAAAGCGAATAATTCTTTGAGCGATATAAAAATCATTACTCGAGGATTCGTTTACCCAGAGGAGTCTCGGGAGCTTTTGGATAAAACGACAAAAATCGCCAAGGATACTTTTACCCGTCATATAGGGAAGGGTAAAGATTACCCTTTTATGAAATCGCAAATTGAGAAAGCGGTGCTGGAATTTCTTTACGGGGAAATCGAAAGGCGTCCTCTGATTGTTTCCGAAATTATTGAGATTTAAAAATTAATACCCCTTAAGTTTGTGCTACTATTAGGGAGATTCATTTTAAAAAGTTCCATGTCTAGAAGAGGCAGACACAAAAAATTGTTTAAGTTTAGACTTAAGAAGGGTAATTTGCAGTCGCTTACCGCGATATTCCTTTTTTTCGTTTCCGGGCTCTCTTTGATCGCCTATTTTTTTCCTACCGCCTATATAAACTCAATCGTAAAGGCGAAACTGATTTTTTACTTCGGTGGGGTTGGTGCGCCCCTTTTTCCCCTCTTGGTGCTTCTTCTTGGTTTGATCATTTTTGATAAAATAAGATCAGAGTTTATTCAGATTCGAGTATTCTTCGGGATTTTTCTAGGATCCGTTTCTATTTTAGTTTTTTCAACTCTTATCGGCCGTGATGGTGGTCTTGCTGGTAAGTTCGTCAGTGAAAATTTAAGGGAGGCGGTTTCCACCCCGGGCGCTTTTCTTACAACCTTTACCTTTTTGATCGCTTCTTTTTTAATTACTTTCAATACAAACCTCGATTCCTTTGTGGATTTTTTGGTCACGTTGCTTACCCCGATTAAAAAAATTCCGGAGATTTTTTCCTCTTTTGGAAAACTTTTTTCCAAAAAAGATTCCTCCTCGGAGGAGGTAGTTGTTGGTGAATCGGTCCAAAAAACAGAGGGGAATGGGGCCCCGACCTTTCAAATTATTGCCTCTCCTTCGGAACCGGTGAGCGCGGAAGCGAACAAAACCGGGAAGGAGATTCGAGAGGAAGCGCTTCGAGAAGACACCGTTACCAACATGCCTTATTCCGATCAGGTTTGGGAGTATCCTTCGATTGATCTTCTATCTGACATTCAGGGACCTCCGGCCAATCGGGGGGATGTCAAGAAAAACGCTTCCATTATAGAAAAAACTCTCGATTCTTTTGGGGTTAAGGCGAAGGTGGTTGAGGTAAATATGGGGCCGGCGGTAACCCAATATGCCCTTGAATCAGCCCAGGGGACGAAGATTACCAAGATTACCAACCTTCAAAGTGATTTGGCGATGGCGCTTGCTTCTCCTACCGGTTCCGTTAGAATTGAAGCCCCAATTCCAGGGAAATCCTTGATTGGGGTAGAGGTGCCTAATTTCTCGCCGGCCTTGGTAACCATTAAGAGCGTGATGACCTCGGAACAGATGAGAAAGATGAAGTCGAAGCTGACGGTCGCTCTGGGGCTTGATGTTTCAGGCACTCCTTGGGTGGTCGATATCGCTAAAATGCCTCATATATTGGTCGCGGGAGCGACTGGTAGCGGTAAATCCATCCTTCTGCATTCTTTTATGACCAGCCTTCTTTTTCGGGCCTCCCCGGCGGAATGTAAATTTATATTGATCGATCCGAAAAGAGTTGAGTTGCCTTTGTACAACGACATTCCGCATCTACTAACTCCGGTAATTGTTGATCCGATGAAGGCCCTCCCTTCTCTTAAATGGGCGCTTGCGGAAATGACCCGCCGCTACCGCCTTTTTGAAAATGCCAAGGTCAGAGATATAGATGGTTACAATGAAATGTCAGGATTTCAAGCGCTTCCTTACATTGTGATTATGGTGGACGAACTGGCAGACTTGATGTCGGCCGCCGCAGTTGAGGTTGAAAAGACGGTTTGCCGGCTTGCTCAAATGTCTAGGGCAACGGGAATTCACTTGGTTCTTGCCACCCAACGGCCTTCCGTCGATGTTATTACTGGATTGATTAAAGCCAACATCCCCTGCCGAATTGCTTTTAATGTTGTTTCTCAAGTGGATTCTCGGGTGATTATTGATCAGGCGGGGGCGGAAAAGCTACTTGGGCGGGGAGATATGTTCTTTGTTCCGCCGGAATCTTCTCGTCCGATTAGGCTTCAGGGAGCATTCGTTTCCGAAAAAGAACGGATGGGGTTGGTGGAGTTTTTGAAAAAATCAAACATTAAGCCCGATTACAAAGAGGAAGTAACCGAGCTTTCCCCGGCTGAAGGAGGAAAGCCGATGGGGTCAAAGTCAAACGATCCTCTTTTTGATCAGGCGGTAGAAATTATATGTCAGTATGATCGGGCATCTTCCTCACTTTTGCAGCGTAGGCTTCAAATAGGATACGCCAGGGCGGCAAGACTTTTGGATGAGCTTGAGGCAAGAGGAATTGTGAGCCCTGCTGATGGGAGCAAACCAAGGAGTGTCAAAAAACCCTCTTAAACTTTTCCTTTTTTGATGTAAATTAAAGTTATGCAAAAAGTGGGATCGATTCTTGAAAGCGCGAGACTTCAAAAAGGATTGACTATCTTTCAAGTGTCTGAAGCGACGAAAATTCAGCCTCGGTTTATTGAAGCTTTAGAAAAGGGCGATTTCTCCGTTTTTGCCTCTTCGGTCTATATCAAGGGATTCTTAAAAAATTATGCTGCTTTCCTTTCGCTTGATCCGGAAAAAGTGCTTGCTTTTTGGCGCAGAGACTATCAGGAGTTGCCTCAAGACGGTGTCAAAGTCAATAAATTTATTGATCCTTTGCTAGTGCCTAAGTTCGCGATTACCCCCGGCGCCGTTTTTGCGGTTTTAATAGGTTTTCTGACGATTGCCTTTTTTGGGTATATACTTCACCAATATCGCTCTTTTTCTAGGAATCCAAATCTTGAGGTGAGTTCCCCGGTGGACGGGGCGATCGTCGCTTCGTATCGCCTAAATGCGGTAGGTAAAACCGATAGCGGAGCGGAAATATTTTTAAATGGGGAGGAGGTTTCCGTTTCGGAGCAGGGGATTTTCGCGGTCACTTTGGATTTAGCCAAAGGCATTAATGTCCTAAACTTTAAGGCCAAAAATAAACTTGGCAAAGAAACTTCCTTCTCCCGAACGGTGATTGTTCTTCCGGAAGAGAAGAAACCCGAGCCGGTAGTGGCTGGAGAAGCGACTCGGTCGGCGAGTCCCAGCGCAACTAAAAAGAGTACTGAGTAATTGGTACTGGGTACTTGGAAAATCAAATAAATTAGATAAAGATATGGATTTAAGAAACATTTTTAAAAACAAAAAAGAAAAAAAACCGGAAGAGGAAAAGAAGAAAGACATTCCTTGGAAACCAATTGTTTTTGCGGCTGACGCGGGAGGAGTTTTCAAGGTCTTAACGACCTTGTTTTTGGCACTGGCTGTTATCGCTACCGTTAAGTTAGCGATGACATCTCAAGATTTAAGATCCCGGGCGGGGAGCTCGCCTGCAGGAATGATTTTTTGCTTGGGACGCGAGAGTTGCCCGGACGGTCATTGTGCGGGGGATTCTTGGGAGGAATGTGATGATTGTCCGAAAGGTAGGGCAAGAATTGTTACCGAAGTTAAGTGTGGAATCTACAAGAGGACAGAATGCTTTCATGAAACGGAAACTTGTCCCGTGGACCAATCTAATCCTTGACAACGTTTTTATTCTTAGGCATACTTTACCTGCCTTAATTTTTTAAACTGCCCATGGCCAATACAACTTTACTAATTTTAATAATTACTCTTCTTACCCTAAACCTTTTAATGGTTGGTGTTTATATAATTCTCGTTTTAAAAGAGGTACGGGAAACGGTTAAAAAAACCAATAAAATTTTGGATGATGTTGATAAAATGACGGCGGCGATTTCCACACCGGTGGCGGATGCGGCGGGGATTTTTGCCGCCCTTACCGGTGCGGTTAAAGCTTTTAAAGCCTTCAAAATACTGGCAGGAAGCTCCTCTGAAGAAGACGAGGAGGATGGATGATCTGTTTATCGCTTTGAGTTTTGCGTTTTGCGCTTTGAGTTATTTTAGCTATGTCTGATAAGAAACCATCAGGAGAAAGTTTTTTGCTGGGGGCGATAATTGGCGCGATGGCGGGCGCGGTAGCGGGAATTCTTTTTGCCCCAGCCCCCGGAGAAGTATCTCGAGCGAAACTTAAGAAAAAAGCCAAAGAGCTAAAAAATAAAGCGGGGGAAGTCTACAAAGAAATGGAACCGATGATTGATAAAGCAAAAGAGCAAGTGCTGGATCCCTTGATGAAGGATGTTAATGAGATGGATTTTGTGAAAAAAGCGAAAGTAAAAATGGCGGAGATTAATGAGGATGGGTTAGCGAATACCGTCAAAGAGGCGGTTGAGCCGATTAAGGATAAGCTTAAGGGAGATGTTTCCCTTTTTGAAAAAGCTCCTACTAGCGGAGCTTCCAAGAAGGCAAAAAAGACCTTTTTTAGAAGAAGCTAGCCTCTTAAGAACGGCTAAGGGATATATTTACTCCCTTTCTTTCTGCTATATTCTCTCGAGGGGATGTTGGGGTTACGTAATCGAATAAGTAATCTTTTTTGGTAAACGAAAACTAGTACCGTAGTACAATTTACGGTACTAAAAAACAACCCCAACGTTAATAATGTAAATGTGATGGACTATTCAGTCCCAAATATAACAAATTAGTATGCGATCGCACATAAAATTGTTATATCAATACTTTTATATTTTGATTTTAATTTTTATTAAGTGCTAGTTGTTGATCAATTTTTATTTTTATAAGTGAGCACTCGTTGTTTTTTTGCTCTATTTTTGCTATTAAATAAATTACTTAAGGAGGTGATTTTTTATGTCAGAATTTGTGGGAAATATTGAAGAACTAACTCTTGCGGGAGAAAATTTCCGTGAGGTGCTTTTTACAGGTAGTCACCTTCAGCTGGTTTTGATGTCACTTCTTCCTAACGAAGATATCGGTGTTGAAACTCATTCTAACGTTGATCAGTTTTTTCGCTTTGAGTCTGGTGAAGGTAAAGTAGTTATTAATGGGAAAGAGTATCTGGTAAAAGACGGTTCCGCGGTAGTTGTTCCGGCGGGAAGTGAGCATAACATCATAAACACTTCTGCGGAATTGCCTCTTAAGATTTATACAATCTACAGTCCGGCGAATCATCCAGCGGGAAAGATTCACAAGACGCGAGAAGAAGCAATGGCAGATGAGCACGATCATGTTTAATTTATTTTTTAAGAATCAAAACAACCACCAATTTAAGTGGTTGTTTTGGTTTCAAAGACGGAAATTATTCTTTTTTGCAACAATCCTTGGAAAGTTCCCCAGAACCGCACCCACAACACTTCTCCATCATCTTTCCACAGCAGCCTGTTGCCGTATCTGAGGCATATCCGCAAGTTGAACACATAAAAATCGTCTCCTATTTTTAGTATTTATCTTTGAATTGGATTTCCGTCAGTATCGATACATTCTGGAATCATGTCGGTTGGGAAATCCGGATAAGGCTCGAGCTGTTCACAACTGATTGTGCCGTTTCCGTCGGCAACCACTTTCCAAACACCACTTACTTTTGCCATAAATAGATAACCACCACCTACCCCTTCCTCAATAGGAGAAACTGACCCAGAAGCGTATTTACCCGTCGATTTTCTTATTTCTACTTTCATCGTAGTGGTGTCTAGCTCAAGTTCGGTTTCGGCTGCTTCCCTGATCTCGGCAAATTCTTTTGAGACATCATAAGTTTGGTTGCTTTTACCATCATCCTTTTGGCATTCTTTTCTATAATACGCCCACTCTTCACAGCTACTGCCGTTATCAAAAATGCAGATCCCCATCTGACTACCAGTATCGCTTGTAACAATTTTCACTTTTCCGCCGTTTTCTTCACAGTAGACTGAGGCCGGGTTGGCAATTTCTGTAGATTCTGAAACCTCGCTACTTTCTTTAATTTGAATCGGTTCTTTTTTTATTAAAAAAAAGATACCCGCCCCTGCCAAAACAAACGCAGCCAGTATAAGAAGAAGTCTGTTAGTTTTCATATCTTGATTATATATCATATTCAAGAAGTACTTGACAGAGCTTTTCATAAGTCTAGAATAGTTCCTGGAGGTCGCTATTTTGAAAAATTATTATGAGGAAATTGCCCGTCCTTATAATGTTATTGGTTCTATTTGTTGTTATATCGTATTTTTTGTTTACTTCTCCGGTTAGAGCTGCTCCGGTTGCGGATCTTTTTTTCTCTGAATATATTGAAGGATCTTCTTATAATAAGGCAGTGGAGATTTACAACCCGACGAGTGGTGGTGTTAGTTTAGGCGGCTTCTCGATCGAGTTGTACTCGAATGGAGGGACTTCTCCCACCAACATCTCTCTTTCTTCAGTCACTCTTGCTCAGGGAGATACTTTTGTTGTTTGTCATACCAGTTTTTCCGTTTCTTCTCTTTGTGATTTACAAACCGGCAATCTAAATTTTAACGGTGATGACACCCTGGTTTTAAAGAATGCGGTTGGGGATGTTATAGATGTGTTTGGCCAAGTTGGGTATGATCCGGGGGTTTCTTGGGGAACTGGTATAACTACGACTCAAGATCGTACTTTGGTTAGAAAATGTGAGATCGGAGGGGGAGATGTTGAAGGGAGTGATGCGTTTGATCCTGCCCTGGAGTGGGATGGGTATGCTATAGACACTTTTAATTATTTGGGCGCCCACACCCTTTGTCTAGAGGTAACTCCCGCTTGTGGTGATGGAATTACAAACGGCAGCGAAGTGTGCGATGGAGATTTTCAAGCCTGCCTAACGACAGACGATTATGAAGGTACTTCAAATTGTAATCAAACTTGTGACGGTTGGGAGGAATGTCATTCTTCGGATTTCTGTGGAGATGGAATGCTGAATGGGTTAGAGCAGTGTGACCAAAGGGAGCAAAACGGAATTGCTTGTCTTCCCCTCTACGGTCAAAGTTGTGGGTATTGTAACGCGGTTTGCCAAAATGTGACGGTTACTGGTCCTTATTGTGGAGATACTTTAATAAATGGAGGGGAACAGTGCGACGATGGAAATATTTCTGATGGAGACGGATGCAATTCGGTATGTTTTATTGAAGAGCAAACTCCGGGTTTGATTTCTGGGTTCAAATTTTACGATATGAATGCAAATGGGATATGGGATGGTTGGTTTAGGGGGGAGTACAAAATTGATGGGGTGAAGATTTTTGTTGATGAAAATGATAACCAGAAACTAGATACGGGGGAAAGACGCCAAATTACTGGTAAACAAGGTTTATTTAACTTAGGAGCATATCGATTTACGAATCTTATCCCCGGTGATTATTCTATTTGCGAGGTTTTGCCTCGGGGTTGGCGTAGTTCGTTGCCAGAAGGAACGACTTGTCAAAAGGTTAAAATTCTCTCGGGAGAGAAGAAAACTGGCGTTAACTTTGGCAACTACACTTTTCCGATAAATTATTTTAGTTATTCCGCCTGTTTTCTCTTCCCCGCAAGGTAAATTCCCAAGCTTACTCATTTTTGTTCTATAATGGTAGGTATGATCGATCTTTCGATAATTATTGTGAACTTCAATACTTGCGAAATTCTTAGGGATTGTTTAGCTAACCTTTCCCAAATTAGTCCGAAAGAGGCGGAAATAATTGTCGTTGATAATAATTCTTCTGATGGCGCGCCGGATATGGTGGAGAAAGATTTTCCCAAAATTATTCTTATTCGTAGTAAGGAAAATCTCGGAATTGCTAAGGCGGCTAACTTGGCTCTTGAAAAAGCACAGGGAAGTTATGTACTATTTTTGGGATCAGATGCATTTCCCAAAGGTGGTTCCTTGGAAGGAATGGTTGATTACATGGATAAAAATCTAAAAGTCGGGATTGCCACCTGCAGGATTTTGCTTAGAGATGGTTCTTTAGACAAGGATTCCCATCGCGGCTTTCCCACCCCCTGGGCGGCTCTAACTCATTTCTCAAAACTAGACAAAATATTTGCGAAATCAAAATTATTTGGAAGTTATTACCAAAGCTACAAAGATCTTTCCCGGGCACATGAAATTGATGCCTGTATTTCGCATTATATGTTTGCTCGTAAAGACATTTTCAAAGATATTGGCGGGTGGGACGAAGATTTTTTCGTTTACGGAGAAGACATCGACCTTTGTTATCGTGTCAAGAGTGCGGGTTGGCAAATAATGTATTTACCTCAATTTGAGGTGATTCATTATAAAGGCGCGAGCGTCGGGTTAAGAAAAGAGACCCAAGATATTACTAAGGCCAGCGAAGAGACCAAAAATAAAATGCGGGCATCTTCGATCGAGGCGATGAAACTATTCTATGCTAAGCACTACCAATCAAAATATCCCAAAATTCTGACGACGGTCATTTTAAAAGCAATTGAGGTTTTAGGTTATTTTAGGATGAGGGGTGGGGCATAACTATCTTCCAAAGACCTCTTATAGTTCTGAAGATGAGAGAGTAGGCTTTTCCGTAATGTTTTTGGATGAATTTTTTTTGTGATTCTCGATACATTTTTTGTTGACCACAAACGTCCCCATATGTGCTACCAGTGGCTGGTTCTCCGCCGAGGTGAGTAACAACGATTTCTGGAAAAAGCGCTATTTCGTGACCCACCTTTTTGGCTCTTAAGCAAAGATCTTGGTCCTCAAAGTACATAAAGAATTGTTCGTCAAAGCCGCCAATAGCTTCAAATAGATTTTTCCTAGCGATCATCGCTCCACCGGATACCCAATCGGGGGTGAGGTTTTTTGGAGATGTTCCCGCCCCGAGCTTTGAAAGGATACTTCGTGTGAGTGAATATTTGTTACCGAAAGAATAGGGTTGGATCGCTCCATTTTTAAGAATCATCTTAAGACCGACTATTCCAGTTTTAGGGTGCTGGTTTAAATATTCAACCAGTTTACTAAAATCGCCACTTTGAATCAGACAATCAGGATTTAAAAACAGGAGAAATTTTCCCTTTGCCTTTTTGGCACCAAGATTCGCCCCTTTAGCGAAGCCTCGATTTTCTTCGTTATTATCTACCAAAATTACCTCGTGAGGGATTTTGATGTTTTCCTTAATTGCTCTGAGGCAGTTAGGTAAAAGGTTTTTTGATTTGTAATCAATAATGATTATCGAAAGCTCAGGTTTCATTATTTTTTACTCTGAGGGAGCGCAATCCTTGGGGCAGGTTTCTTTTGATTCTCCAAAGTTTGGTTCACAAATGGAGTTTCCACAAACATTATCGTCGGCGTCGTTAGTTTTGCTGGCGCTTTTTCCGGCAAAAAGGGCCGAAACGATGGTTAAAATCACGAACGTGCCCGCCAAGGAAAGCAAGGCGACCAGAATAATTTTTCTTCGCGTCAGAAGCCGTTCCCGATATTTTTTGAGTAGGTTAAATTTGATAACTAATAGATACACTCCCAAGAGTAGTAGCGATACAAAGAAACCAATAAGCCCGATTTTTACGAAAGTGTTTTTGATAGCGGTAGCGATGAAAGTTTCTTTGAGAGAGGCACTTGTATTTCCTTCGCCTAGAGAAGTGTCTTTTTGTCCTTGACCCATCCCTTTAAGCGCCTGATCTAAAGGTAAGGGTTCGATAATTTTGTCGCAAGGAAAAATCTTATTTTCTTCGGCGAAGCTTTCGAAAAAATATGCTGAACCGCCTGTTCCAGCAGCAATGTATTGACCGTTTCCGGAAACACTGATGTCTTGAACGTATTCGTCGAAAAGCACTTCTTTTTGCCCATTTGCGGATATACTTAGAATGTGAACTTTATTGTCCGTTCCGCCGACAGCGATAAAGGAAGCGTCGTCTGGAATATCAAGAGCGGCGGTGCTTGCCTCGATTTTAAAACTTTTAATCGGTGTGTTACTTCCTCTCTCGAGTAAATAAACATCCCCTTTCATGCTGGTTACGGTGGCGAACTCTCCGTTGGGAGTAATTCTCATTGCCCTAGCGGCTCGATTTATTCCGTCATCAAATTTCCAAATGGGAGAGTTTGAGTTTTTGCTAAAAAGAGCCAAGACAGAAGATTGAGGACCGCCATCGGTGGAAAAATAGGCAACCTCGCCATTCGCGGAAATTTCACTAGTGTTAACGGGGGAATCATAGGTCAACATCTCACTCTTGACTAAGGGCTTATTCGAACTTTTCGAGAAAATGTACGCTCGTCGATCGGGGCAGCCGGTCGCTCCAGCAAGGAAGCTGCCGTCAGCAGATAGAGAAACATCGTGAAAATTTCCCGAGGCGTGATATTGCCAGAGAGGAGTACCTGATTTTTCATTCCACAAGATAAGAAGATTAGATTCTAGATTAGTTTCATCTCCGGCGGTGGCCACCGCCATATATTTTCCGTCAGCGGAAATGGCGACATTGTAAGGGGTGTTGCTACCGCTTTGCCCTTGCCAGATCGGTTTTTTGGAATCTTTTTCAAAAAGAAAAACATTATTGCCTAGAGAAGCGAAGATTCGGTTACCATCACTTGAAATTGCCACCCCGCCTTTAACATCGCCACCGACGGTTCCGGCGACACCGCTACCAAAATCCCACAAGGGTTTGTTGCTTTTAGTATCAAAAAGGTAGATATGACTGGTTGTTTGGGCGGCCAGATATTTTCCATCATCAGATAAGGCAACTCCGCCAACCCACTCTTTGCCGGTAGGGAATTTCCAGACTTTTTCCCCAGTTTTTGAATCCATCAGGGAAATTTCGTTATCTAAAAAATCACCTTCAAAAAGCACCGGCCCGTTTCCCGGGGAATCAATAATTCCTTCCCTGGCTTTACCCAGTCCATTTGAGGCTTCGAAAAAGAAGAAGTTGGAGCCAAGCTTGTTAGGGACAAATTTGTAGATGTAACGCACGCCCTTTTTGTAGTCATTGTCGTTCGGATTTCCTTTTTCTACATCAATCCACTTTCCGTTAAAAAACATTCTCACGTATTTAGGTGGTCGTCCTTCTTTATCTTGGTAAGTAGTGTGATAAGTATATCTTTGGCAAACGGGACCCCACATAGGGTAAACTCCGCCGTCTCTTAAAATGGGATCGTTAGCGGTTTTTTCTATTTTTGGAATTATTCCTCCGCCATCAGGTTGGGAAAAATCCATTTTGTCTTCGGCGAAAGCGACGCTTCTCGCAGTTAGAAAGAAAAGAAGCAAGCTCAGAAAGATGATTACGCGTTTTGATTTCATAGGTTTGTTGCACTCTGCATTTGATGGCTTTCCTGAAATGCTTTGAGAAACTTTTGGTGAAAATCGTCGGTTGAAAGCTGATAAATCTTAAAAAATGCCTCGTCGAAGCCATTGGCGTTTTTGGATTCTCCGATGAGCGCTTTTATTTTTTCTTCCCCGTAAGTATCCGCCAGATATTTTATCAAAAAATAAGACTGCGAGTAAATTTCCATTGGACGCTTCCGGACATCCTGAAGCCAGTGGATATAACCGATTAGTCCATTCCAATAGCTTAAATCTTTTTGGTACAAACCTTTTTGCAAAGCATCTCTTATTATCCCATCGCTTGTGTATTTTGCCATCGAATCAGTATGGCCAAGATAAGTGGCGAGTCCTTCATCAAACCAGCGAGGAAAGAAAATCCCAAGTTTACCCACTTTTTGTTGAAGATAGCGGTGGGAAAGCTCGTGGGTGAGCACCCCCTCATCCATTCGATCTGGGCTTACTACTATCGCCGCAAGCCCGGCCGCGCCGCCATGAGATCGCCCGACAAACCTCATCATGTCGAAGCTTGATTTTGCCCAGATGATTTTGACGGGATAAGTTTCTTGATAGATCGAGTACATATTACGCTCAGCTTTTTTGGTGGTTTCCAAAAAGCGATCGGCTTCGGGGGAGAAAGCGTTTGGATAAATAATGGTAATTGTCCCTTCGACTCTAGTTTCGTATCCTGGTTTGATGGGGGAGATGGCGATAAGGGGACCGAAGAGAAAAAGGAGAACGATGATGATGGTAAATATAAGGGCGTCGATGGCGGTTTTTCTTCGTTTTTTTGGTTTTTTGGCAAATTCAATCACGATCCAAAGGTAGGTGAAGGCAAAAACTAGACAGACGGTGAGTGGCAGATGATTCATCCGTTTGAGGATACCATTTATAATGAAAGTGATAAAGTGACACAGGAATGTCTTTTTGGTTTTTTATTTATTAATGATGAAATTAAAGATTATAGTTTTAATTATCTTTTGCCTTCTTATCGCGGGAGTTTCGGTTTATAAAAAGTCCGGTTCTCAAAAATCTCTTGCGGAAGCCTTCGTAAGTTTCATTAGCCCTCATTTTTCGGAAATAAATTCTTCGCCGGAAGGTCTTAAAAAGGCGATTGAAAAAGAGATAAAGGGGGCTAACGGAAAATATGGCATAGTTGTTAAGAACCTTAAAACCGGGGAAAGTTGCTTTGCTAATGAACACATGAAATTTGAGGCGGCTAGTTTATACAAGCTTTGGGTGATGGCGACGGTTTTTAATCAAATTCAAGAAGGGAAACTAAGTAAGAATGAGGTATTGAGTCGAGAAGTTGAGGAGCTTAACCGTGATTTTAACATTGATTCGGAAGTGGCCGAGTTAACTGAAGGGACGATAACTTTAAGTGTTGAGGATGCTTTGGCAAAGATGATCACTATTTCAGATAACTACGCCGCCCTTTTATTGGCTAAAAGAATAGGTCTATCTATAGTGCAAACTTTCCTGAAAGATAATCTTTTAGAAGAATCAATTATTGGAGAGCCACCAATAACCACTGCCTATGACGTAGCTTTGTTTTTTGAAAAATTATATAACGGAGAACTGGCCAATCAGGAAAACACAAAATTAATGCTGAATCTTTTAAAAGGGCAACTATTAAATCATAAATTACCAAAATATCTTTCTGAAGAAGTCACCGTTGCTCATAAGACGGGCGAGCTTGGTATTTTTTCCCACGACGCAGGGATAGTTTATGGCGAAAAAGGCGATTACATAATTGCGGTTTTGTCGGAGAGCGATAACCGCTTGGCAGCGGAAGAACAGATAGCGAAAATATCAAAATCGGTGTATGAATACTTTGAGGAAAACCGGTGATTTGGAATACGTTTTTACTTATTCTAAAAATTATCAGCGAGAAGTGACGGAGACGGTCATTTGGGCAGTATTTTCCGAGGTATCGTATGCCTTTGCCATAATTTCATAGGTAATGCCTCTTGTGAATGGAACCCGCCGAGAGGCGACGTAAGGTTCGGTTGCGTCTGTGCTTAGGAGTTTGCCGTTAATGTAAAATTCAACTTTCTTGACGGCAACGTTGTCAGTTGCGGTGGCGGAGATTGTCACTTTTTTACCTCGGGAAACAAAACTTCCATCTAAAGGACTGGTTATAGAAACTGTTGGTGATTCCGTGTCCGTTGGGGAAGTAGATAACGATACCGCATTGGCGGCGTTAACCCGCCCTGCCGACCAATAAGTTCCAGTTCCGGCAATTTTGTCGGCGGTAGTTTCCATTCTTGTTCTTACCGAGGAAGCCGATTGGTCATAGCTAGACTTCCAAATTAGTCCGGCGACGCCGGCTACCATTGGGGTCGACATAGAAGTACCAGAAGCATATTTATAACAGTCAGCGCCGTCGCATTCCGGTTGGGGATTGGCGTTGCTAGTAGTATCTTTCCAAGTAGAAAAGACATACACTCCAGGGGCCGCGATATCTACCCAGGTTGCGCCATAACTAGAAAAGTATGCCCTAAGATCTTTATTATCAGTAGCGGCTACAGCAATGGCGTTTGTGTATGCGGCAGGATATGTTTTTGAAGAATTATTTGAGTTTCCGGCAGCGGCCACCACAACCACCCCTTTATTCCAAGCGTAATTCACGGCATTTTCCAAGGTAGTGGACCTTTGCGCGCCGCCTAGGCTAAGATTTATAACTTTAGCCCCATTATCGGTTGCCCAAATTATACCGTTAGCTATCCACGAGTAGGCGCCGGAACCGTTATCGTTCAACACTTTCCCATTAAGTAAATAACAGTCTGGGCAAACTCCCGCTACCCCTATGCCATTATCGGTTTCTGCCGCCACAATACCAGCAACATGCGTCCCATGACCGTAGATATCATTAGTTCCTGATGTCGATCCGGTAAAATCTTTGTGATCAACAACTTTTAGGACCAAATCTGGGTGGTTTTCATTAATACCGCAGTCCAGAATGGCAACTTTTACCCCGCCCTTAGTGGTATCCCAGGCAGTTGGCCCATCGATATCCGCGTCAATCTTACCGACCACCCCGCTGATTACCCGGCCAGTATTTTCTAACCCCCATTGATTGCTAAAATAGGGGTCATTTGGGTCAAAGAGGGCGGTGGCGACGTAGTCTGGTTCTGCATATTCAACATAGGGGTTTCTGGAAAGCGTTTTCAAAAATCTTTCTTCAGTTCCTGTGGGGACTTTAAAAACAAAAACGTCAATGGAATCCATCCTTCTTTTAAATTTTGCGGAAAAGGTGTTAATTTGTCTGTCGATCTCTTGGTTAGAAGCTTCTGCTCGGAACTTAACAAGTACCTTCCCAGGAATGCGGTCATAATTTTCTGCCTTGACCGTTCGGGAAGGACTTAAGACGCCAAAAAGAGAAACGCAGACGAAGAGCAAGATTAAGGGAAAGATTACTTTTTTGACCATCACCATTTAAGTATAACGACAATTTTAATAAATGCAATACCCTAAGTTTTTTTGTCTAGCCTATCTAGTTTCAGGATCTTTACCCCAAAATAAACAACCAAAGCAATAATGATAAAGTCTATTGTGGTACTAATAAAACTTCCCCACATCAACTTTGCTACCCCAATTTTAAAATAGGCTTGATCAAGATTTCCCGCCGCGCCCAGCAAAATTCCAATTAAAGGGTTAATGATGTCGTTCACGAGCGAAGCGACTACTTTTGAAACGGCGCCGCCAAGAATAAACCCAACGGCGAGTCCCATTACTCCTTGTCCTCTTATAAATTCAATAAATCCTTTCATTTATTTTCCCCTCCTTTTCAAAAATCTTTAATTTTATTCCGTTTTTAAGAAAGTTTTTCCTAGATCAACTTCTCATAAGTAACCTGCCTATAAAAAGAACAAGCAATGATCCGGCGACCGCTACCATAAAAGAGGTTAGGTTAAATCCGGTAACTCCGACATCAAAAAATCTTTGACCAAGATATCCACCAACCACAGCCCCAATAATTCCCAGAATGATTGATCCTAAAATCCCTCCCTGAGAACTAGGGGCAATGAAATTAGCGATACTTCCGGCAATCAATCCAAACACAATCCAATAAAGGATAGTCATACCTTTCACCTTCTTTCTTTTACGCTATTCGTAATCCAAACTAACCGAATTATTCTGTTGGCTGTTTTTCGCCTGAAAGTATTCGCAATAGCTTTACAATTCCCCAAGCCACTACCGCGTAAACAATAATGGCGACTAAGGTTGCTGGTTCAAGAACGGAAGTTGTTTCCAACCCTTCCGAAAACCCTCGACGGAATATTCCCTCAAAAGGTAAAATGAAAATTCCGGTTATACCGTAGATTAGGCCAACGAAGGCGCTTGCAGTACTTGCTCCCATCAACTTAAGCACAAGACGGAATGCCAAGAGTATTTCCATTGTTCCGAAAAGGAAATAGATTAAATACTCAACCGTTTGGACGCTGCTGGCTTGAATTTTAACTGGTTTTACTGTAGTTGGTGCAGTGCTGTTTGTATTATCTTCATTTGTGGTAATAGTTTCTTTTACAATTTCTGCCATATTTTTCACCGCCTTTCAATGATAACGAGATATTCTAATGTCGGCCTTTTTGAGAATTGTTTCTTTAGGTAAATACTTAACCAAAGCTCTTTCGACTAATGATGTTAGGCTGAATTCTTCTATCACCGCTTGGGCTTTGGCTTGTTTTAGCAGATCTGGGTTAAGAAACAGGGTTACTCGTTGCCTGTCGTTATTAGTTGTCATACTTCACATAATGCACCTAGTTGTAGTACTTGTCAATGACCAGTTTAAGGTTCTACATCTTTTTGATGTATACTTCATTTATGGATCAAATATCGATCTGTCCCAAATGTAAAAACAACATCGGTCCCACGGATTTTTTCTGTCCAGTCTGTGGTTACAAGATAGTCGGTGGAGACGCTTCTACTTCTCTTTTTAAACAGATATCCGTATATTTGTTAAGTTTATTTTTGCCTCCTTTTGGTCTTATTCCTGCCATAAAATATCTAAAGCAAGGGGACGATAAGTCAAAAAAAATTGGGATAGTTGCGATTGTTTTGACTGTCCTTTCAATAATAATTTCTTTTCTGATTTTTAAAAGTTTTATGAGTACCTACACCAAAACCCTAAACGGGCTTAATGGTCAATCGGGCGGTTACGAAAATTTTTCTTTTTGAGCTACAAACATAAATTGATTTGATATATACCGTCGTTATATGAAAAAGAGTTATCTTGTTTTTGGGATAGTCTTGGTCGCCGTCGTTGCCGGAGGACTGTTTTTTCTTTCAAAGAATAAACCCGCCACTACCGATACAGGCGGAACTAATTCCCAACAATCCCAGGATTCAACCATCTTTGGCAATAAAATGTCAACCGCCAGAAAGGCTTACGAGGTAGCCCTTGCCGAAGCCAAGAAGTTCTCCTCCGATTGTTTCTTAGCCAATTTAAGCACCGTTAACGTGCAGCCTGATGGTACCTCAAGAACTTGGTTTATTATCTTTTACTCGCCTGCAAAAGGCACTAATTACAAAGTTAATGTGGTTGAGGGGAAAGTGGAACTAACTGATGATAGCAACAAGAAAAAGACCACTCCGGTTCCTGAAAATTGGATTGATAGCGATGAAGTGGCTAAGATAGCGATTCCAAAATGCGGGGAAGTAATCGAAAACGAGTTTTTCTTTGATCTTGACACTAAATGGACCGTTAAATGTTTGGTTGGCGAAAATAAAACCCTTTATGTTGATCTTAACCCCCAAACCGGAGATTTTATCAAAACCCGCAAGGCTGGAATTGGCTGGTGAAGAAACACCTATTTGTGAAAAAAATATTACTTTTCGTTTCCGTTATCGCCGCAGCTTTTATTAGCCTGTTAATGGTAAGGAAAGTCCTTGCGGCTACTACCTACACTCCCGCGGAAGAACTTTGTTATGGCCAATGCGCCTCCTATAAATTCGTTTGGCAGGGGGATTATTGTTGGGATACTTTCCAGCAAGTCTGTAAGATGGGGACGGGAAATTCGATCAGAGACAACATTAAATTTATCAAAGGAATTGCGGACACAATCAGAAAGGGAGAGAATATGGAAACGGTTTTTATGGCTTGGTTTGCCTGTAAACCTTTGATTGAGAATTGTATTGCCCCGCAACTGGCGGCTTGCCGAAGTACCTGCGCGCTTGATCAAAAATTTTACGCCCCGGACATATCGGTGGGGAATCCTTATGGCAATTTTTACTATCATGGGGTAATTTATGACGATAGCGCGAAGACTTTGACCTTCAAGGTGGTTAACAACGGCAGGGGTTACGCCCGGGATATTGGGGCGGAGGCTTCTTGGGGTCACACCAGAAATCGAGATGGTCTTGTGTCCGGTGGAGGGCAGTTATTCAAAGAAACAATTTCTGAACTAATTTACGCGGGCGCTAGGAACGGGCCGCCAAAAACTTTGGAGGATTACGTGACTGATTTCTTGATTGAGGAAAGTAACTTCGCTAAGTATCTGCAAGGTTTTAAATCAGATGCCGACAATTATGAGGTGCCCGCTATTTGGTATAAAACAATTCCCTTTACCGCGCCCGATGGGGAACTCACCAAAGTAATTTTCAATGTTGATCCTAACCAAATGATTACGGAAAGAAGCGAGGGCAACAACACTTTTGTTTTAACAATTGATAAACTGCCGACTCCACCGCATTTTCAAATTGATAAGTTTTCTCAAAAGTTAGTTTCCGGCGAGCTTAATAACTTTATGTTGGAGTTTGACGTCAAAAACACTGGTGAGGAAAGTGGGGAGGCCTTTGTCAAAATTTATGAGGGCGATTACGATGGCACTTCAACCAAAACTCCAGTTTACTCAACTTCCCAGATTGTTGTTGGGTTAAATAAAGTTAATTTCAGCACTTTCCTTGATGTGACTGAGTTTGCCAAAACTACCTACTGTGGAAGATCTAAAAAATATACTTTAGTGATTTTTGATGACAAAGGAAAACGGACTATCATTCTTTTTCCTCGCCCCTTTTATCCGGTAGTGTTAATGGCAGAGTTGAGGACTTGAAAGGCAAGAAAGTAGTTGGGGCGACGATTACGGCAAGCACAGGGGAAACGGCAACGGTTGGTGATTATGGTTGGTACCATCTCAAAGGCATTACTACACTGGCAACGGCGATGCTGTCTGCAACTCATCCAGACTTTTCCCAAAACGAAACTAAAAAAGTTGTCTTAAAGATCGATAACATCAACGATCCTTGCGCGGAAGATAGTTTAACTTTTAATAACGTTAATTTTGTTCTTAAAGATCAAGATGTGCTATTTACAGTTACTGTTAAAGATACTGCCGGAAATTTTGTAACTGCCCGAGTGATAGCTTCAAATCAAGATTGGCGATTTGATGAAGAAATAAGTGATCAAACTTCTCTTCCTGGAATGCAGCCGGGAAAATATCTTTTTACGATCTCTGCTCCTGGCTATAAAACCATTAGCCAAGATATTAATGCGGTTCCTAATAATCAGGACTTGCAGTTTACGATGGAAAAAATGGGTGGCCGCTCGTCAGATGGTGGATTGACGATTCAGGAGCCGGAACTTCTTTGGGAGAAAGATTTGGGGAAGGAAATTTTATCAAACATTGTTGCCAGTAAAGATGGAAAACTAGTAGTTTATTACACCACTAACAATAAACCTGATACTGGAAAATTGTATTTCTTGGACAGTTTAACTGGAAATCAGAGAAAGTTAATTCCCACAGTGGCGACCGATGGTAACTCACAAGCAGCGCTTGATACTTCTTATGATGGCAATACGACGGCTCTTTATGTTCACGCCGGTATTTTTGGCTTAAGTAAGGGAACTAATAAACTTCAGCTTTTTAACAATCAGGGAGGCAGTATCGGCAGTTTAGAACTCGATCCTCAAAGTAGCGCCCAGCTTTGCGAGGTTTCCCCCGATGGATTTTACGTTTACCCTTTCCAGCTTTTAAACAAAGGGCTTTACCAATATACCCGTTACGACATTGAAGGGACTGAAAATAGCGAAGCGCCGATGACTTACTCTGCCCAGCAAGGGTTTCATTTTACTGTTGGGAACAACATCGTTTCGGGATGTCCCAAAGGAGGGGGTTACTGCGTATTCACAATCAACAACAATGTAATTTCTAATCTAGGAGACATAAACGGGACTCCTCGGGCCGCTGACAGTAGCCAAGATGCCAGTAAAATTGGAATTGTAATGGTCGAGAAAGCCTTTCTTTTTAGCGGTGGTGGTAAAGCTTGGGAAAAAGATTTAATTACTCGAGGAGACGAACTTGATATATCAATCTCTCCCGGGGGAAAGTATGTAATTTATTCCACCGTTACTGAAACGGAACCGCACCGGGTGATAAGGATTTTTACTGATAACAATATTGATAAAACTCCTGCCGGATCTCAAAAAGGGACGATCGAGGACACCGTTTTTGTAACTGCCAACGACAAAGGAATTTTTTACGGCGCTCTAAATCATAAGAAATTTAAGTATTATCAGGTGGGAAGTTATTCAACCGAATATAAACCGGACGAAACCGCAAAAGAGGAGGGAACGGAAACTTCAAGTAACCTTTCTCGCTACAGCGGAGATGCCTTTGTTCCCGCTGGTGATTTGAGTTTTGCTCAGCTCACCCCCGGGTTAATTTATCGGGCTGACAGTAATTTACGGCTAAAATATCTTAATCCGGCAGGCACGTTGAGTATTACGGAAGGGACAATTTTTTCAAAAGAATATAGCCATCGGCCGGTTCTTCTTAAGGGTCAGCTCACCGCTGAATTTACGTCTTCGATGACGGTTTACGCGATTAAATTTGATCGCTACGACTTGCCCCTATTTCAATCAAAGCTTAGCCAACTTATCGCCGGCACTTTGGCAGAGTCAGAATATTTTATTGTCCAAAACATTCACACCAAGTTTGTGGTTGAAAATAAGACGAATGCCATTTCGGTGGCAGTAGAGAACGGGGAAGTAAAAGTCACCAGTGATAAGGTTTCCGAAACGATTACAACTGGTAAAAAATTACCATTGATGAAAAAGATAAAGTTAAAAAATCAAATTATTTTGGAGGAAGAATACATTTTATTATTAGTGGAATAGTAATTTTGGTAATTAGCGTTTTGCTATTTACTTACCGGAAAACTAAAGTGGGGGGAAAGATAATTGAGATTTTGAAAGCGATCGCGGTTTTGTTTAGGAGGGCGGTTAAGGCGTTTTTTATCCTGATTTGGAAAACAATCAGAAAAATTATTAAAAGACAAAACTAGCTCCTCGTGAGCGAGCTGGAGTCACGCGATATGCATAGAGTGCCCGTTTTAGCGCACTTTAGCCACGCTAAGTGTGGCTCGGGAACCTGGATTCGAACCAAGATACCGTCCTCCAGAGGGACGTGTCCTACCATTAGACGATTCCCGAATAACAATCAAATATTTTCTTAAGAAATCTTCTCCCAACACTCGTCTTAAAATAATTCTCCCTTTTTCTAGCATCTCCTTCGTCTTCAAAGCTT
Source organism: uncultured Candidatus Saccharibacteria bacterium (assembly GCA_964595755.1). Lineage (GTDB taxonomy): Bacteria > Patescibacteriota > WWE3 > CAZQQZ01 > CAZQQZ01 > CAZQQZ01. Next base: position 6,095 of record CAZQQZ010000003.1, on the reverse strand, counting down.
TCTTCGTAAATCAATCTCCAAGGTAAATAGCGTTTGGTATAAAAACACTTACCAGAGTTATGCTCAGTCAGCCTTCGTTGGATATCGTTGGTAGATCCGACATAACTCTTCTTCGCCTTTTCACTTTTTAGAACATAGACTTCAAACATGTAAAGATGGGTCCTACCTGCCTCGCTGAGACGGCTCGCTTCGCCAGCTTCCGCGAGGCGAGCGAGTCGAGGCGGGCCATTAGATCCGCCACATCGGTAGATGTGGCGAGACAAGCGACACCCGAATGCAAGTTTATTATAGCAAAAAACTACCGGAAACAATTCCCGCCAGCCTAGCACGGTCAAATTTTTACACCATTCTTGAAGAAGTGGACTCTTGGGAAGAAACAATGGAGATTTTATCTAATAAAAAACTCATGAAAACTATTCGGGAAAGTGCAGAAGATTTTCGTAAGGGAAAAATTGTTACTTATGAAGAATTCTTAAATGAAGTTTGAAATACCCTTTACAGGACCCTCTCTTAAACAATTTCGCAAACTTAACCACGAGCAGAGAAAAAAGGCGGCTCTAGGTGTGGCAAAAATAAAAAATGATCCTTTAACTGGTAAAAAACTTGAGGGAGAACTCAAAAATCTCCGATCGGCCCGGGCGTGGCCTTATCGAATCCTCTACGAAGTTTTACTAAAAGAGAGACTTATTAGAATATCTGCCATTGAACATCGGCAAAGCGTGTATAATTAAATCACCAATGAAAAAATTTATATTTCTAGCCCTAATTGCAGGAATACTCGCCTTCGTAACCCAGAAATACGTTATTGGGGGAAAAATTAATATCAATTTTGAAACGGCAGATACGGAAGAAGAAAGAACCGTTGCCTCATATTGTCAGCAAATAAAACTTACGGTAAACCAAGCCACCTGCCTTGCGGAAACCTCCAGTGATCCAAGTTATTGCCAAAAAATTCCCCTTTCCTTTTTAAAAAACGAATGCCTTGCCTTTTCCCTTCAAGATGAAAAATACTGCGATAAATTATCGCTAAACCGTAAGAAAAGATGCTACGACAAGCTGGCGGAATCAAAAAAGGACGCTTCTTTTTGCGATTATGGCACTCTCTACCCGAACGACTGCTATTTCAACTTCGCCGTGGGATACAAAAAACCGGAACTTTGTTCTAAAGCTTCTGGGTTAAAGATTAGCTACAATGATCTTTGCACTGCCCTTGCCAGAAGAGATACCAAAGCCTGCAGTCAAATTCAAGGGGAAGAAAGTACTTATTGTATGGCTGTCCTTTCAAGGAGTTCGGATTATTGTGAAAGTCTTTCGACGGACCTAAGAAACGAGTGTTACGCGAAAATCGCAGTTGCGAGAGGGGATAAATATCTTTGCGAAATGGTGTTGGGTAAAAAGACCATGGATGAGTGTTTGATTAAGGTTGCCAAAGAAACGTCAGATCCAGAAATATGCGAATCCCTGCCGTTTTTGGACAAAGATAAATGCTATTTTGAGTTGGCAAGATCTTATATTCAAACGAACGCGTATCTGCCGGTGGGGGGATATTAGGCTTTTTCTTCTTCCAAAATTTCTGACTCCAGTTCATCTAGGATTCCCTTCGCTTTTTCTGTAATTAGTAACCTTGCTCCAGCAACTTCTCCCTCAAGAAAGGTAAGAATATCTTCGCTTGAGGCATCTTCCAGAAAAAGTTCCCAAAATAGTTCTTCGGAAGCGGGGGAAAGTTTATCTAGAATGGAATCAATCAATCTTAAGGTTAGGGTTTCTTTGATTAACGACAAAATTTCATTCTTTTCCGCTTCGTTCAGACCAGATATGAGACGGTCAACGCGGGAGTATTCAATTAAAGATTCATAAAATACTTTCATATTATTTAAGCGCGCGTAATTGTTTCGAGTTCTTTTGGCAGAATCGGACCCAAAGGCACTTTATCTTTTGGATCATCCACAAAATACATTAGAACCTCTCCTTTTCTTGGACCCGTTCCCAATCCCAGTGACCACATCGCTTCCGGCGAGGCCCCAAAAACTTTACCCGTCCAAGTGGCCGGCCCGGAATCTCCCAAAGCGCAGACAACTGTCTGTCCCGTTTTGACATTTACCATAATTACTTTACGATATTTATACCATTCTGCGTATTTTGCCAAATTCTCATTCCAGCCAGGAATCAAAAATGTTTGACAAACAGCATACCACTTTTCTTTTTGGACTAAATCGTCTGTCAACACTTCTTTGGAAGGAGCAAAGTACCCCCAAGCGCCAGTCGCCGGAGCGATTCCCTCTACCCCGTATTTTTCCCATTCAATCGCCGTTTCCACATGATTAAAAGCAGCGTCTCCCGGGTAGCGAAAAAGATGCTGTTCGTAACCGGTTAGCCCATGATAATCTGGCAGAATGTAGCCATCAATTTCCGAAACTATCGGTAGTTCAAAGGAACTTGAAAGCTCTTTGGCTATCTCTTCCTTGGTTTTTTCATTTGGTTTCTCCGTGGCGCTTTTAAAATATTGGCTTAATCGCGCTACAAGGGAGGTCCGATAGGAGAACGCTTTCGGATCGTCTAGGGTTGTTGTAATAGGTTTACTCTCTTTTTTGCTGGGAATCATTGAGGCAACCCCATACCCGGTGGCCAAAGCGGTAAAAAGAAGAGCAGATGCTCCAAACCGGAGTCCTTTTTCGGAAAGATTTACCAAGTCCACCCCTCTTGTTTTTAGCCAGCTGATTGTCTTTTGATGTTTTTCAAGAAAATCTTTACCTGCTAGGTCTCTACTTTTAATTAGGTGTTTTTTTAACTTCTCATATGAACCGCGATTCGGAGAAGGGGCCGATTTTTGGAGCTTCTTTTTGGTTCCGGTAAATTTTTTACGTTTGACTCTGTCCATCTTTAATAAGTTCTATGACCACTTCTTTGGCTTTTCCAAGTCTTTCAAAGGAAGCGTCCCTCCCAATAATTTCCATACTTTCAAAAAGGGGAGCAGATATTGTTTTACCGGTAATTGCGATTCTCATCATCATGCAAAAATCGGCTTTTTTCCATCCCGTCGCGGTCACAATTTCATTTACCGAATTGTGAATTGAACCTGCGGAGAAATCGGATAATTTCGTAAATCGGTCAAACATCATATCAAGCATTTCCGGGATTTTGTCCAAATACCGGGCCTGAAGTGAATATTCGTATCTAACCAAAAGTGGGTGAGGGGAAACAAAGAAGAAATCCACCGAAGGACCAAATTCCGAAAGTTTTTTAATCCGCTCTTGCACTAAAGGAATAATCTTTCTAAGTTTTTCCATTCCTAAAGTTTCCAAAAGATTTCGCTTGCCCAATCGATTTCGATATTCGTCCATCTTATCAATGAACTGTTCCACTGAAAAACCGCGAAGGTAGACTCCACTCATCCACTCAAGTTTAGTCAAATCAAAAATGGGGGCAGCATAAGACATATCTTTAAATTCGAAATATTTTATTAGATCAGGAATCCCAAAAATTTCTTTTCCCTCGGGATGATTCCAAACGATGGAAGCAAGATAATTAAGAAGAGCTTCGGGGAGATAGCCTTCGTCACGATACCAGAAAACGGAGGTGAGACCCTGACGTTTTGACATTTTTGAGTGATCCGGATTTCTCAAAATTGGAAGGTGAACGAAAACGGGCGGCACCCAATTCATGTATCGATACAGTAATACATGCTTTGGAGCAGATGGTAGCCATTCTTCTCCCCTTATGGCATGAGAAATTTCCATCAAATGGTCATCAACGACAACGGCGAGATGATAAGTGGGAAAACCATCCGACTTTAAAATAACTTGATCGTCCAAGGTATCGCTGTCAAATTCAATCTCTCCGCGAATAAGATCCGTCACCTTTATCTTTTCGTGATCCGGAATTTTCATGCGGATGCAGGCTTTTTCTCCTGCTTTCACTCTCTTCTTGGCCTCTTGAGGATTTATATCGCGACAAAATCTATCGTAACGGGGAGGAAGCTTTTTTGCCTCTTGTTCCTTTCGAAGAGTTTCGAGACGGGTCTCGTCGCAAAAGCAGTAATAGGCAAATCCTTTTTCGATTAGTTCTTCCGCGTATTTTTTATAGAGCGTTAAACGTTCCGATTGACGATAAGGACCAAATTCTCCTCCGGAATTAGGACCCTCGTCAGCATTTAAACCCGCCCACGAAAAAGCGTCGAAAATTGCCTGTTCGGCGCCCTCAACTTCTCTTTTTGCGTCTGTATCTTCAATTCTTAAAATAAATTTACCCTCATTTTTTTTGGCCCAGACAAAATCAAAAAGGGCCTGGTACAATGTGCCGACATGGGGAAATCCGGTTGGGGATGGCGCGACTCTAGTGCGAACGGTCTTCATAGTAAAGACATTCTAGCACAGATTGTGTTTTTGGGATTTGATGATAATTGTTGAATTGTTAAATAAACCACACGTAGAGGAGGCCTTTCCGCCTCTACAAAAAAACTCTCTAGAAAACGAAAAACCCCCCACGCTGAGCGTGGGGGGCTCTTCTATAAATCAAATGAAAGCTTAGAAGTTATTTCGTGGCTCTTTTGGTCGAGCTTCATTAACAACTGCTGGTCTGCCATCGAGATCTTTTCCGTTCATAAGTTCAATTGCTTTCTTAGCGTCCGCTTCGGAAGCCATCTCAACAAAACCAAAGCCCTTTGATCGGCCGGAGTTTCTGTCGGTGATAACCGTTGCGGAAACTACTTCTCCCGCTTCAGCAAACAACTCGGCGAGTTTGTCGTCGGTCATGCTGTAGGGAAGATTGCCTACGTAAAGTTTGGTGCTCATGCTATTAAATTGTGTCACCTCCTAACATAGAATTAGTGTGGAAGCTTCTTTAAACGCCATCTGGGGACCTAAAAAGGAAACCATCTGGAAACGAAAGAAAGCTATCCGAAATATCGAAACATATACATTATAACACGCTTTGGCATAAATTGCAAGCCCCCACCCATTTTCAATTATCAAGCTGTTGACCTTCCTCCCCCTTCTCCAAATAAGTCCCGCAGGAGTACTTTTGGAGAAAAGGAATTCTTACCCATCTACCAAAAACATAAGTGCAACCACCCTTACCAGTTAAAAGAAGAAAGAGAAAAACGCCGATCGCGAGTATGGGAAGAAGGAGAAGAAAATACTTCAAAACTTTAGGCATCGGAAATATTATAACAGACGAAAATCACCCGTCAAGAAGAAAAATCGAGGCCATCAAAAGATGCTCCCTTTTTCTTTCAAGATTTCGTGACTCCTTTTGAAAATCCCTTTCTGCCTTCTCAAAATCAAGGTTGGAAATGGGATTCTGGACAATTATTTTCCTGGCGTTATCCAAAAACATCTTTGCCTCTTCATCTTGAAACCCGTCCTTGGAAAAGCTGGCGTAGATTGCCCGTCGCAGATCGACTGCCGCATCTTTTAAAGTCGGTTTGTAAGTCATATAAGCGTTTCGATTTCTGATAATTTCTCTTTTACCAGATTTAAAAAATCGTTGCGTTTGTTTGAATCCAAGATTTCCGAGCTCTCATTAATCCCAGGCTTGATGTTTAATAAAGCGTTTGTTTCAAAAACCTTCCTTTTGATGCTATAACCACCGCCCCAAATGTTTTTGGATACACTCCCATATTTCGAAGTCAAAACTTCTTCTGCGTCCGCGTGAAATTGACCGCCCACGGCAATTATTTTCTGGACAATGTCCGCCGTGATCTTAATGTAGCTTGAATATTCTTCCCGAGCAATGGCAACATTTTCTCTGGTTATTTTATTATCAATAATAACAACTCCCATACTGTTTATAATATAACAAAAAACCGCCAAATGAATGGTTGGCACGTTAAGCGACTAAATGATATAATCCCACTGTATTCCGCGGCCCGCCCGGCACGCCTGCGGCGAAGCCGTGGCGGACGGGTAGCTCGATGGAAGAACAATCATAAACATAAAGGTATCAAGGTAGATTATTTGTCAAAAAACAATATTCCGCGGTAGCTCAATGGTAGAGCAGGGCCCTGTTAAGGCCAAGGTTACAGGTTCGAGCCCTGTCCGCGGAGCCAAGACGTACTTAATATAACAGTATTGGCCTGTTTTAAAACCTCGATTATC
>CAZQQZ010000002.1:37917-41048 GCA_964595755.1 uncultured Candidatus Saccharibacteria bacterium | reverse complement strand
CCTGATTGATCCCCATTGTTGTAGAAATCGGGATTGGTTTTGAGCCACATATCTATTTGGGCTTTGTTTGTTGCGAGATTATCTGTGGTTTCAAATCTTAGGGTTTTGTCTGTTTGTGCGTTAAGGGCAGAATTTACATAGCCTGATGAAGTAAGCGAGGGGAAGGTTAGGCCAGCATTATTGGAAGTCGGACTACCTAAAGAAGTAGTAGCATTAAGATCAGTATCAAAGGGAGCGTAAAAAGAGGTGGTTCCAAGATCTAATTTTACTGATCCTGAGGTAACATAAGTTTGGGTAGTGGTGCCAATACCAAGAGAATCAGAAAAGGTATCCGTGTATGTCCCAGTAGTATTGTCCTGGGTATAGGCAAGCGCGTTCTCACTTTTGGTTGAACGAAAAATAAACCCTAAAAGGAGTAGTAATAAAGAAATTAAAATAAACCTTTTTAACACTCCTTCTTGAAACTTGGGCATGTTTCTATTATTCTTAAAAGTGAAGTTTTGTCAATGGGAGGGGGTGGCATGAAACCGCGTAGTCTTACTCCAAGAGAGTTGATGGAAGAGAGAGTGGCGTTTAAAATGGAGGAGGTGGGAGGGATTTTGAGCGAAGCTGATGTTCGCCGGATAAGAGTTACTCTTGGAACGTTTGGAAACCCACCTAACCTAACTAAGGAAGAAATGACTCAAAAGCTTAGGATGGCTGGTCTTATCGTTTGGCCTAAGGAGTTAGACGAGTTCGCTACAATAACAGGATACTGCTTTAGAGAAAACGTATTCTAGCCAGCTAATTATCCCCTAGCTGGCTTTCCCTTACCCCCAACTGTATCTATGTATCGATACGTAGAAACAAGTCTATCCTTTGTTTTCTGATTACTTGAAAATTAGAAAAATCGATAGGAAAGATATTACAAAAAAGAATAACCAGAAGGTAGTTAGCCCGATTAATTTTAACGACTCCCCTACTTGCTTCTTGTCGAAGAATATATAAATTGGATAACCTAGAACTATTAAGGCCGATATTAAGGCAGAGGTGACAAAAAGAATTAGAAAAAGAGCGGGTCCGGCAGAGTTAGTCATTTTGCCAAAAATGCCCTCACTGTTAAAAACAAAAGTTCCTATCAAAAGGCAATAAGAAACTAGCCCGCTGGCTTGAAGAAAGGAAATGAATAACGGGGTTGGTGATCTAAAAGGTTGTTTAGGCATGCCTTAAATGTACGCTTAACTATTAAACAATGCAAATTAAAAACAGATTGGCGCGATGAGACCCGCCTAGCCCGCTCCGACTCAGCGAGGCGAGCCGTCGAGGCTGGTGGCGCAGCTACAATACAAAAAACACTAATTGTTGAATTGTTTAATTGCTGAATTGCTGAATACAGAAGTGTCTCTTTTTTCCCAACAATTTAACAATCTAGCAATTTAACAATTTGAAAGCTTTCTCTATAAACTCACAAAATATTGGATGGGGTTTAAGGGGGCGGGATTGATATTCCGGGTGAAATTGAGTGGCAAGGAAAAATGGATGAACATTCTTCTTAAGTTCTATTGCTTCAACAAGTTTCCTATCTGGTGAAGTGCCGCTAATTACTAACCCGGCTTTTTCCATTTGAGCTTTATATTTTAAATTAAACTCATATCGGTGGCGGTGTCTTTCATGCACTAGCTTGAAGCCGGAAGCTTGAAGCACTTCGGAGGGAAACTTTACGTGGGAGCGGTAACATTCAGCAAGGAGCGTTTTTTCTTTTATCCTGCATGGCCACTGTCCGAGACGGATTGTGCCGCCATACTGACGTTTGGCGAGATATTTTTCTTGCTCGGGCATTATGTGAATGACCGGATCTTCTGTTTTTGGATCAACCTCGGTGGAGTTTGCTTTCTTGATTCCTAAAACATTTCTGGCAAATTCAATCACTGCCATCTGCATCCCAAAACAAAGTCCCAAATATGGGATTTTGTTTTCCCTAGCAAACTTTATTGCCTGAATTTTTCCTTCCGTTCCCCGACTCCCCCACCCCTGCGGGACAACAATCCCATCAAATTCTTTAAGGAAATTTAGATCCTGATTTTCAATTTCTTCCGAGCTAATTGGCGTAATGTTAACTTTTACTTGGTTATATGCGCCCGCGTGCTTAAGGGCCTCGACCACGGAAATATAGACATCGTGATGATCGGCCGATCCGTGCCTGACATATTTTCCAACCAAGGCAATTTTAACCTCTCCTTTCGGCTCTTTAACTTTTCTCACAAACTCCCGCCAACTAACCAAATCCTTTTTCTTGCCATCCTTAATACCAAATTTTTCCAAGATTTTTTGAGTAAGGTTTGCTTCTTCAAATTTAATCGGCACATCATAAATTGATTCAAGATCAGGATCGTCAATAATATCTTCTTCTCTAATAAAACAGCGCTTGGCAATCGATTCAATTCTTGGTTGATCAATGGGAATTTCGTTTCTCGTGATTATAAAATCCGGCACAATTCCAATTTCCCTAAGTCTTGTGACCGCGTGTTGGGTGGGTTTAGTTTTTAGTTCTCCTACATTTTTCAAAAATGGCAAGTAGGTAACCATTATATAAATTGCTTTTCCTTCTTTGCCAATTTCTCTGGCGGCATTTAGGAAAACTTGATTTTCTAAATCCCCGGTGGTTCCCCCAATCTCCACCACCGCAAAATCGTAACCAACGGTAGGGGTATAAATCATTTCCTTAATCTGATTGATCACATCAGGAAACATTTCCGCATCTCTGCCTTGATAAAAAAAGTGGCGCTCTTTATCAATGACCGCCTGAAAAACTTTTCCGGTCGTAATGTTGCTGTCTTTTTTGAGGGAGATATTTATAAATCTTTCGTAGTGGCCGATGTCTTCGTCGATTTCTCCCCCATCTTTGGTGACAAAAGTTTCTCCGTGCTCCGCCGGTCGCATGGTTCCCGCGTCAAGGCTAATATAGGGGTCAATTTTAAGGGCGGTGACTTTGTACCCGCGGGATTTAAGAAGAAGGCCAATTGAGGCGCTGGCGATACCTTTTCCAAGCCCAGAAAGAACTCCCCCAGCGACGAAAATGTATTTAGTCGTGTTCAAATTTGCGGGCACGATTCATTATGCCCCATCAAACTATTTTAAGTCAATGGGGAAAA
>CAZQQZ010000002.1:0-37817 GCA_964595755.1 uncultured Candidatus Saccharibacteria bacterium | reverse complement strand
TAGTGAAATGTACAGCTATTCTTTTTCGGGTTCGGGTGCATCTTCCTCAAAGCAAGCAAGCGCGGCAATTTGATCTCCCTCATCCACTTTCATAATTCTTACCCCTTGAGTGGCGCGGGAAAGTTTAGAAAATTCGCTGGCGGTTACCTTAATTATTTGGCCATTTTTGGAAGTGACCATAATCTCTGCCTCGTCGTTTGCCAAAAGCTTGGCGCCGACTAAGTGCCCCGTTTTGTCAGTCACGTTCATCGTTTTAATCCCCGATCCCCCGCGATTTTGGCTTCGATATTCAGACAAGGAAGTTTTTTTGCCATAACCCTTTTCAGAGATGACGAGGAGCTTGGTCTTGTTATCTTTAACATCTTCCTCTTTGATGGAATCCGTGCCCACGACCGTGTCACCGTTTTCTAGTTTCATTCCGATCACCCCTCCGGCGTTTCTGCCCATCGACCTAACATCTTTTTCAAAAAATCTAATTGACTGGCCAAAGGAAGTGGTCATTATAATTTCATTTTTTCCAAAAGTATGTTTGACCCAGCGAAGTTCGTCCCCTTCTGAAAGCGAGATCGCGATAATTCCTGATTTTCTAATATTTTCAAATTCGTTTAGGGCGGTTTTCTTGACCGTTCCGCCCCTTGTGACCATAAACAGGAACGACCCCTCGACTTTAGTTTGAGGAATGGGGAGAATGGCGCGAATGGCCTCTCCTTGAGCAATATCGATCACATTAACAATGGGAGTACCCTTGGCTGTTCTTGAGGCTTCCGGAATTTCCCAGCCCTTGACTTTGTAAACCTTACCTTTATCGGTAAAGAAGAAAACGTTATCGTGAGTGCTTAAACTGACAATGTCATAAATTTGATCCTCTTCTTTAAGAGTTCCCGCGGAGACTCCCTTTCCTCCTCTTCCTTGCGATCGGTAAGCCTCGGGATTTGTTCGTTTGATATAGCCGCCAGCGGTTAAAACGACCACCGCTCCTTCCTCGGCCACCAGTTCCTCTTCAGAAAATTCGCCAATTTTACCGGCAATCACCTTTGTTTTTCGAGCGTCGCCGTATTTTTCCTTCAATTGCGAAAGTTCGTTTTTGATTATTCCAAGAATTCTGTCATTTGACTTTAGTAAATCTTCAAGATCTGCAATTCGGGCAAGGAGTTCCGTCAGCTCTTCCTCGATTTTCTTTCTCTCAAGAGCGGCTAGTTTTCGAAGCTGCATATCCAAAATCGCCACCGCTTGAATTTCGCTTAAGCCAAATTTTTTCATTAAGCTAATCTTTGCCACTTCCGCGTCGGCCGATTCCCGGATAGTTCTAATCACTTCATCTAAATGATCAAGGGCAATCTTAAGTCCAAGAAGAATGTGCTCTCTTTCTTTGGCTTTTTTAAGTAAGTAAATGGTTCTTCGAATAACCACATTTTGACGATGCCTGATAAATTCCTCAAGTATCATTTTTAGGGTTAAAGTTTTTGGCTCCCCATCAACGAGAGCGACAAAATTGGCGTTGAAAGTTTTTTGCAGTTCCGTATGTTTAAAAAGGAGGTTCAAGACTTGTTGGGGTCTGGCGTCTCTTTTAAGCTCGACCACTACCTTCATCCCCCTTCGATCCGATTCATCTCTAAGATCAGAAATTCCTTCCACTTTTTTGTCCTTAACTAGCTCGGCGATTTTGGCAACTAAAAAGGCTTTATTGACCTGATATGGAAGTTCGTAAATGGCGACTACAAACCGCCCTCCTTTGACTTCCTCAATTTCCGTTTTGGCCCTCATTATTACTGGTCCACGACCGGTGGCGTAAATTCCCGCGATTGCTTCTTTGTCATAGATTGTTCCGCCGGTTGGAAAATCCGGTCCTTTAATAAATTTTAATAAATCAGGTAAAGTGGCGGCGGATTCAAAAACAGGTTCCGCTTGGGTTTTTTCTTCAGGCTCTTTTTGTTCTGATTCTTCTTCGGCTAGTTTAGGGGGAAGCGGGTTTTCAATGGCGAAATTAATGGCGTCAATAAGTTCGGTTAAGTTGTGTGGGGGGATGCTGGTAGCCATTCCAACGGCAATGCCAGCGGCTCCATTTAGCAGTAAATTTGGGAGTTTCGCTGGTAGCAACACTGGTTCTTCGTCATCTCCAGAGTAGTTTTGAATAAAATCAACCGTTTCTTTTTCTATATCTTCCAAAAGTTCTGAAGATAAGGGAGCAAGACGACATTCGGTGTAACGCATAGCCGCCGGCGGGTCGCCATCAACCGAGCCGAAATTTCCCTGCCCGTCAACCAAAAGGTAACGCATTGAGAAACTTTGAGCCATTCTGACCAGGGCATCATAAATCGGTAAATCTCCGTGAGGGTGGTATTTTTTCATGGTTTCCCCAACGACGGAAGCGCATTTTGAATAACGGGCGGTGGGAGTGTTTCCTTGCTTATGCATCGCATAAATAATGCGTCTTTGCACTGGTTTTAATCCGTCATTTACGGCGGGCAAGGCCCTTGCCACGATGACGCTCATCGCGTAATCAAGGTAAGCCTTTTCCATTTCGTCATTGATATTGGCGGGAATTATCTTTTCTCCCGGGAATTGGGAGACCTTCTCTTCTTTTTTAGGGGCGTCGATATTATCGTTTGTTTCCATGACCAAAAGATTATAACAAAAAATTTAACATCGTGTGAATTATATCTTAGTAGCCGCGACATTTATGTCGCCAATTAGTTTGAATTGAATTAATTAAATAAAATTGGCGAGACAAGTCTCTCAGCTACATTTTTAATTCAGGAATTCAATCAAAAAATTTCATAATTTTTGCATTTTTTTACACACATTTTTTTACCATTTTTACTCGTAACAGCGGCATTCCAAAATACTCCCCTATTGACAAATAAATCAATAACCATTTCAATTTAATTGCGATGAAATTTTCTGCCCGATCCCACATTTTGGAAATTAAAACAACATATTATTCCGTGATCCCTCAGGCAGTTTTTGAGGGCTTTTTTTGATGCTTAATCAGATTTTTGTTTATTTTTATTAAGAAGGAGGTGATACTCTGTGGCCAGAAAGAAGAAGAAGAGCAAAAAGAAGTAACTACGCCATAAACGGCGATAGTTTGGCCGTGTACGGCAGTAACGTCGCCTTAGGATATGTTGATCTTTTTGTATTATATAAACCATAAAACGCGTCTGAATAGTGCGCAGGCGCTTTTGTGGTTTGGTGAGCATATTCTTAAGGGCGTTCTTGAACTGTTCTCACATATCAACTTCTGCTGATTTGGCGTGGGTTTGGATAAAGAGTTTTCTGGGGGGAACTTCGTCTCCCATGAGCGTAGAGAACACTTCATCAGTTTTGGCGGCATCTTCAATTTTAACCAGCTTTAAAATTCTTGTTTCTGGATTCATTGAGGTCTCCCAAAGTTGAGTAGGATTCATTTCTCCAAGTCCTTTAAATCGCTGAATTACAATTTTTCCTTTATCGATTTCCCCTTCTACCACTTTGGCATCCTCTTCGCTGAGTTTACTTTTCATCATGCTTTTTACGATTTCATCCCGATCTTTTTCATCGTGAGCATAGTGAACTTCTTTGCCTTTTTGGATTCTAAAAAGGGGCGTCTGGGCAACGTATAAATGGCCTTCCTCAATTACTTTTGGTAAGTGTCGAAAGAAGAAAGTCAAAACCAAGGTCATAATGTGGGCGCCGTCAACGTCCGCATCCGCCATGACAATCGTTTTATGATATCTAAGTTTATCCGGAGAGACCATTTCCCCAATTCCCATCCCGAGGGCAATAATCAAATCTTTTAATTCCTCGAATTTTAGGATTTTATCCAAATGATTTCTTTCGGTATTTAAAATTTTTCCTCCTAGAGGTAAAACGGCCTGAAATTTTCGGTCTCTTCCCTGCTTGGCAGAGCCGCCGGCGGAATCTCCTTCAACTAAGAATAGTTCACTTTTAGCCGGGTCTTTTTCTTGGCAATCCGCAAGCTTTCCGGGTAGGCCTGAAATATCCCCTAAGGCTCCCTTTCTAATAACCAAGTCCCTCGCCGCTTGGGAAGCGGCTCTAGCTCGTGCGGCAAGAAGGCTTTTTTCTATAATAGATTGAGCGTCTCTTGGGTTTTCATTTAAATAATCAGTTAGAGCTTGGTTGACAACTACCTCAACCGCCGGGCGTACTTCTGGATTTCCCAATTTTCTTTTTGTTTGTCCTTCAAACTGCAAGTTTTGGGATTCCAGCTTCACCGAAACGACCGCGGTTAATCCTTCTCGGGTATCCTCCCCCGAAAGGCTGTCATTACCCTCTTTAATTAAATTATTCTTTTTGGCGTAATCGTTGATAGCTCGCGTTAGGGCCGATTTAAAGCCAGTCAAATGAGTGCCGCCAGCGGTCGTTTCGATATTATTAGCGAAAGTAATCACATTTTCGGCGAAGGAGTCGTTATATTCAACCGCTACCTCAACATCACAACCATTTTGCTGCTTATGGACATAAAAAATCTTTTCCTGTAAGCCCTTTTTATTTCTATTTAAATGCTCTACTAAAGATTGCGCCCCCCCTTCAAAATAGTAGGTTTGTTGTAGATCGGCCCTTTTATCTAAAATAGTAATTTTGACTCCCGCGGTTAAGTAGGCGTAATCTCTTAATTGATTCTTAAAAAATTCGTAATCTGGACCGGGGTTTTCCGTAAAAATTGATTTATCAGGAAGAAAAGTGGTGATGGTGCCTGTTTTCGGGTGATCAGTCATTTCGTAAGCCAAATTTTCTTCCTCCAACTGATCTTTAATTTCTTTAACCGAAGGGACGGATTTTATTTTCATGGTCGGCTCGCCTCTTTTGTATTCTTGATAATAATATTTATCGTTCCTGCGAACCTCTACCCGCATCCAATCGGAAAGGGCGTTAACAACCGAGGCCCCAACTCCATGAAGACCGCCGGAAACTTTATAACTCCCTCTGCCAAACTTTCCCCCGGCGTGGAGCATTGTCATACAGATCTCAAGGGCGGATTTGTTGTATTTTGGGACCACATCGACCGGAATGCCGGCCCCATTATCCGATATGGTTATCTTACCGTCTTTGTGGAAAATGACTGCGACTTTATTGCATCTTCCCGCGAGGGCTTCGTCCACCGAATTATTGACAATTTCGGTCACCAAATGATTTAGGCCGGTTTGGTCGGTCGAGCCGATATACATCCCGGGCCTTTTTCTGACTGGTTCAAGCCCCTCAAGCACTTCGATTTGACTGGCGTTATATTCATCTGCCATAAAGCGTATTCTCACACATTACCTCTTAAGTATCAACCTACGGATTTTTTTCCGATGTTCTTCTTTTGGTTTATTTTCGGTGGTTATTGTGGTAGCAGCCACGCTTTCACCCTTCATTTCCGGGGTTAGGTGGTCCCTTGCCGGACATTTAAAATTGGCATTTTCGTAAGTCAGACAGCACATCAAATTTCCGCAAGCGCCAGTATAGCCGACCGGGTTTCCGGTTAGATTTTCTTCGGCCAGAATTTTAACGGGAACATTAATTGGTTTCTGAAGCCACTTTTTACAACAGAGAATTTGACCACAGGGACCGATTCCACCAATCGCGGCGGCTTTATCCCTGGAACTCGCTTCTTGAAAATTTATTTGCCTGCCAAAAAGAGTTTTTAAGTCATCGGCCAGTTCTTCAAGACCGGGGGTCACCCCTTTTTCTAAAGAAAAAATTAATCTCTCATTATCTTCGGTAAAACTGACAATTTTTATGTTTAGCCCTCTTTTTTTGGCGACTTCTCTAGCGGAAGTGAGGTAGTCAGATCCATAGGCGGAGGCAGCGTTTTTGTGATTGTTGTCCATAATAACGCCATTTTAGCAGATTTAAAGGGAGATTAATAGGGCCTCAAAAGCAATTCTTGGATTAACGCTCGTTTCTGTTAGTTCCCTTCTCGTTTCTCCGATTTTTTTGATTTTTTCTATTTTTTCGTTCAGGTCCTCCGCAGATAAATTCTTAAGCATTAAATTTCTAAGAGTGCTCTCCCAAATGGCAAGAATTTTTAAAATTTCTCCTTGGTCTTTGGCATTTTCTTTATTTTCCTCCACCCAGGCTAATCTTTCCCCGATGTTTTTTTCTAACAAAGTTACAAAATCTTGGGCGATCTTTTTACTAGCTTCACTTTCCAAAGTAATTATCGGGGGAAGTTTTACTTTCTCACACCTTGAGATTACCGTGGGCAGGAGTTTTTGAAAATTATCAGTGGTTAAGATTATCCTTGAGTGTTCTGGTGGTTCTTCCAAGGTTTTTAGCAGGGCATTTTGAGCTTCCTCGGTTAGATTTTGAGCTTCCAAAATTATTCCAATTTTTTCTTTCTCTTGAAATGGTTTTAGATTTAGAAATTTTTGTAGCTCTCTAATTTCGCTAATACTAATCGTTCTTTTTTCTTCTTTAAGAGCAATTATTTTAAGATCGGGGGAGGTCTCTGGCAACTCGCCAATTTTTAAAGCTTCTCCGTGTCTTTTTTTCTGGTTTCCGCCAGAGATTACTATTGAGTGCATAAATGTAGTTTATCACCATCTCTTATTTTTGGGGAATTTTTATATAACAAATTAGTATGCGATCGCATATAAAATTGTTATATTTCTTTTTTAGCGGAATATTTTAGAGGGACGGACTTCAAGAGAAAAATTGGCGCCATAGGACCCGCCTAGCCACGAGGCTGGTGACGCGACTACAAATTTTGCATAAGTGTGCTACAATTTCCAAAATACGATAAATCAGAATGGAGAGGGAAATGTTAACCGTGGGGTTGGCTGAGCTTGTTGATCATTGTGGACAAGTTGGCGTGTTTGTGGATGGGGCGAATGCGGCGCGAATGCCTGAACGATTGGGGGGAACCGAGGACGCTCATCGTGGGATAGACTTTCAAAAACTAAAGGTGTTTTTGGAGTCTTTAGGGCGAGTAGCCTTTCTTCGCTACTATACTGCTAGAGACTACACTTCCGGGGTGGAGCAGTTTTTCAGAGTACTAGAATCTCTGGGATTTAAAATCGTGCGGATTGAAACGAGGACGTTCAGCGATGGGCAGCGTAAGGGGAATCTCGATAGTCGGATTATGATGGATGCGGTCGAACTTGCCGATAAGTTCGATACCGCTGTACTAATATCCGGCGACGGTGATTTTCTTCCCTGCGTAAAATTTCTGCTAGAGCGAGGAAAGCGGGTAGTCGTTTTGTCGTCCCAGTATGGACTCTCTCGGGATTTGCGAATGAGTGGTGCCAGGATTGTTTTTCTTGACGATCTCGCCAAGCAAGTTACCTGCTTGAGGTCAGCTTCTAGAGGAAGGCCTGTTACTCCGACGCATGTAGGCCACCGGTCGTGGTGAACTCCCACACAACAAAGAACTCGATTCGATCTTTTGAACCGAGTTCTTTTTCTTTCCTCTTTTTCTATTCGTTTGACTCTTGCCTATTTTCTGCCTCGAAGAAGCGCACCCGGTCACCACGGAAGAACAGTCCAATTTCTGCCGTTGGACCGTTTCGGTGCTTGGCAATTGAGAGCATGACATTGGATCGATCTTCCTCATCTGGTCGGTAAAGAAACATTACCAAATCAGCATCTTGTTCAATGGAGCCCGACTCCCTCAAATCTGATAATTGCGGTTTTGGACTACCTCTGGTTTCGACGGCGCGGGAAAGTTGCGAGCAAGCAACTACCGGAATTTTAAGTTCCCGGGCAATATTTTTAAGCGCCATCGAAATTTCTGAAACTTCTTGAACTCGATTGTCCAGTCCGCGGCCTCGCACTAACTGCAAATAATCAACGATAATTAGGCCGACATTTTTGTCCATTTTAAGTCTTCTTGCTTTGGCCCGAATTTCCATCACCGAAGCTCCCGGCGTATCGTCAATGTAAATCGGCGCTTCGGCAAGCTCACCCATCGCCTGCCCTAATTTTTGAAAATCTTCATCCTCTAAATTTCCGGTGGTAATTTTCCATGAGTCAACGTCCGCCTGGGCAGAAAGCATACGGTCTATAAGTTGCTCCCGACTCATTTCCAAGGAAAATAAACCGACCGGAATTTTGTGATGGGAGGCGGCAAATTGAGCGATATTGGTGGCAAGAGACGATTTACCAACGGACGGTCTGGCGGCCAGAATTATCAAATTTGAATTTTGAAGGCCAGAGAGTTTACTATCTAAGTTAGTAAATCCTGTAGGAACGCCTCTTAAACCTTTACCGGCGGTTTTATGAAGCTCCTCAATTCGATCAAAAGATTCTTCCAAGGTTTTTTTGATCGGGACAAAATCGGTGCGCATTCCTTCCTGGGCAATCGAAAAAAGGCTTTGTTCCGCCTTATCGAGAAGATCATGAACATCTGTCGATTCGTCAAACCCGGATTCGGCCGTTTCTGTAGAAACGGAAATAAGTTCTCTTTTGGTCCAAGAATCCTTAATCATATAGCCATAACTTTCTATATGAGCAGAGGTAGGGATAGAACTGGCAAGTTCCGCAAGGTATGAAATTCCCCCAATTCTTTCTAGGGCCCGTCCCTTTTTGAGCTCCGCCGGAACGGTGACCATATCAATCGGCCGCCCTTTTTCAAAAAGACTGATGGCCGCCTGATAGATTAATCCGTGGTTGTTGTTATAAAAATGTTTTGGGGACAAAAACTCGGCGATTTTCACAATCGCGTCTTTGTCGATAAGAAGCGCTCCGAGAACCGATCTCTCGGCGTCAACATTTTGCGGAGGGAGTCTTTCTGCCATATTTAGATTTTTAGAAGGGCAACTTTGGTATCGGCCGGTATATCTTCGCGGGTTTTTAGATTGAGCTTATCCATCGAGAGCGGTTCTCCCCCGATCGCTTTTAAGAAATTGGACACTTCTAATAGATCACTCATTTTTGATTTTTCCGTTTTATAGTGGCAGGGAAGGACAAAAGCGGGAGAAAGCTCCGCAATAATTTCCGTCGCGATTTCCGGATCGATGGTTACTTTTCCTCCAACCGGAATCATCAAGATATCAACCGATCCGATTTCCTCAACTTGTTCGGGGGTGAGTTTGTGGCCAAGGTCGCCAAGATGGACGAGAGCGAAGCCGTCCGCTTCGATCCGATAAATTGTCGTCTTTCCCCTGATTGCCCCGCCCTTGCCGTCATGGAAGGCGGAAAAGCCAAATATGTGGACGCCGGAAACTTCATACTCTCCTTGGCTTTTTATCACAAAAGGACGGTGAAAATCTGTCGGGATAGTATTTTCCGGTTTTTCTGAGCCTTCAATCCCTTCAATATAATTATGATCCTTGTGGTCGTGGGTTATAAGGACTAAGTCCGCAGGTTGCTTTTCCCACTTTTCCCCCACCATTTCGGGGTCAAATGGGTCAATGATGATAGTGATTTCTTTAGTTTTTATTATAAAAGCGGAATGGCCAAGATATTTTATTTCCATTAAAATCAATTTATCATAAAGTAATACCGCTGACTAGACGGCGCTTTTCGCTTGTGATACAATACTAAACGTCACTATGAAGAAAGACATTCACCCAAAATGGTATAAAGATTCGGTGGTCACTTGCGCTTGCGGTAACACATTTACCGTCGGTTCTACTGTTCCCGAAATTAAAATCGCCGTTTGCTCAAAATGTCACCCATTTTACACTGGAACTCAGCGTTTCTTGGACACAGAAAGAAGGGTGGATAAATTCGTTAAGAAAATGGAAGCGGCTAAAGCCAGCCAAAAAATCAAATCGGAAAAAGTTAGCGAAAAGAAAAAGAATCAACAAGGGGAAAAGGGCGGGCCAAGAACCCTTAAAGAAATGCTTACGGAAGCTAAATGATTTTCCTCGACCCATGATTGAAACAAACCCAAATAAAGCAATTTTGGAAATTAGACCGGGCACTGGCGGAGATGAGGCCGGCATCTTTGCGTTTGATCTTTTAAGAATGTATCAAAGATATGCTAGTTCTAAAGGCTGGAAGTTTTCAATCTTAGAAGAAGCTCACGGCGGAGTTGGAAATTTAAAATCAGTCACGGTTGAAATAGAGGGCTTTAACGCTTTTAAATTACTAAAAAACGAATCGGGAGTTCATCGCGTCCAAAGAGTTCCCGAAACCGAGCGGAGCGGACGAATTCATACCTCAACCGCGACTGTTTCTGTTCTTCCCGCCTCCTCTCCGGTAGAAATTGAGATTAAACCACAAGATTTAAAGTTTGAAGCTTACCGTTCCTCTTCAAAAGGCGGGCAGAATGTGCAAAAGGTGGAAACGGCGGTTAGGATTTTACACATCCCGACAGGGCTTATGGTTACTTGCCAAGAGCAGAGATTTCAAGAGCAAAATCGCAAAAAAGCAACGGAGATTTTGAAAGCGAAACTTTATCAAATGATGCAGGATCAGCAAAAAGGCACAATTGATGGATTAAGGGCTGATCAAATCGGTAGTGGTGATAGAAGCGAAAAGATAAAAACCTACAATTTTCCCCAAAACCGTTTGACTGACCACCGCATTAACAAATCCTGGTACAATTTAGAGGAGGTAATAAATGGAAAGCTCGATAAGGTCTTAGGTGTTTGAGCTTGCTTGCAAATCAAAGGACTCTAAATTGGTAGCGAGGTACTCCGAACGTCCAATTTGGAAGATATCATGAATGGTAAACTAGACAAAGTGCTTAATGTTTAATTTATTACATTGACCAAGAGGCGTCGCCGGTACATTTTACATAAATTGCTTCGCCGTTGGCGGGAGAGGTGATGTTTAACCCAAAGTTTCTGACAAAGTTACCAAACCAGCCTCTATATTTTCCTGATAACACGCAAGTAGTTGGCACGGTTGAAGGGCGTAAATATCCGTAAGCGCTTGACCAGGTAACCTTGTTCCAACCTTTGTGCAAATTTACGGTCGTTCCTGTACCGCTTCCGATGACTAAAGAGACAGTTACCTCTTCGCTGATGGTGGTGTCTTCTGTTGAGGTAAAAGTAATTTTCCCCGTGTGAGTCCCCGCGGTTAGGCTGCGCTCAACCGGAATTAGCGAAACTGTAATCGTCGTCGGAGAGGAAGAATTTCCCGTTACGGAAGAAACAGTAATCCAGGAAGTATTTGGTGTCGCCGCCCAGGCAACTCCGGTCGCGCCGGCATCTTTGGAAACGGTTAGGGTTTTCGTGGCGGGATTTGCTCCTGTGTTTGCAGTAAAACTTAAGCTCCTAGGTTGCGGGTTTACTTTTTTGGGTGTGGTGAAAGTAAAATTAAGTCTTATAAGTACGGAAGAAACATCTTCGTATCCTTCCCCTCCCGTGGGGGTGATTTTAATAGTTTTATAGCAACTTCCGGATTGGCTAACGCTTGAGGTGTTCGGATTAACGATAAAAATTCGTGATTGATCGGTCCTACCATTTTGCGGTGAGAACTCAACATTGATGTTTTTCCCTGCATTTGCGCAGGTATCTTGGGAGGAATAAATCGTGGCTGACCAGTCAATGACTTTTGTTTGGTCACCTCCTATTACCGCTGTTTGTTCGGAAGCATCTTCCCCCACCGCAAGATCAAACTGAAATGATCTTTGGTTAACGGAAAGCCTTGGGGCCGGCCCTTGATTTGGCGGCCAATCAAATCCAGGAGCAATGGCGACCATATGGATAATATCGTTACTTCCTGTTATGGCAAAATTCGCACCTCCATTTAAGCCACAGGTTTTTCGAAAATCCACTCCTGTTAAACGAGCGATCCCAGTTACCCAATCCCCCGCTTCTTTTGGAAGAGTTGCGGTTTTTTGTTGCCCCACTGTATCGCAATATTTGATTCCAAAACTTCCAGAACCGCCTTTATAAGTAACAGAAAGACTAAAATCAGGGTATCCCCTCGCCGCCCAGCTTGGATCAACCATAAAGTAGAGAGTGCTGTCTACCATTTTTCTCGCGCCATATCCACCAATGACGCCTTCTCCAACCTGATTGCTTTTTAAATATGTAGTTCCGCCGCCGACGTCTCGGTTAGCGATTCCGTTACAAGTGTCTGACCACTCATCTTCGTTTGATCTTTTAACCATTGGTTTAATGTCAGCAGTGGCGTAAGTTGTATCCCGACAGGTATTTTCCAGTCGATAAAGATGAAATTCCCAATCTCCAGGTTCTCCCGAAATATAGGAGCGATCGCCGGTTGTTTCGTAAGGATATATTGTATCTCTAAGAACAATAAAAGCGTCATCAGATTGAAGGGCTTTGCCCGGACCGCGATTTATATGGCGAGTGTAGAAATCCCAAAGCTTTTCTCCCCACGGCATTACGCCATTGGCTAATCTTCCAAAAAAATGCTCACCCGCCCCCCAATCACTGCCCGCCCCATCCCGATCGCCGATATCTCCATCGAGATCGATAAAGGAGGCTCCGTGAGTTAAAGCGTAAAGTATTGACCAATAGGTGTCTCTGTCGCTATCCCCATAAGCGTGTTCGTAGGCAATCGGGGTGCTTCTTTTATATTTTTCGATGAGTTGGGTAAGGCCAAGTTGTCCAGTTGTTTGATAACTTGAGTTAGAATCGGGGGCGAGAGTGTTTGTCTTGATGGCGATCCCATTAGCAATTATATTCTCAATGAGGTCCTTCTTCATATCATTCTTAGTAATCATCATAAAAATCGGTTTTGTGCCGAAGGCAGATCGATAGATTTGAGGTAATGTGTTTGCCCACTGCTCAAATTTCGGGTTAGTTTCGTAATAGCATATCCCGGGGACCCCGCCAAAATCACGATACGAAATTTTGGAGATAGCTTCGCCGTAAAAACCACTCATAATCCAAACTGAATCCACAATTCTGTCGTTTTTATATTTATTCCCGAGGGTGGTTACCATATTCGCGTAAGCTTGCTGCCAAGCACTGTTGTCGAAAGGTGGCACATAAGCGTGGGCGGGGCAATTTGCGGAGCTTTTGTTTTCTACTAAAGGAACTTCCACTCTTGTTATTCCTGTTCCAGAGTAAAACCAATTTGGGGTTTGGTCGCAAAGAAGGTGATCGTTGATACTTAGGGGCGAATCTTCCTTACATTCATACATCGCTCCCACGGAAATCGCTACTGGCTTATAAGTTCTGGCGTTATTTTGTTGAGGATATTCGACATAACATTCCTGGTCTCCACAGACATTTATGAGCCTGTTTTCGAGGGGGGTAAATTGGCTATCATCAGCTGAACTTGGTTGAAGCTCGCTCCAACCAAAATAAAACCACTCGCCAATTGGACCAAACTCTGGTTTCCATTCTCGCCAGTTAACATTGCCAAACCCGTGCATGTTATAGATGATTGGTTCAAAGGTGTTGTTGTTATTGTAAAGACCAGAGGGAGAAGTCCCAATTCTTTCTGGACAGGTGGTGGTATGTTGACATTTGGGATATGTTTCAGCCGCTTGGCTTTTATCTGGAAGAATTTTCTTCTTAAGGGTTAGAACTCCGGAAATGGCGATAGCGCTTACAGAAATAAAAAGGAGGGAGATTAAAGCGATTTTTTTCGGCAGGATGCTTTTCATTACCTTAAATGATAACCGCAATTTTCTTTTCGGTCAACAGATAGTTTTTTTGCCATTACTCGGTAGCTGATTCCTTTAGAGTGGCAGAAAGAGTTTTTGCGTTGCCATTTCTGTCAACCGAAAGTTGAATCCTATCCCCGACTTTGTGTTTCTGAATGATTTTGGCCAACGGATTTCCGTCATTTACTTTTTCTCCGTCGATTTCGGTTATAATATCGCCAGAAAGTAATCCCGCTTCTTCCGCAGCCGACCCGGTAACCACGCTTTTTACATACGCTCCCTCAGGAACGCTATTCATCAAGGCAACATCTTTCGAGATCAAAATATATTCGATGCCAATAAACGGTCGGGAGATTTTTCCACTTTTCTCAAACTCTTCAAGTACCGGTTTGATTGTATTAATGGGGATTGAAAAACCGATATTCTCTGTTCCAGAGGCGATGGCAACATTTACGCCAATAACTCTTCCGTCAAGATCAATTAGGGGTCCGCCTGAATTTCCCGGATTTAGGGCGGCGTCGGTTTGAATCACATTTTCCAAAGCTTCTCCGGCGCTAAAAGGACTGGCGGAGGCAGTGATTCCTCTTCCGATTCCAGAGACCACCCCTTTTGTAACGGTATTGGTAAATCGCCCGAGGGCGTTTCCAATCGCTACTACGGTCTGTCCAAGTTTAATGCCATCGGAATCCCCAAGTTCAATTGGGTCAAGGTCTGTAGCGTCCGTTTTTAAAATGGCAAGGTCATTTGAAGGGTCGAGGTTGATTTGCAAAACATTGTAAGTTTTTCCATCTTTTGATAAGACGGTAAATTTGGTTCCAGTATCAGAAACAACGTGTTTATTGGTTAAAATAGTACCTTTTTTGTCAATCACAAATCCGGTTCCAATCCCAGATTCTTGGACCATTGGACCCCGGAAGGGATCGAAGGAGGTTCTTTTGGCGACGATGGAAACGACCGAAGGAGAGGCTTTCGCAACCATTTCGATAACTGCGTCCTCTTCGCTAATCACAGTTCTTCTAGTGACCACTTGTTGGTCTACTTTTACCACCTTCTCTGTGATATTACCGAAAAAGTCCTTGATTTTACTGTCAACTCCAATGTAGGAGCGTGTAAACAAAGCGCTCCCGATAAGAACAAGAATTGAGATTATGAGGATAAGGGTAGTTTTTTTCATAACTACATTTTTAAACAGGCTAACTTAAAATTAACTTAAGACTCTCACCTGATTATCTCTTGGGTTTTAGCAATTCAACAATTCAGCAATTTAACAATTAAACAATTGATTATTTCAACCGTTCAACCGCTTTTTCAAGTTGATTATCAATGCCCTCTTCTTTTTTAGCCTTGTCAACTTCAACTGCCACATCCGGTTCGATTCCTATTTCGTGATACCAATTTCCGTCTGGGTCGAGCCATTTGGCCACGGTGATGTGGATTCCTGATCCGTCAGAAAAATCTTCCGCGTCTTGAATGGTTCCTTTTCCGAATGAGTTTACCCCGACCACTTTAAATTTTTTTAAATTTCGAAGAGCGGCGGCGACAATCTCTGACGAGGAGGCGCTTCCGCCATCAATGAGAATAACTGTTGGTACATTTAGGAGTTTTCCTGAAAATTCCGTTTTTACCTCTTTCCTCGTCATGTCAGCAAATTCTTCTATTAGAACTGTTTTTCCGGCCGAGACGAATTCCGAGACAACAAAAACACTTCCAGATAAGTATCCGCCAGGGTTTCCCCGAAGATCAAGAACAATTCCTTTTAACCCTGGTCTTTTTTGTAAAATTTCATCTACCGTATCGCGCCATTCTCTATTGGTGGTGTCGCCGAAACGAGATAGTCTTAATTGGACTATTCCTTCTCCGGCATCTTTCCAAGTGACCGAGGGGACCAGAATTTTGGCCCTAGTTATCTCGTAATCTTTGTATTCTTTTTCTCCTTCGTGGAGAAGGGTGAGGGTAATTTTTGTTCCTTCCTTTCCCCTAATTATGCTCACCGCGTTAGTTAGGCTCATCCCGGCAGTTTCTTTATCGTTAATCTTTTGAATCAAATCTCCCGCCTGGATTCCCGATTTTTCGGCGGGGGATCCCTCTAATGGGGCAATTATCAAAAGACTTTCATTTTTCATACCAAGCTCGATGCCTACTCCTTCATACTCACCGGCAAGCCCTTGGCTAAAAGAGTCGTTTTGGTCTGGGGTTAAAAAGGAGGTATATGGGTCGCCGGTTGCTTTTGTCAGGCCTTCAATTGCGCCATACAAAAGGGTTTTGCTGTCCTGCTTAGTGATATATTTCTCATTGATTAGATCCCAAACCTGCCAAAAATTTGTAAAATCTACATTGTCGTAAGTATCTTTTTTGTTATAAACCGTTACTTTGGGGCGGAAATTTTTGATCTCGGCGGTATATCCACGTCGTCCAAAATAATAGCCGGAAAGCAAAAAAATTATCGCTAAAAAAATAAGCGGAATGAGGGGCAGGAACTTCAACCTTTGGTTTTTGGGGATTTGTTCTTCCATCTAGGCAGAAAATAATAAAATTTAGATTGCATGACGCTCGGTAAACGGCAACAGTGCCAAAAATCTAGCAATTTTAATTTCTCCGCCGAGTTTTCTTTGATGGGACGCGCAAATTCCGGAAACTTTGCGGGGGATGATTTTTCCTCTCGTTGTGGTAAATCTCTTGAGAAGAAGAATATCTTTGTACGACACTTCCGCCCCTTCTTTGCAAATAGCGCAGAAGCCGGGCTTACGAACTTTTTTAATTAGAGACGGTTTTCTTTTTTCCTTTTTTGGCATAGTAAATAGTAAATCACTCACATATCCCCCTTCGCTCCTTTGGAGCTTCGGAGGGATTGATGGTTGCTAAGCTCAAAAATCTCGCTAAGCAACCAATCAAAATGGCATATCTTTAGTATCTTCTTCTGTAACTTCCTCTGTAACTGTTTCTTTCTTAGTTGGCGCGCTTTCTGGTTCTCCTGTTTTTACTTCAGGTGCTCTTCCCGCCCCATCAGGACGACTTAGAACAACCATGTCATCGGCAACAATCTCTGTTCGATAATGTTTTACTCCTTGAGCGTCATCCCAGTTTCTGGTCCTTAATCTGCCAGAAATGTAAACTTTAGAGCCCTTTTTCAAAAGTTGAGCACAAAGTTCGGCTAACTTCGTCCAAGCAACCACATTATGAAATTCCACTTCTTCCTTGGTTTCTCCGTCAGTTACCCACTGGCGGTTCGTCGCCACCGAAAAATTAGTGACCGCGTCGCCCCTCGGAGTATATTTCATCTCCGGGTCGCGGGTCATATTCCCAATTATTTCCGCCCTATTTAGTGAACGAGACATAATTAATATTGTTAGCTTTTAAGAAAGCTTAATGAATAAAAAACGGACAATTTTGACATTTCTTCTTAAATAATCTTTAATTAAAGTGACTTTGGCACGGTCTGTTTCCAACGTGTAGAAATAGTAGAAGCCCTCAGTTTGCTTTGCGACTTTGTAGGCCAGCCTTCTTTTTCCCCAAGTTTCTTCGGTAAGTATTTTACCATTTTTGTTAATATTCTCCTTAATTTCGGCCTCTATCTTTTTTGCTTCCGTTTCAGTTAAGTTTCCTATTAAAATTGTGACCACTTCGTATTTTTGCATGGTCTCCATAGTACCATAACAGGGCAATAGGTTTCAAGGGGGAAAAAGGAATGTTGACACGGAGTTTTTGGCGTGTGATACTTTATGGAGTTTATATATCTGCCCATGGAAAAGCCTAACACACCTAAAAAATTTGAGGAAATCGTCGTCAGTAAGGGTTTTTTGACCCAAGATCAAGTAGCCCAAGTAAAGTTTGAAAGTGCCAATACAGGTAAGCCTCTTTTGGATATTATCAGAAGTAGCGGGATAATGAACTCTAAACAGATTGCCGAAGTGAAGGGTGAACTTTACGGTTATCCTTTCGTTTCCCTCAAGGACAAGACCCCTTCTCAAGAAGTTAGTGGTGTAATCTCCGAGCAAATCGCCAGAAAGTATAGAATTTTTCCTTTCGAGATTTCCCGTAACAAAATTCAAGTCGCCATGGCAGACCCCTTGGATCTTGAGGCGATTCAATTTGTGGAAAAGAAGAGCGGGAAACAGGTAGAGCCTTTTGCGGTTGATGAAGAAGAGCTTAACAAAGTTCTTAGTGAGCAATTTGGGGGGGAAATCGGCGAAGATGTAAATGAGGCGCTTGCCGAGGCGGGTATAAAAACAGCGGAAATTAAGGAGGAGATAGACCAACTAGAAGAAGCAGAAGAACGGATTCGGGTGGCCCCGGTTGCCAGGATTGTATCGATGATTCTTGAGTATGCCTACAAATCCCGGGCGTCCGATATTCACGTTGAGCCTCAAGAAGATTTTACCAGAGTTCGGTTTAGAATCGATGGAGTTTTGCAAGAGAGAATCAAAACTATCCCCCACGACGCCCACGACTCAATTATTGCTCGTATAAAGATTCTTTCAAACTTAAAAATTGATGAAAAAAGAGTGCCTCAAGATGGTCGATTTAAGATCAAAGTGGGTAAAATGGAAACTGATCTTCGTGTGTCAACCCTCCCTACATCAAACGGGGAAAAAGTGGTTATTAGACTTCTTAGAAAAGAAAGCACGGTCATACAGCTTAGGGATCTTGGGTTAGTGGGCCCTGGTCTTAAAAAATTAGAGAAAGCGCTTCTTGTTCACGACGGTATTATTTTGGTAACTGGACCGACGGGTTCTGGAAAAACGGTTACTTTAGCTTCAGCTCTCTCGAAAATAAATACGGTTAGAGTGAACATTATCACTCTCGAGGACCCGGTTGAAATTAGGATTGAAGGGGCAAATCAAGTGCAAATAAATCCGGGGGCGGGGCTGACTTTCTCCTCCGGACTTCGTTCTATCCTTCGTCAAGACCCCAATATTATAATGGTAGGAGAAATTCGAGACGATGAAACTGCCAGTCTGGCTATTCAGGCGGCGCTAACCGGACACGTGGTTCTTTCAACTCTCCACACTAATTCCGCCACCGGCGCGATTCCTCGACTTCTTGATATGAAAGTAGAGTCTTTCCTTCTTGCCTCTACTCTTGAACTTGTTCTCGCCCAACGTCTAGTCCGAAAGATTTGTGACAATTGTAAGGAGGAATACCCGGTGCCAAAGGAGATTGAGGATCAGATAGTCTCTACTTTGGGGGACCTTTATAAAAATGTGGAACCAAAGAGAAAGGATGGAAAACTGATGCTTTATCGTGGAAAAGGTTGTGATAAATGTGGAAAGACGGGGTATTTAGGCAGAACCGGTATTTTTGAAGTAATGGCCGCTTCTGATCGGATTAATAAGATGATTATCGAGCGTCGAAGCGAAGATGAAATGACCAAAGTGGCAGTTGAAGAAGGAATGATCACCTTGCTCCAGGATGGATTTTTGAAGGTTTTGGAAGGGCAAACTACGATTGAAGATGTGATGAGGGTAACGCAGGGGTAGACTATGACAATTAAAGATATTTTAGAAAAAGCAATATCTTCCCACGCTTCTGACATTCACATCAATGTCGGCTCTCCTCCCACCTTAAGAATTGAGGGGGAGCTTTCCCCTGTTCCCGGGACGGAAGTAGTCACCGCCGAGGTGGCCAAAGAAATGGTGCTTGAACTGCTGACCCCGACTCAAAAAGAGATATTTTTGGCAAGTAAAGAATTTGATCTTTCTTATGCTTATAAGGATACTCGTTTTCGGGTTAATGTGTACCATCAGCGCGGTTTTATGGGGGTTGCCCTTCGCTTGATTCCTTTTGAAATTCCGACAATTGAGGAGCTTGGGCTGCCTCCTGTACTTTCCGATTTTTGCAAACTCCCTCAAGGGTTTGTATTAATAACCGGACCAACAGGAGAAGGTAAATCTACGACCATTGCGGCAATGCTTGAGTCGATCAATCGGGAGAGAAGCGTTCATATAGTCACGGTTGAGGACCCGATCGAGTATGTTTTTGAACCAAAGCTTTCGATAATTGATCAGCGGGAAGTTCACCAAGATACCCATTCTTGGGAGATTGCCCTTCGTTCAGTCCTTCGGGAAGATCCGGATATCGTTTTGATTGGGGAAATGCGCGATTTCGAGACCGTTTCTGCGGCGGTTACGATCGCAGAAACCGGACATCTTGTTTTTGCTACTTTGCACACTAATTCAGCCGCGCAAACGGTGGACAGAATTATTGATGTTTTTCCGGAAAATCAGCAGCGCCAAATTAGAATTCAACTAGCTTCAATTATTGAAGGAATAATTTCCCAAAGGTTGGTGCCTTCTCTTGATGGAAGACGGGTTCCGGCAACCGAAATACTTCTGGCGAATTCCGCGATAAGAAACATTATCCGTGAGGGTAAGACTCATCAAATTGATAATGTAATCGCCACAAGTTACGACTTGGGGATGATTAGTCTTGAGCGCTCGTTGGCAACTCTAGTTAAAGAAAACAAAATTTCAAGCGAGGTAGCTAAAGGCTACACCCTTAGGCCAGAAGAGGTTTCCCGATTGGTTTCTAAAGTTTAATTTATATGCCAGTTTATAGTTATAACGGAAAAGATTCTCAAGGGAATGATAAAAACGGCACAATTGATGCCCCAACTGAAAAAGTGGCGCTTATGGCTCTTTCGGCAGAAAATGTGACGGTAACCTCTCTGATGCTTACCGAAAAGCAACTAACCATCGAGAGCATTCTCAAAAGATTTTCCAAAATCCCCCTTTCCGTAAAGGTCGATTTTACGAGACAGCTTTCGACGATGATAAACGCCGGTTTACCTCTGGCGCAATCGCTGGAAGTGCTTGAGGAACAAACCTCAAATGCAAGAATGAAAGAAGTTGTCGGCGAGCTGGTTGGCGATATTCGTGGGGGGAGTTCTTTCTCAAAGGCGCTTGAGAGACACCCCAATATTTTTCCTAATGTTTTTATTTCTTTAGTCAAGGCGGGTGAAGCATCTGGGGGCTTAGATAAAACGTTACTTCGTTTGGCGGAAACAATGGAGCGGCAACGAGATTTTCAGTCGAAAACTAAAGGGGCGATGGTGTATCCGATTGTAATTATGGTGGCGATGGCCGGTGTTTTTGCCCTAATGATGCTTTTTGTAATGCCCAAACTTTCCGATATGTACGAAAATATGGGAGCGGAACTTCCTATGATTACCAAAGTGCTAATGGGCACCTCCGATTTTTTTGTTAAAAGATGGTATCTTCTTATTTTAGCTATAGTCGGGGCATTTTTGGGTTTTAGAAAATATAAAAAGACTGATGTTGGGAAGCATCAGCTTGCAAGAATTACTTTTAAATTGCCAATTGTGGGAGTAATTTCCAAGCAGACCCAGCTGGCGGAATTTACTAGAACTCTCGGCCTTCTTGCCTCTTCTGGGGTGCCAATTCTTGAATCATTAACTATTGCCGCGGAATCGATGACAAATGTTATCTACCAAGAAGGAATCGCTAGCGCTGCCGAAAGGGTCAGGAAAGGTGAGCCTCTATCTATTCCTCTTAAAGAAAACGCATATTTCCCCCCACTTGTTTCCCAAATGGTTTCGGTGGGTGAGCAAACCGGTAAAGTGGATGAAGTTTTGATGAAACTTTCTGCCTATTACGAAAGCGAATCGGAAATGTCGATCAAGAACCTTTCCACCGCGATTGAGCCAATTATTATGATTGCCCTTGGGGGGATGGTGGCTTTGCTTATGCTATCTGTCATTACGCCGATTTATAATTTGACTAGTCAATTTTAACTCGGGAGAATTTTCAAGTTTCAAGTAACAATTTTCAATGAATTTACAATGTATTAATTTTCAAATTGTAAATTTCGTCATTAAAAATTGATTGAAAATTGAAAATTTGTAAATTGAAAATTAGGTTTCTAAGGAAATTAGATTTGGTTGAGCTTCTGATGTACGTTGCCCTTTTCGGGGCGTTAGGTTTAACTGTTTTCGTTTCTCGGGACCCGCTTGAACAAATTGCTAGGGCGGATGATGTGGATCTTGAATCGGAATCGACTGGTCTTGCTTTCTCCCTCAAACAATATTACAAGCAAAAAAGGACCTGGCCTTGGCCGGAGGGGACTTTTTCCGGTACTTCTATCTCTGCCGACGACCCCTTACTTTCGCTAAATATCCTTGTTTCTTCCGGTTTTTTGGAACAAAAATTTTTAGACTCCCCTACCCTATCACATTTGCAGTTACGTCCTATCTCAGAAGGCAGGGCATTTGAAATTTGTTTTGTTCCAAAATCAAAAGAGTTTAAGAAACTTGCTGATTGCGATATTAATTTGGCTAACTGTTATTACTGCACAAAATGAACTATTTAGTTTACATGATTCTTTTTTTACTAGGAAGCGCAGTTGGTTCCTTTCTTAATGTTTTAATCGATTGTTTGCCTTTTGATAAAAAATTTATTAATCGACGATCAGTTTGTGATCATTGCCACAAAATTCTTTCCCCCATTGATTTGATCCCTGTTTTTAGTTATCTATTCCTTTTTGGAAAATGTCGATTCTGTGGCAAAAAGATAAATATTCAATATCCTTTGGTCGAGCTCACGACCGGACTTTTGTTTTTATTCTCTTTTCATTATTACTTTTCGATTACCTCTTATGTTCTTGCTCTAATAATTATTTCTTTATCGGTGGCGATTTTTATGATTGACCTTAAATACAGTTTGGTTTTGGACGCGCTTTCCTACCCGGCGATTTTTTTTGCCCTAGGTTACACTATTTTTAATAATCTGCAAGATCCCCGAATAATTTTAAACAATGTTTTAGGGAGTCTTTTGGCAGGATTATTTTTTTGGTTTCTTTGGGCCGTAACAAAAGGAAAAGGAATGGGTGAGGGAGACATTTTGATTGCCATTTTCATTGGCTTACTAACTGGATACCCTGTCATTTTGGTTGCATTATTAATTGCCTTCTTGACAGGCAGCTTAGTAGGGGTGATACTTATATTGTTAGGAAGGAAAAAGATGAAATCCGAGATCGCTTTTGGACCTTTTCTTATTGCGGGGGCGTATCTTGCTTTGATCTTTTTTAAAGACGCTATTAATTTTTGGACATTTCCTTTTGTTAAATGACCTAAAAAATCATTTAGCTCTTGCCTGAAAGGAGGTGAAAGTAATGAAAAAAGGTTTTACACTTATTGAACTTCTCGTAGTCATCGCAATTATCGGCGTTATGATGGCAGCGGTTATTGTTTCCATCAACCCAACCAAAAGACTTCAAGACGCAAGGGATTCCAACAAAAAGCAAATAGTGGCTACCGTTGCGGCTGCAGCAGAGGCTTGCATTGTTAAAAATGTTGCAGTTAACACGACTTGTGACTCAGTTACGGAACTTGTGACTGATGGTTACCTAAAGCAAGATCCTACTGGCTCCTACACTACATTTAGCATGGCGGCGGTAGGGACCGATGGGGTTAACATTGCCTACACGCTAGAAAACGGTGGAACTGGTTGTGGATTTTGGAGGTATACATCTGCCGCAGGTAGAGCAGCTTGTTCCGCAACTTGATATTTAGTTTAGTCTAGTTTTACTATCTTTTTAAGGCGGGGAGAGTTTATGAATCAGTCGAGTGCCAAGAAAATTAAGAATGGATTCACTTTAATCGAACTGCTTGTTGTGATTGCAGTGATTGGGGTTGTTTTTTCCGTTATTATCGCAACAAACCCGTTGCGTTATGTTCAAGAAGCCAAGGATTCACGGAAGAAGCAGGATCTTAGTAAGTTGGTGTTATCAATGGAAGCCTGCTTTACAAAGAGTAACGAGAGCTACACGTACTGTGATGAGCAGGGTGAGCTTATCCAAGGAGGATTTTTGCAGACGGCCATATCTGAGGTTGTTCTTGCGGCTGATGGTTGTGTCTCGGTCCTCCTTGAGGCTCCTCCGTATCCAGCCTTTCCTTACTGGAGGTACTCCTCTGAATCAGGAAAGGCGGATTACGCGCCGAGTGGTTGCTGAAATAGAGTACTTAGTAATTGGTAGTGAGTAGTTAGAAAGACAACATTTGGAAATACAAAGAAATACATATAATAAATATGAAAATTAAAAAAGGGTTTACCCTAATTGAACTATTGATAGTTATCTCGGTAATTGGCATTTTAACTGGGGTGCTTATTAGTATTTTAAACCCTAGTCTTTTTCAGGGAAGGGCCTTTGATGCCCGTAGAAGCGCGGTTTTGAGTGATATTGGTACTGCCGCCGAATCTTATTACGCGGAGATCGGTTCATACCCAACGTCTACTTCTCTTTTGACGCCTTATCTTAAAAATTCTACTTGGCCGGTCGATGTGCCGAGAACTGGAAATACTTACGTGCTTGGATCTGACACCAGCAGTGTTAAGTTTTGCGTTTATACCCAATGTTCTCAATGCGGTAGAACTTATCTTAAGTATGTTTCTAATCGTCCCGCCGGTTATTCGAGTAATATTATCAGTTCAAATGTTACCAATTGCCCGTAATTATGACTACTAAAATTCGCTCAGCGTTTACTTTAATAGAACTGCTCGTCGTAATTTCTGTAATTGGAATTCTATCGGGAATTTTAATTGGAATTTTGAATCCCGGTTATCTTCAAGGTCGGGCGAGAAACGCCGCCAGAAAGGCGGACCTTGGGGTGATTCAGTCAGCTTTGGAAATGTACTATAGCGATCAAAATCTTTATCCGGCAAGTATTCCTTCCGGTACCTGGACTGGTTATCTGACGACAGTTCCGGTGGATCCAAAAACAGCGGTAGCTTACAGTTACACTCAAACCGGTTCGGGAGCAGGTTATGATCTTTGCGCCACTTTGGAGCCAAGTGGAAGTTACTGTGTCCATAATCCTTTTTAGCAATTTGGGAAGCATAATATGAAGACTGGTTTTACATTGATTGAATTGATCGTGGTTATTGCGATGATTGGGATCTTGTCCGCGATAATGATCCCGCAGTTTTCGACTTTCTCGAAGAATCAGAATTTGAAACAAGCTTGGCTTAAGTTAAGAGACGACTTGCGAAGCGCTCAAAGTCGATCGGTCAATGCGGTGGACGGAGTTGGTTGGGGGTTGGTTCTTACTCAAAACTCGGGTACTTATCAGGTTTGTCAGTGTAGTGTTTTGCCTTGTGTATCTTGTACTTCAGTGGCGATGGTAAATGGGGTTGTGGTGACCAGCGCTTCTCAAACTGCTCGTTTTACAAAGCTTACTGGTTTACCGGTTGATGGTCAGTATACCATAACTGTAAATTTTTCTGATGAAGGCACTTCTGAGACGCTTAAAACAATTACGGTAAATTCGGCGGGGAAGATCGAGTAAATTTTCAATTTAACAATTTTCAATTTTCAATGAATTTTCAATGACAAAATTTTCAATGAAAAATAGACGAGGGCAATCAATTGTAGAAACTTTATTGGCAGTTTCTGTGGCGGTGATTATTATTGGCGCCTTGGTTAATTTGGCGGTTATCGCCGTTAAAGAATCCCGTTCCGCAAGAGACAGGATAAAAGCAGAAAAAATGGCGGTTGAAGGAATTGAGGCAGTCAGAAGTATTCGAGACGCTGGTTGGACGCCGATTGGGGTAGCCACTTCTGGGCCGCACTACGCTTTAAGTTGGAGTGGTGATTCTTGGTCAATTTCTCAAAACAACGACTGTGAGGTAACCGGAATTTTTAAGCGTTGTGTTGATTTTGCTAACTTCGGAACAGGCAAAAGAGTAGTAGTCAACGTTTTTTTTGGCGCGCCCAAGCCGATTACTTTGCAAACGGTTTTGACTGATTGGCAGTGAGGAGAAGACTATGGCGCACGAGTTTTTTTCTAAAAAGAGACTGGGGTTTACTCTGATTGAGGTTCTGATCGCGATTTCGATAATCGGGATTTTTGGAGCGGTTTCGGGGGTAATTTTTTCTTCTGTAATCCGCTCTTATAATAAGACTCAGGTTACGGCAGAGCTAGAGCAAAACGGAAATTACGTCCTTTCTATCTTGGAACAGCAGATTAGGAATGCGAAAGATGTTTCTGTTCATGGTAATGAGATTTGGATAGAACCGCAAACAGGAACTACGATAATTTATGGGTTTCAGGTGCCGGAAAATGGGGCGAATGGATATCTTTACAAAGGAGCGGAAAAAACGCCAATGACGAATCAGAATCCGGTTAGCGGCATAAGCGTGGTTGCTTGCACGTTCAATGTATATTCCTCAGATCCAAAAACTGTTACAATTACATTAGACGTTCAGCAAGGGGAAAATGCTTCAGATAAGAAAGACTTTACGGGAACGGCTAGTCTTAAAACGACGGTGGTTGTTAGAGGGGGGTACAACTGAGATTATGTCAAAGATCAAAGATCAAAGATCAAAATTAAAGAGAAGATCCGGACAAACACTAATAATAGTGATGGTGATAATGGTCATTTCCCTGTCCGTCGGTCTCGCTGTCTCTACTCGGGCAACTTCTTCTTTACGACGAGTTACTCAAACTTATCAATCGGCCCAGGCGTTAAGCTTTGCGGAATCCGGTTTAGAAACCGCCTTAGCAGTAGCTGATCTTTCTACCCATATGGGAGATCATGATATGGGTGATATTGATGAGGATGGGGTGGCTACTGATTGTAGCTACACCGTTTCTTTGGCAGGCTCTACAGGAAACTTCGTCTCTTTTCTTAATCGTGACTTGGTTCAGCAAGTAAATTTAGTTGCCGGTTCAGGTTCAGGGACAGTTTATTGGAGTGCTGATTCAGAGGAAGACGCGGCGATGGTGATAACTTTGCTTTATCTTGATGGTACAGATTATGAAATCATAAAATACGCGGTTGATCCGAATGCTTCTAGACGGGTTAATAATGGTTTTGCCGTTCCTAGTATCGGGTCAAGCTCTTATGATGGGGTGACCTACAGTTACGGTCAAACATTTGCTACCCCGGTTGGTAAGACGCCAGTTGCCCTAAGAATAAGGTCAATGTATAACACCGGAGCCATTTCTTTTTGGGTAAGCGCCGCGAATCTACCTGGTCAAGGTTATCGAATTACATCGACCGGAAAAAAAGGAAGTTCCATCAGGAAGGCGGAAGTAAGCGTTGGCCAGCCGGCGGCCCCGTCAATGTTTGATTATGTTTTGTTCTCGGGAGGAAATTTGCAGAAGTGATTTTTGGCGGCGGAGGTAAACGCGCCTCGCGGCGACGCGGGCCCCACCGTTACGATTTATTTTTCAATAGCAACCTCACTCCCAATTTTTGTTTTTATCGTGTTCCCTCCCCCACCCACTTCTGGAAGGTTGCTGTTTTCCGAGAAAAAAATCTCGCAATTGCCTTCACTTTTACCTAAGAAAATCAGTTTTGCGAGCTCATCTTCGCCTTTTATTCTTTTTTCTAATGTCATTAGAACTTCTCCCCTTTCGTTGATTTCCTTAGAATTTAAACTTGGATTTTCCGGATCGGTCCTTAAAAATTCAAGTTTCAGGGGATCAAATTTTAGGGCAATCTCTCCCCCGTTTGTTTCTTGGGAAAAGGTGTTAGCATTAATTTTTATGAGCAAGCTTTCTCCTACTTTAATCTTTGCTTCTTTCGGCCACGAGAAAAGAATTGTCTGCCGTTCTTCCCGGGCGGCAATTTTGGTGTTAGCGGTTTTTTGAGAAAGGCCATAAACAAGGGCTCCGGTTGATCCGGCGATTGTTAAGGAGGCTATACCGGTTAGGAGGGCAAGTTTTTTGGTCATGATTTCCTATTCTTTTTTCAAAAGCACTGCTTTCCTTTTGCCTTTTTGAATTTTGATAAATTCCTTCCCGTCAAAAAATTCTGCAAGTTTTTTGTCTTGGTTTGTAAGGGTAATGCCGTTGATTGAAATTCCTTTTTGATCGATTAGTCTTTTAAGTTCGCTTTTTGAGGTGACTATTTGACTCTTGATTAGGAGATCTTCTATCAGGCCATCTTCGCTTAAGCCCAAATCTTTAATATGTATCGATACATCAGGAGAACCTTCATTTCCGAAAACGGATTCTGATTTATTTTCTGCTCCTTTTGCTTTTTCTTCTCCGTGAACGAGCTTCGTAACTTCATACGCCAGTCTTCTTTGCGCTTTCCTCTTATCTTTAATTATTTCAGCGATCTCTGTTAAGGGTAAAAAAGTCAACCTTTTCAGCAAGTCTTCAACGGAGGCGTCGTCTATGCTTTGTAAAAATTGGTAGCAATCAAAAGCGGACGACATTTCAGGATCTAGCCAAACCTTCTCCCCTTCTGAAGTTTTGCCTATCTTAACCCCCGCGGAGTCGGTAACCAGGGGCCAGGTGAGGGCAAAAACTTCCTCTTGATGAACTGATTGGACAAGATTCACGCCAGTTAGAATATTCGCCCACTGATCAGAGCCGCCAACCTGGAGTTTGCAGTTATATTTTTCAAATAAATGAAGATAGTCCCAGGCTTGAAGAGATGGGTATAAAAATTCCATTAAAGATAGGTGTTGGTTGGCAACAAGGCGTTTTTTGAAAGTTTCGAGGGTGAGTAAAAAGTTTGCGCTTATTTTAGAAGTAATATTTCTAAGGTAATCTTTAACATTGGCGTTTGCTATCCAGTCAGCGTTATTTAAAATTATTGCGGGATTTTCGCCGTCGAATCGCAAAAGTAATTTTTCTGCCTGTTTCTTTAAAGCTTCTGCGTTAGTATTTAATTCGTCAAGTGAAAGCATCGGTCGGGTTTGGGCTTTATCCGTCGGATCTCCTATTAGTCCTGTTCCCCCGCCAACTAAAAATATAATTTTGTGACCGGCGTCCTGAAGATATTTTAAGACGATAATATTACTAAGTTGCCCGATGTGAAGGCTTTTGGCGGTTGGGTCAAAGCCTTCATAAATTGTGACGGGTGGGTTTTCTAGTAATTTCTTGATTCCGTCATCATTCGAGGTTTTTTGAATATAGCCCCTTTCTTTGAGGGTGTCGTAAACATTCATATGTCTATTCTACATCAAAAATTAAAAGAAAAGAAAAAGGATCAAAGACGCGAAGTCTGTGATCCTTTCTAGGTTGGCACGGCGCGACTTGAACGCACATTTTCCCGGTTTGTGATACTGTCGCGGGATGCTCTTCCAAATTGAGCTACGTGCCAATTTAAGTTTGGGCGGGCGCGGGGGCGTTTTTTCCCCTCTCGAATGCGAGAGCCTCGAAGTTTGCCTCCTCGTTGCCTTTTTATTCGCGCGCCCGCCCAAGTGGAGACGGAAGGACTTGAACCTTCACCCCTCTCGCGTTTACGGCGCGTGGGTGTCTTCCCATGAGGCGTCCCCATTGAGACACGTCTCCCTTACCCTCTACCGTACGCGAACTGTACCAACTTGTCAAGCTTCCTCTTCTGTTGTAGAGTAGAAGCCAATGGCAGTAAAAAGAATTTTAACTGGAATTCGGCCGACGGGTCCTCTACACCTAGGGCATTACGCGGGGGCGTTAAAGATGTGGGCGGAACTTCAGAAAGATTATGAGTGTTTTTTTATGATTGCCGATCTTCAGGCCTTAACTACTCACGCGGACAGCCCCGAATTAATTGAAAATTCTGTTAGGGAGGTTCTTCTTGATTTTTTTGCCGCAGGACTTGACCCACGCCGTGAAAACGTACACTTTATCCTCCAAAGCGGCATCCCCGAACTTTCTGAGCTACTAAACTACTTTACTATGCTAGTTCCTTTTTCGGAACTTGAAAGAAACCCAACTATTAAAGCAGAGCGTTTAACCCTTAAATTCTCCCCTACTGCTGGTTTTATGATTTATCCTATTAGTCAGGCGGCGGATATTCTTTTCTGTTCCCCGATACCTTTTAAGGAAAAGGATGAACTCCTAGTTCCGGTGGGAGCGGATCAAGTTCCCCATCTTGAAGAAACCAATCGGGTGGCGCGCGCTTTTAACAAAAAATACGGGGAATTGTTCTTGGAGTGTAAACCCAAATTAAGTCATTTTTCTAGGTTACCGGGGATTGATGGGGCGGAAAAGATGAGTAAATCCTTAGGTAACGCGATTTTTTTAAGTGATTCAGAAGAAGTTGTTAACGAAAAAGCTCGCTCAATGTATACTGACCCGACAAAACCTAGAAAAGGCGACCCGGGACATCCCGAAAATTGCCCGGCATATTATTATCATCAGGTCTTTGGGGATTTAGGAACTCTTGAGGATAGAGCTTCCCGTTGCCGAAGCGGAGAGCTTGGGTGTGTCGAATGTAAGTCGGATCTTGCAAAAAGCCTTAACGAATTTCTCTCCCCCATTAGGGAACGAAGAAAAGAAGCGGAAAAATTGCCTTTGGGGAAATATCTTTCTGATGGCACAAAATACGCGCGAGAGATTGCAAAAAATACCGTGGAAAATGTTCGTCGAGCAATGCACCTTGATTATCCTTCAATCTTAAAATAGTCTTTCCTATGGATTTTTCGAACCTTCCTCAACACATTGTTCAATCCCGACCTTGGGGGGAATTTAAGGAAAAGATGGGTAATTTTCTCGTTTCCGCCGGTGAAGTTCAGTTTACCCTCCACAAAATCCCTCTTCTTCCTTTCTTTGTTGGCTACGCTCCAAAAGTAAATAATGTAAAAAATATCGATTTCGAGAAACTTAAAGAGGCGGGCAAAAAGAATCGCTGCGTCGTCATCCGCTTTGACTGCCCTAACTTTATTAAAGGTACAAAGACGGCAGATGAGGCGGCGGGCGTTTTTGAGAAGTACGGAATCAAATTCGAAAAAAATACTTTCGCTAAAAATACCGCACTACTAGATATTTCAAAATCAGAAGAAGAACTTCTTGCGGGAATGCACCAGAAAACTCGATATAACATCAAAATTGCTGTTAAGAGAGGTGTTTTTATCGTCGTCGGAAAAGAAGAAACGGATTTGGAAGATTTTATTCGTTTACAGCAAGACACCGCTAAAAGACAAGGTTTTTATGTTCACCCGAGTAATTACTACCGTGTTTTATGGGAGACTTTAGCGCCTAAGGGACTTGCTTACATTCTTCTTGCGAAAATTAAAGATTCGGAAACAAATCAAGAAATTCCGATTGCCGGATGGATGCTCTTCTCCTATCAAAAAGTTTTATACTATCCGTATGGCGGGTCTGATTATCGTTATCGAGATTTAATGGCCAGCGGTCTTTTGATGTGGGAAGCAATAAGGCTTGGTAAAAAATTGGGTTGCGATCTTTTTGATATGTGGGGGGTGGCCGATAATCCAGACGACCCAAAGGACCCTTGGTATGGTTTTACTCGTTTTAAAACTGGGTTTGGGGGAGAGATTGTCAGGTTTATCGACTCATACGATTTTGTTATAAATAGACCGGTTTATCACCTATTTACGATTGGGTACAAAATTGCCTGGTTTTTCTTAAGGCTTAAGGCTAAGTTTAAACATTAGTTTGCCCGAAGTTTTGTTGTCTATGCGACTCCTGCCCAAAGTAAAATTTTTTCTTCTTTTGTTGCTGATGTTGCCGTTAATCCTCTCAGAGAGGGTCTCTGCTGGAGATATTTCGATAAATTTAATTTCCTTAACCAGTCATTCCGTGGATATTTCTTGGGAAAGCTACCCCGAAGCAATCTCATATACGGTTTATTATGATTACACCGGTGGATTAACGGGAACTTGCGTCGAGGGGCCGAATGACGTTGGTGATTTAACTACGTTTAGTTCGGGGGAGATTCTTCCTTGCGGGGCAAGCGTCTTTTTTATAATTGAATCTGATAATGGCGGTCTTGGGACATTTACGGCGACAACCGATGCTTGTACTTGTGAGGAAGCCGATGTGACTGGTGATTGTTTGGTAAATGAATCGGATTTGGAAGTAATTCGGGACGATATGGGCAAAAAAACTGCCTGCGCAGGACCTTTTTCGGAGGGGGATGTTGATCAAGATGGGGCGGTTGATGAA
Source organism: uncultured Candidatus Saccharibacteria bacterium (assembly GCA_964595755.1). Classification (GTDB taxonomy): domain Bacteria; phylum Patescibacteriota; class WWE3; order CAZQQZ01; family CAZQQZ01; genus CAZQQZ01. The sequence goes on along the minus strand of CAZQQZ010000002.1, from coordinate 6,495 downwards.
ACTGATACGGCAATTTATAACAGTTTCGTCGGTCAAACTTGCTTGGAATGTTCTCAAGAAACTCATACTGAATGCCAGGCAACTTCTTGTGTTTCTGTGGTTGGTTCTGGAGCAAATACTTGCGCGAGCGATCTAGAGTGTTGCGTCTGCCCTGTTGAGAGTTGGGTTAGCGCTAATTGCGGGGAGGGATCTTGTGATACTGGTGAGCGCATGGAATATTGCAACCCGGTTTCGTGTGATACCATGTATCGTTGCGTTTCCGATAGTTCGTGCCTGGGAACTTTACGGGGGCGAGTTTATATGGACGTTGACCGGAATGGTTCTTATGACTCGGGGACTGATAATTATACTGAATATACGGGAATTTCTTGTGTCGGCGCTTCGGTACTTGATATAACAGTATCTTGGACAGGCGTGGAAAGCGGCTCGACCACGGTAAACGCTTGTGATCCAAATCCGTATTTTCAGGCAAGTCTTCCTCCGGGAAATTATTTGGTTTCTATTTCTTTACCTGTTGGCTATGCCTCCTCTACTAGCAACCCCCTCTCTATTGCCATTCATTCCCAAGAAATTACCCAAGCTTGGTTTGGTGTCATTGGGGGAGGCGCAGTTACCGGAAGGGTTTGGAATAATACCGGCGGTTCGAATCCTAGCTGTGCCGATGGCGGATCAAACGGACTTATTCGTTTGGTTTGTGCGACTGGAAGTGGAATTTGTGTAACGAGCGATTCCAGTGGACATTATACTATTTCCAACGTCCCACTTAATCCTGGAGGTCTTGAAGTTTGTGTTACTCCTTGGGATGGTTGGCGGACCTATTGCGCTTCAAAATCATTAATCGGAAATTGCGCCGGCATAGATTCTTTTGATGAAGACGCGGTGGTTAATTTTGGTTTAAAACAAGAACCGGCTGCTTGGTTTAGGGTAACTGAAGGTGACATTCAGGCGGGGGGAGTTCTATTTTCTTTTGTTCACTCTTCTGCCGATCCCCCGTATCTGATCCAAGGGCCCGATGGAGATCCAAGTCACGGCTTTGGGGTCGTCACTGCCGGTAATCAGATCGATCTTAATAACCGTGAGGTTTCTCCCGCGCCTCACGATTGGTATCAATCCAATTATGATTTTGGAATTTCTTTCAAAGAAGCCCTGCAAATAGATTTTGATAGTCTTTTTGCCAGCGCCGGCGCGGATCCTCTGATTTGGCAAGGTCTTCCTCCCGGGCAAGCCAAGAAATTGAGCGGGAAGGTTTTTGGTGGTTCTTTTCATCCAATATATTCTCTTGATGCTCCGGGCGTGGCGGTTTTTTTGGCGGAGGGGGATGTAACTATACGAAGCATTGAGAAAGCAAGTTGGTCTCCGCCCAACTCTCACATTTTACTTATTGTTAAGGGCTCCGTTACGGTGGATAGTATTGGAAATCCGTTTAGTTCTGACGATAAAATTGACGCGAGCATTATTGTTTTAGACGACGGTTCCCCCGCCGGGGGCAGATTTGAGATCACAAATTTTGATAACCCCTCTTTTAGGCAAAGAGACAGGAAAATAAAGATTAGGGGGATGATTTACGCGGAAAATGGTCTTAATCTCCCAAGGGATCGTTATCGAATTGATGAAAATTTGGATTCAGTCGAATCCTTTGAATATCAGCCGTTTTTTATAACTTATGCTCCTTCATTCGCCACTAAGCGTCGTGTTAGCTGGCGCGAAATTCCTTGATTTTTTCCCTCTTGACATCTTCTCCATAAATTTTTATAACTAAAGAGTTTCGGGTTTTATTCGGGCCCCTCGACATACTCGGGGTAAATTTATGACTATAAACGAGAAAGTTTCCGTAGAGACAACTTGTGATGAGAAGACAAAAGCGCTCACGCCGACAAAAATCGTTTGGCGGAACCGTGATTATCCAGTGGAAAAAATTGGAATGCACCATACTTTAAGGCGAGGGAGGGAGCTTATTCATGTGTTTTCTTTGATAGCAAATGGGAACTTCTTTCAGCTTGAGTTTGGGACGGAAGGTTTGGTTTGGGTTCTTACTCAGATGGATTCTTAACTAAAAACTCAAATGTCAAAACCATAGCTCAAAACTTAGAACAAAATAAAGTTAGCTAGTTTTTAGTTGTGGTTTTGCGCTTTGATTTTTGAGCTTTGAGCTTTGACATGAACTTTAAGTATAGTTTGTTTTATTATGACGCTACCGTTTAACAATTCCGACTCTATCGTAATGCACATTGACCTAAATTCCTGCTTTGCTTCTTGCGAACAGCAGGCAAACCCGCTAATCCGTCATAAACCAGTCGCGGTGGCGGCTTACGTCTCGCCTGGTGGTTGTATTCTTGCCTCTTCTTACGAAGCAAAAGCTTTTGGAGTTAAAACAGGAACGCGGGTTTTTGAAGGACGTGCCCTTTGCCCTACCCTAATTGTCAAAGAACCAGACCCACCATTGTATCGATACATCTCGCAAAAGATGATGGCGCTTTTTAGAGAGTACTCCCCGGATTGTGTTCAGAAATCAGTGGATGAGGCGGTTTTGGATTTTTTTGGTGTTTCCAATGCAGGGGCGACATCTTATGTCGCCCGTCTTGTTTCTGGCCAAAAATTACACAATGTGGGTTATGAAATTAAGGAAAGGATTAAAAGTGAGATTGGTGATTATTTGATTGTTAATGTTGGCATTGGTCCCAACCGCTTCTTAGCCAAAACGGCCGCCTCTTGGCATAAACCGGATGGGTTGGACGAGATTAACCATTTGAATTTGGAAGAAGCTTTTTCTCAATTTAAACTTCGAGATCTTTGTGGAATTAACTTTCGGTTGGAAGAACGCTTAAATTTAGTTAACGTTTTTACTCCCCTTGATTTTCTACACGCCGATTTAATCACTCTCCGCGGCGCCTTCGGCGGAATATGTGGTTACTATTGGTATTTACGTTTGCGTGGATATGAAATCGATAAAGTTAATTTTCCCCGTCGTAGTTTTGGCCAATCTTACGCTCTCCCTAAAGCAACAAATGATGAGATTGAGCTTTCTAGACTTCTTCTTAAACTTTGTGAAAAAATGGGACGGCGCTTGCGCGAATCTGGTCTTTCTGCGGGAGGGATTCACGTTGCTTGTAATTTTGATGAAAGCTTTTTTCATCACGGCGAAAAAGTTTCTACCAATCTTTATTCCACTCAATCTCTTTATAAAGAATCTCGACGGATACTTTTTTCCACTAAACTTCTGCCCGTTCGGCTTTTAGCAGTTTCTTGTTTTGATTTAAAGCCAAATTTTCCCGCTCAACAGTACCTTTTTGATAATCTTCTAGAAGAAAGACATTTATCCGACGCGTTAGATAAAATAAATGATCGTTATGGAGAGTTTGTCGTCGCTCCGGCTAGTATGATGGAGATGGATAAAAAGATAATTGATAGGATTGCTTTTGGGAAATGAATACGCAGGATGGCGATCTAAAGATTGTAGCGGAGGCCTTTCCGCCTCCATCTTAACTAAATCTGCCAATTGGAGCGGTCGGTTTCTAGGTCATAAGAATCTTCATCTTTGACATAATCCAATCGTTTTCCAAAAGTTCTTCCTTGATTTTTTTCTTCCTCCTGCATTTCCACTTCCCCACTATCAAGAAGCGGAAGGACAAAACGAGAAGGTAGCTCTAGCCCCCAGCCTCTTGGATTGGTCGAGTGCCCGTGCGACATTGTTAGATAAAGCCTTTTTTTAGCCCGTGTGATCGCTACATAAAACATTCTTCTTTCTTCCTCTAGTTCCTCCGGATCCTCTACCGCTTTATAGTGGGGTAATACTCCTTCTTGCGCCCCAAGGACAAAGACAGTATTCCACTCAAGCCCTTTGGCAGAATGGATGGTCGAAAGAATAAGCCGCGTCTCATCTTCGTGGTCGGCGTTTACTCCGGAAACGGATTCGTTTGGTGGTTCAAGAGCTAGGTCTTCGAGGAGCGCGGTGATGGTTTTATATTTCTTAGATATTTCAATCAAAGAGGTAAGGTCTTCCCCCCGCTTGTCCCAGTCGTCATAATTCTCTTGCAGTAGTGGGCGATACATTTTAACCGCCTCATCCATTACCTCCTTTGGTGTGACGCCCTCTTCTCTTGATAAATTAATTATATAAAGAAGCTCCTCAACTGCGCCGCCAGCGGGATTTCCTGAAGCGTATGGCTTAAGGCCCTCTTCCGCCCCCTTTTCGGAAACGGAAAGAAATATCTGATTAGCTTTTGCGGGACCAACTTTTGGCAGAAGTTGGGCAGTTCTTATCCAAGATAATTCGTCTTTAAAGTTTTGTGAGGCTTTTATTATGGAAATTAAATCCTTAACATGGGAGGCTTCCATAAACTTCAACCCTCCGTATTTAACATAAGGAATTCCTCGTGATTGTAATTCTACTTCTAGTTCGTTTGAAGTAAAGGAAGCCCTAAACAAAATCGCTATTTGATTTAGTTGGATTCCAGTTTCTCTGAGCTCTAGCACTTTTCGGGCAATCCAAGAAGCTTCTTCCATCGGATCAGGAAACTCAATAAAAAGAGGTTTTTCGCCGGACGATTCCCTTGTAAAAAGACTTTTGGCAAAATGCTCCCCTTTAACTTGATCAATTACGCGATTTGAGGCGTCAAGAATTGGTTGAACACTTCGATAATTTTGTTCAAGTTTAATAATTCTTGTTTCGGGAAAATCTTTGGGAAATCGAATGATGTTTTTAAAAGTTGCTCCACGGAACTTATAAATGCTTTGCATATCATCCCCTACCGCGAGAATATTTCGGTGTTGATCAGCCAAATTCTTGACGATATCCCCTTGCACCGCGTTGGTATCTTGGTATTCATCTACCATTATGTATCGATACATATCTTGAACTCCCTCTTTAACTTTAGGGAATGAGATTAATAATAAATTTAAATAAATAAGCAAGTCATTATAATCCATAAGTCCTGATTTTTGTTTTCTTGCCTTGTAATTGTGTGCTATTTGGGTCAATGCTTTAAGATCGTCTTCAAAATGGGGATACTCTGCCTCTACTATCGTTTCGAGTGACATTTCTCGGTTTTGGGCGCTACTTATGATATTCATAATGGTTCCTTTTTTTGGAAATCTCTTACTTCCCTCCCCCAGATTCAATTCGCCCCTTATAACATTAATTAGGTCTTCACTGTCACCTTTATCAAGAATTGTAAAATCGTTGGGGAAATTCAATAGGCTGGCGTGTTTCCGAAGGAGACTTGCGGCGAAGGAGTGAAAAGTTCCCCCTTGAATGTTACGGCAATTCTCATTTCTTTCAGCCGCTCGTCTTAACATCTCTGCCGCCGCTTTTCTCGCGAATGTTAGAAGGAGGATCTGGTTGTCGGGTATTCCGCTATCAACTAAGAAGGAAGTTCTAAATTCAAGCACTCTGGTTTTACCGGTTCCCGCCCCGGCGATCACAAGAACAGGTCCGTCTTTAATTGTCGCCGCTTCGATTTGGGATTTATTTAAGTATTGTTCTAGATTTAGAATGAATGACATGGGAAAGATAATAAACCATTAGGAAGAACATTAGTAGTAAATATTTTGTACTAAGGTTTAAACCTTAGTACAAATGTTGTTTATAGTTATATGTGCTTTTTAAACTCTTCTTCGTTATTTTCACGGATTAGCTGAGTGTTAAATTCTTTGGATTCCATGTTTGTAAGAAAATCTGAAAGTATCTTTTGCTCGTCTTTTTCAAGTTTATTCAGGATCAAAGATAAACCCAGGTCGAAAGGATCATAAAACATTCCCCCTTTACTTTTGAATGGTTTTGCAACGTACTTTTCTTTTCTTTTTGGTAATCTAGAGATTATTCTTCTAAAACCTTCGCCGGATTCGCTGAGCCACACTTTGACTGTTGCTATTGTTGCCTTACTGGTTTTTAGACGCTTACATATATTATCGTATCCTTCTCCCGCGATTATCATTTTCGCGATTCTAAGTCTCTTACTTAAGTTTTTTATTTCGTAAGCAGTTAATAAGTCTTGCAGAATTAACAATGTATCAAAAGGTCCTTTAACAGAAGAAAAGGCGTTAATCAAATCAAACACAAGATCCTTTTGATCCTCGGTTGATAGTCCTTTAAATTTGTTTAATTTAACTGTTCCCATTGTAATTTGAATACTATTCTCTATTTATTAATTTGTACAGAGGTTTAAACCTTAGTACAATTGTTAGTGTTATAATGATATTAATTATCAATATGTGATAAGGGAGTATTGTGAAGTAGGTAAAAATATAAAAAGAGTGTTGAGATATTAATCTTTAACATTTAGTGTTAGTTTGTGGGCCTGTAGTCTAGCCTCGCGAAGGCGCGGGTCGAAGCGGGTCAGTTGGCCTGCCCGCAACGCTCTCGCTTGCGAGGTGGGCGGGTTAGATTTTGGATTATTTTGGGCCTGTAGCTCAGTTGGTAGAGCACTGCATTCGCATTGCAGGGGTCAGGGGTTCGAATCCCCTCGGGTCCACCAAATATGCAAATGTTATAATAGA
>CAZQQZ010000001.1:0-96771 GCA_964595755.1 uncultured Candidatus Saccharibacteria bacterium | reverse complement strand
TGATATCTCGGGGGCACGAAGATGGGTTTTTGTTTAGTAATCTCAAAACTCAAAGCGCAAAGCTCAAAGCCACAACTCAAAACTCAAAACTAAGTACATTTGGGGTTGCCGGTTTTGAAATAGGAGGTGTTGCTAAGGTTTGTGAGGAATTCAAACCAGATATTATTTATCTTCAGAACGTTTTTGATGTAAAAGTAACTAAGTACTTTAGAGAAAATTTTCGCTCTTTCCGTTTTATTCACGACCACGCTACCTACTGCCCGGGAAAATCAAAGATGTGGTTTAGGCAAAACCAGATTTGCGAGATTCCGATGTCAATAAAGTGTGGGATTAATGCTTATTGTAAGAAATGTATGAGCCGACGTCCGGGGGTTTTGCTTAGGGAGATTTTGAATAAGCCTAAATTGTTGGCGGAGAATAAAAAACTAGAAAAGTTGGTTGTCGCTTCTGATTTTATGAAGAAACAACTTCTTCTAAATGGAGTTTCCTCTAACAAGGTTCTGGTTAACCCGCTGTTTGTTTCTCCAGATTTTTTAAACTATAAGGAGGTGGGAATCCAAAATAAGGTAAAGAGTGTTTTATTTATCGGACGGATTTTTATTGAGAAGGGCCTAAGTTACTTGATTGAGGCCTTGTCTTTGGTTAAAACCGATTGGGAACTAAATGTGATTGGAACCGGATGGGACTTAGAAAAATGCAAGAAAATGGCGCTAGATCTAGGTCTTGAGGGAAAAATTAACTTTCTCGGTTTTTTATCTCATGAGAAAATTTACCCGATTCTTGAAAAATCAAGTTTAGTGGTTGTTCCTTCGATTTGGCCCGAACCTTTCTGTCTTGTGGGCCTTGAAGCGATGGCGATGTCAAAGCCGGTAGTCGCTTTTGATGTTGGCAGTATTTCTACTTGGCTTAAAGATAACGAGACTGGGTTTTTGGTAAAACGCGGGGATGTTAAGGAAATGTCCGAGAAGATTGAGCTGCTTCTTGAGGACGATAATCTTTGCAAACGCCTCGGGAAAGAAGGAAAATTGGTTTTAGAGAGAGATTTTTCAGTAAAAAGGCATATTGATGAGCTTGAAAAAGAATTTTTATGAAAAAAATATCCTTTGCCATAATTGTTTTAACCGCAGTTTTTATCTTGTCTTTTTTTGGTTACCAGAAAAGACGGGAACTTTATTATTCTGTTTTTGGAAATACCGCTACTGGGAAGATTTCCGATTTTTCAAACGGCGCCCCTTTAGAAATGATTAAGTTTTATTTTTCTGATTCCCACTCCTACTCTAGTTGGAAAGGGAAGTATGTTTTTTGGGAACCGAAAAAGACAAGGGGGGTTTCATTTGATATTCCCGAGGTTTTTGAAAAAGATTTTAAATCGGGAGATTTAGAGATTAAAGAAGTAGGACTCTTAAAAACAGAAGTTGTTCAGGACTTCTTTTTGGTGCCTTCACTTCTTGAAACAGTAAGGAGAACTCTTGCTTTTGAAGAAAAACCACCATTAGGGAAATTGGATATGGCTGGAAAATACAAAAATTTGTGGGGATACATGGTCGATGAATCAAAGGAGCTTTGGAAGGACGAAACGGAATTCGCGAATACTTTCTACGTCCATAACACCATTTTGATCAAATTAGGGCGGGAGATGACAGACTTTGAAATAACCGGTGTTCCAAAACTGCTTTCCTCTTGGAAAGATCCAATTTCCGGAAATACTTTTAACGATATTTCAGAGGTCGCCGGCAAGAGATTTTTTGCGGGTGGAAGTGAAGAAGATATCTTGATTCATTTGAAAAAAGTTGATGGTTTTTGGCATATATTTTTTGATAAAGATCGCGAGAGCATCTGGCAATTTGATCAGGAGAACGATTGGGTTTTAAAGCAAAGATGAAAATATTAGTCGACCTTCGAGTGTTAAATTCTTCCCGTGGCGTCTCAAGATACGCTAGGAATATTTTTGATAATTTACTGAGGATTGATAAAGAAAATGAATATTTAGCGATTTTACCCTCTGGCTTTCCTGAAGAAAAATTTTTAAAAAGCCTCGAGAAAGTATGCTTGCCCTCTCAAAGTACCTTTAGGGATCATTTTGAGTTTGAGAGGATGATAAAAAAATATAATCCCGATTTGGTATTTCATCCGGACAATCGTGAGTTTTTAAAGATGAGTGTTCCTTCGGTGGTGACAATTCATGACTTAACTCCCTATAAATTTCCCCAATATGTTTTTTCCTCCTCCCCCTTTTTAAACTTGCGACAGAGGCTGTACTATTTTCTTCAAAAAAAAGCGATTCAGAAAAACACGGAAAAGATAATTACTGTTTCCGAAAACACTAGGAAAGATGTTATTTCAATATTTAATTTTGATTCTAAGAAAGTAATCGCTATTCATGAAGGGATTGAGGAGACTTTTCGTCCTATCAAAGACGGAAAAGTAATCACGGCCGCCAAAAATAAATACAAAATTGAGGGTGATTATATTTTCTATATCGGTGGTTTTGGGAAGCATAAGAACGTTTCCACTCTTATTAAGGCTTTCTCTGCCATTTCTAACGATTATAAAAGCCTCAAATTGGTGCTTGGAGGTAAAACTTCTGCGGATGATACAAGTGGGCAAAACGCCTATTCGGAATTGGTTAAACTAATTGAAAATCTAAAATTGCAAGATAAAGTGGTTTTCGCCGGATTTATCGATGATGTAGATCTTTCCGTGATTTATTCCGGTGCTACGATGTTTATTTATCCAAGCCTTTATGAGGGTTTTGGCTTTCCCCCCCTTGAGGCGATGGCTTGTGGTTGCCCGGTAATTTCCTCAAACGCGGGTTCACTTTTAGAAGTGGTTGCAGATGGGGGTGTCTTATTTGAGCCCTTTGATGTAGATGGTCTTACTCAAAATATATTAAAATTACTTCAGAGTAATAAGGAGCGGGGGACTCTTTCTAAAAAAGGGTTGGCGCAGGCATCTAAATTTAGTTGGGAAGATACCGCAAGAAAGACTCTTTATGAAATTAATCAATTTTCTTAAGAAAAACGCGATCTGGATTTTAATAATTTTCTTTGGTCTTTTATACGCTTTGTGGAGCGTAAATCGCCATAATCATTTTCAAACGGACGCAATTGATCTTGGAATTTTCGATCAGCCCATGTGGCTTTGGTCCCGTTTTAAAGTCCCTCTTTCAACTGTCAAATGGAATCAATATCCTGGCGCCCATATTCTTGGTGATCATTTCCATCCTATTTTGATTATCTTCTCTTTTCTTTTTCGAATTTGGGATGACGTGCGCGTGCTTCTTTTGGCACAGGCGGTTTTTGTCGCTTTAGCTGTTTATCCAATTTACCTTACGGCAAATAAAATATTAAAAAGTTCTGCTTTGGCTCTCTCAATTTCTTTTTCTTATCTTTCTTTCATTGGGGTTCAATCAGCGATTGACTACGATTTTCACGAAACGGCTCTTGCGGTCTTACCCCTTTCGCTTGCTTTATACGCGGTAACTTTTGAAAAATGGCGGCTCTACTTTGTCAGTTTCTTTTTAGGCCTTCTTTTTAAGGAAGATATGCCATTGATGTTTGCTGGAATTGGACTTTTCAGTTCTTTGAAATGGTTAAAAGACAAGCAAAAGGGAAAACGAGTGATTTTTGGTTTGCTAACGGTTGTTTTATCTATGATTTACTATTTTTCGGTTACTAAAGTTTTTATCCCTTACTTTAAAAATGGTGAGCCTTGGCAATATGAAGAACTTGATCCTAGGATAGGGGAGACGACGGTTGATCTTATAAAAACTTTTTTTACCAGGCCTTGGGTAGTTTTTCAAGTAATGTTTTCTCCCTCGCTTAAGGTAAAGACAATGACTAATTATTTTGCCTCTTTTGGGTTTATACCTTTTTTATCTCCCTTTTCAGTTTTTATGCTACTTCCAAATTTTATCGGGCGTTTTCTTACCGACTTACCTCAAAGATGGCTAATTAGATTTCAATATAGCGTTAACATCGTGCCTGCGTTGGCTTACGGAACGATTTTTGGGATTAAGTCAACGATGGGGAAGTTGAGGGGTTTGGGGGTTATGTGGGGAAAAAGATTTACCTTACTTTTGCCTTTTTTTATTGTTTTCTGTTCCTTATTTCAAACGTATCGGACTAATACCCCGTTATTTAGAATGCTAGATTGGAGGAATTACCAATCTCAGGATCGTTTTGCCATCAATTACAAATTGCTTTCTTTAATCCCGAAGGATGCTTCTGTTATGGCCCAGTCTGCTTTTGTCCCACATTTGTCGCATCGTGAGATTGTGTATCGATACGAAGACAATTTGATTGATACTGGAAAACCTGAATATGTCCTTATGAGTTTGGACGAATCCTCCGATCCGCCTTATGTAAAAATAGATCTTGAGTCAAAGATTGAAATACTAAGAAAAAATATGAATTATCAGGAAATTTATTGGGATGGGACAAGACTTTTAATGAAAAGAAAGGCCCAACAATGATCGATATTATAAAAATTCTAAAAGAGAGAAAAAAAATAATTGTCTTACTTATACTTCTTTTGGGGGTTGTTGTCCGCGCTTATTACCTTTTGGCTCCGTTTGTCGATTCCTTGGTAATTACGCCGGACGAATCAGTTTATGGCTTGCAGGCGCTGCATTTTCTAAAAGGCGACCCGACCGTTTTTTATTGGGCCCAGCCTTATACAGGAACTCCATCGGCGATTATCTCTTCAATATTGTTTTGGATTTTCTCCCCTTCTGTAATACTGCTAAAAATTGTGCCTTTTATCTGCTCTATTGCCTTTATATTCACTAATTATCTTTTGGCTAAATCAGTCTTTAAAAGCGAAAAGATGGCTCTTTTAACCCTTTTTATTTCTGCGATTGGGTCGCCCTTTTGGAATAATTGGTCTTCTCGCGCCGGCTCTGGTTACCCGGAAGCTAGCCTACTTGGCAATATCATTCTTCTCCTTGCGATTCAAAAATTTTGGAATGACGACAACAAGGGCCTTTTAAAGACGTTTCTAATTGGGCTTTTTTGTGGGTTTGGGTTTTGGATACAACCGACAATTGTTTATTACGCGATACCAGTTTTGGTGTTTTTGCTGTTATGGTTTTTCAGGAATCGGGTGGGGATTATGGGGGGTTTGAGGGACTTGGGGGTATTTTCGACTGGGGCAATAATTGGAATGGCGCCGGTAATTTATCATAATTTAGTCAATCCCGCCGCAACAACGACTGCTGCTTTGATCAAAACTCCTTGGGGAGAGAAGGACGCTTTTTTGGGTCTGGTTACAAAATCTTTTCCGATACTTCTTGGGACAAGGACAAGTTGGTCAGAAATTGATTTTTTTCTGCCTTTAGCGATAACCGTTTGGTCAATTTTTGCCTTTTCCTTGGGTTGGTTCTCGATTGGGATTGTTAGGGGGATTAGGAGGGATTGGAGGAATTTGGGGGCGGAATGTTTGCTTGCGGCGGTGTTTTTGACGACGGTTGCGGTTTTTTGTCTCTCAGGTAGTTTTGGGCAGTTGGTGCTTGAGCCCCGATATGTCTTGGCCCTTTATTCGTTTATCCCTCTCGTAATCGCTTTTTTCGTTTCAAAATGGAGAGTTCTAACCTATTTAGCAATTTTAATTTTCTTCCTAAATTTTCTGGTGGGAATATTTTCCGCCCCGCCTTTCAGTTTTACAAATCCCTATAAGCTGGACAAAATTATCTCTTATCTTGAAAGTAACAACTTACTTTTTGTTAGATCTGACGCAGAATTAGCCCATCGGTTGATGTTTCTTTCAAACGAAAAAATAATTGCTTCTGTGAGTGAAGGTGGAATGATGGCTCAAAGACGGAGAGAGTACGAAGATTTAGTTAAGAGCGCAACGAAGCAAGAAACCGCTTATGTTTTTAGAAACTCCTCGAAAATTTTGCCTGGTTTGTTTAAACAGATCCAAAACGAGGGCTATCAGAAGGTTTTTGAGGATTCGGAAATTTCAGTTTTTGTTTTTGGAAAATAACATATGCTACCTAAGTTACTAGGGTTAACTAGGAAAATAAGAATCAGTAGAACCGCTATTTTTCTCGCGGTTTTCCTGGCAATTGCACTGGTAATCAAAACTTATTTTCTTTCCCATGTTACTCCACTATTTTTTGGGTTAACTTTTGAGGATATAATGTTAAGGCTTTCTTACGCAAACTCTAGCCCAGTTCCAATTCCTTATATTTCCGGATTTGTGGAATATCCGGTTATAATTGGGATTTTTATTTGGGTCACTGCCATTTTGTCTTCAGGCACAGGGTTTTTTATTCTAAACGGGATTCTACTTTCTATAGCCAGTGTATTTTCGGTTGGATTATTAGAAAGGTTGGGGGGATTGGGAAGAAGGGAGCTAGCAATAATTTTTTTGTCCCCGACGCCATTCCTCTTTACCGCCTACAACTGGGACGCGCTGGCGGTACTTTTCACCTCGTTGGGGATATTTTATTTTTCAAAAAAGAAATTTTTATTGACCTCTTTATTTTTCGCGCTTGGAGCGAATACTAAACTGTACCCGGGATTATTTTTGCCTCCTCTTTTTGTGATTATTTATAAAGAGCTGGGGGTAAAAGAGCTTTTAAAAAATATTTTTGGGGTCGGATTGATTTCTTTTTTAATAAACATCCCTTTTATTATTTTTGGTTACGAAGGTTGGTCGGTTTTTCTTAAATTTAACAGTTCCCGCGGCCCGAATATCGATTCTATTTGGGCAGGAATCTGGAAAATGGCGTTAAAGTTTATTGATCAAGGTGCTCTTTTAAAATTTACAAACGCCTTTTCTTTGGCTCTTTTTCTTATTCCCACGATCTTGATTCTTTTTTTTCTATTTAAAAATTATCTTTCGAAAAACTATCTACCGCTTTTTTTGATATCGTCCTCTCTAATCCTTTTTCTGTTTATTTTTACGAATAAGGTTTACTCGCCTCCTTATAATCTCTGGTTTCTACCATTTTTTATCTTAATTCCTAAATTAAACCTGAAGAAAATACTTGCATATGAGTGGGCAAACGGGTTAGTCTACTGGTCTGTTTTCCAGTACTTTTTCGAAACAAACATCTTAGGGAAAAATGTTCTTGATTTTCCTTGGTATAAACTGACCTATTTTTTTGTTCTTTTTCGTCATCTTACGATATTGTTTTTAATACTAGAGCTTTTTGTGATTTTTAAATCCGCTCTAAATCATGAAAATATCAAAGACCCACCTACCAAAATTTAATTTTCTTCTTGGAACCCTTATTATCTTTTCCGCTTTTTTCCTTTTTTTTCAATTGGGAGATAACAAGTTGATTGAATATGATGAGGGTATTTATGGCGTTGTTTCCCAAAACATCTTAAAGACAGGGGATTTTTTGACTCTGACTTGGAAGGACGGGAATGCCTGGTTTGATAAAGGACCTTTCTACTTTTGGTTATCGGCGGCATCAATCAAGATTTTTGGCCAAACCGCTTTTGCGGTTAGGTTCTTTTCCGCTTTTTTTGGTTATTTGAGTGTGTTTTTGGTATTTCTTATTGGTAAGCGGTTGTTTTCCGAGCGGGTCGGCTTAATTTCAGGTTTTATTTTGGCATCATCGACTGGGTATTTGTATTACGCTCGTCTTGGGATGCTTGATGTGCCCACCGCTTTCTTTATTAGTTTTTCCCTTTATTTTCTCATTGTCGGTAGAGAACATCTGATCAACGACAAGCTAAAACTTTCAGTAGTAAATTATTCAATCGTGGCGGTGGCAATTTCGGGAGCGTTTTTACTTAGAGGTTTTGTCGGACTTATTGGGGTAGTTTCTTTTGCCCTTTTCGTTTTAGTTTTTGACGGTTTTAAAGGAGTAATTAAAAATATTCGTCAAATTATCCTTCCCGTCTTAATTTTTTTCACCTTATCTGCCCCCTGGCACGTTTTAATGTATCTAAAGCACGGCGACACCTTTTTAACGACTTATTTTGGACACCAGATGTTTTCCCGATTTGCCGGCACCATCGAAGGTAAAAGCGCCCCCCGTTTTTGGTATTTGGCGGTTATCCGTACCCAATTTAGGATTTGGTTTGTCCCACTTATCCCTGCTTTTTTTCTTGGAATTTTCCAGTTTATTAAAAACATAATTGCAAAAAACAAAAAAGAAGTCAGCGGGCTCGGTTTAATTTTAATTTGGGCAACGATAACGTTCATGGTTTTCACGATCGCTAACTCAAAACTTATTTGGTATATTTTGCCGATTTATCCTGCGCTTTCTCTACTAAGCGCTTGGTTTATTGAAAAAGCATTTACTTTTGCAACAAGAATGACTTTTCTGCCAGAAGTTTCTTTAATTGTTTTAGTGCTTTCGATTTCAATTTTTTACAATATAAGAATGTGGGAAAGGATAAAAACAGAGGATTTTAATAACGAGGCTTTTGGTGTGATTGAAGCAAAAAACCGTATTGCGAGAAATGAATCACTATGTTGCGCTGATGTTGGCTGGTCCGTATGCCAGTTTTATGCCTCTCCTGCGTTGGCAATTGATACAAAAGTGAGTGACTTAGACGCCTTTTTAAAGACCAAGTGTACCTACGGTATAGTTAGTAGAGAGTCCTTAAAGTCCCTAAAGACAACTGACGTTTTTAATATTGTTTCCGAATTAGGGGACTATCTTCTGCTAACTTCAAGGAAGAGTGATAAAATATAATAATGAAGATTCTCATGTTGACCTACGATTTGCCGTATCCCCTTAATTCCGGCGGAAAGATCCGGGATTACCACTATTTAAAACTATTAAGTAAGGATCATCAGGTAACTCTATTGTCTTTTTATCGTAAGGATGATCAAGTTAAAGAAATTTCAGAACTTAAACCACTAGCGGAGAAAATCCTAATGGTTAAGAGAAGGAAGGTTTGGTCCATAAAAAATATTATTCGCGCCGGTTTTTCGACTCTTCCTTTTTCCGCATCCACTTATGTTTCAAAGGAATTCAAAGAATTACTTTCGAAGGAACTCGAGGAAAACTACGACCTGGTTTTCTTTGATTCATTTTACTCGGCGGTTTACTTACCCTACGTTTCAAAATTTGGGATCAAAACTTATCTTGGTAACGTTAATGTGGAGTGGCAGATCTATTACCGATTTGCAAATAAAGCGATGATTTTCCTACGTCCAATTCTACTTTTTGATGTTTTAAAAATGAAAATTTTTGAAAAGAAGCTTTGGAAAGTGGCTGATTTTAATACGGCGGTCTCCTCTTTGGATGCGCAAGCAATCAAAAAAGCGACTGGTAAGGCCTGTCCGGTGGCTTTTAATGGGGTAGATCTGGCGTCCTTCAAAAAGAGAAAAGTTGATAAAGAAAGTAGAAATATTTTTTTTATAGGGAATTTAAAGTACGCTGCGAATGAGGAGGCGATGAGGTTTTTTCTTAGGGATATTTTTCCGAAACTTTCGCAAATACTACCCGAAGTAGAATTTAAACTTGTTAGTATGCACCGACCTAATTGGATATTGAGGTATCTTAAGAATCCTAGGGTTGAATTTATTGAGGACAGTAAAACCCCCTCGTCAAAATTTCTCTCAAAGGCGGACGTAACGATTTGTCCGATGCGGGTGGCGAGCGGAACAAATATTAAAGTTTTGGAGTCGATGGCGGCTGGTGTTCCCGTAGTTGCAACGACAATCGGGGCGGAGGGGTTAGCTTTAGAGGCTGGGAAAGATATTCTTATTGCTGACTCCCCGTTAGATTTTGCTAAATCGATCGCTAAAGTTTTTAACGACCCCGCTTTTGCGGAGAATTTATCTGAAGCTGGACGAGAACTTGTGACCGAGAAATACACTTGGGAGTCAAGTTTTAAAATCTTTGAAAAGGAAGTTTTATATCGAGTTTCTCTGACAAAATGAAAGTTTTTTCGATCCTAAAATTTTTATTAGTTTTGCTTACTTTTACGCTTCCTCTGGCAAATAGCGATCTTTTTTCGGTGTTTACCCCAAAGCTTTTTATCCCAAACTTTATTTTGATTTTCGTGTTATTTTTCTTAGGTTTAAATTTCCTTTTATCAAAAAGAATTGCGGCAGTAGGTTTTATTAAAGCTGTCCTTAAAGATTGGCCGTTTCGCCTTTTGGTGCTTCTTCTTTTTGCAAGGATTTTATCTCTTATAAATTCAGAAAATCTAAAACAAAGCACTCTACTCCTGCTTTTTTACACCGCGGTTATTGGTTTATATGTTGTGCTGTTCTTTTTAAGTCAAAAAGAGCCTGATTTTCTAGCTAAAATTTTTAAAAAGGTGTACATCCCGACTGCTTGTTTTACGGGTTTTTACGGCCTTATTCAAGTACTATTTTTAATTATCGGGAAAAAACTTCCAGGAGTGCTTGTTGGTAACTCTTTTTTACGAGTTCCTGCTACTTTTTACGACGCAAATCACCTTCCGCCCCTTCTTATTTCGGTAATACCCCTTATATTATCTCTAGCCTGGCTTCAAAAAAAGAAAAGCTTAAGATACTTTTATTATTTTGTTTCAGTGGTTTTAACGCTGGTTATCTTTTTCACTTTTTCTCGAAGTGGAATTCTTGCCTTTGGAATAAGTATTTTTTTCTTTGTCGCTTACCTAATTAAATTTAAATATTACCAAAAAGTTAGCCTTTTCGCCGGCCTTTTTGGAATTCTAATCTTGCTTTTTGTTCTGTCTTCTAGAACAAACATTTCTTTTGTAAAAAGAATCGCTTCCGTAATAAACCCAATGGAAAGATCGACCAGCGCTCATGGCCTCTTGCTTTCCGGAGAATGGGATTTATTTACCAAAAATCCGCTAATTGGCGTTGGTTATGGTTCATTTAATGAGCATTTTAGAGGTACCCCGATCGGAGAGGCTCACGCCAAAATTGACCCCGCTTTGAATGTCCGTCTTCCCACTCACAGTATTTGGCTTGAGGTGCTTTGTGAGACGGGGTTGCTCGGTTTTTTGCCATATTTTGGGTTTATGTTTTACTTAGTTCATTCGCTAGCCAAATCTGTTGAGTTAGCAAAGAATAATCATGACCGACTTTTTTCCGCAGGAATTATTTCGAGCGTGGTTGGAATTTTAGTTGGGGGCATATTTTACTCATATAATCTTGTCTATTTTTGGTTTTTTCTTTTTTCCGGAATTTTTTTGGCCCGTTTGATTTTTATAGATACTCGCGAAATCAAAAAAGAGGAGTTCTCGCCAGAAAAGGTTGATTTTAGGGAAATTATTCCCCTAATGTTTATTTTTGGATTTTCCCTTCTAATTATTTTTTTTGGAATTGGCGCGGCGAATTTATCCGGTCGGGAAGCCTTCTTTGCGGTTTTATCTAAATCTGTCCTTCGCGATTGGGAGAGAAGTTGGGCCCACTGGTGGGTTCCGATTTATCGAGGTGTAGATTACCCAATGAAGATGGGATTAAATCAAATTTACGTCTGGCTTTCGTCTTTAGCAATGTTTTTTTATCAAATAAACCCAGTCACTCCAAGATTTTGGTCGGCTTTCTTTGGCTCTATTTCAACTCTTTTTATCTATGTAATCGTAAGAAAATTTTTCAATATTAGGTTCGCGTTGCTTTTAAGTGCTCTTTTTCTTTCTTGTCCTGTATTTTTAAAATTTACCAAGTTGGGCTTACCCTACTCACTTTTAATATTTGGGATACTTCTGGTCGCGTTTGGAATAAGTGCAATCTTTGCCCGCAATATAAAACGAAAATCCGTTTCTCTGCCAATAAATTTTTCATTTATATCTTTGCTTCTTCCCCTCTTATCTTTAGTAATTTTTAAGACTTATATTTTTCCAGAAAATGTCTTAAAACACGAAGTTTATCTTATCGGAATTCGTGAAAAGATAAATAACAATGGAAATTTGCCAAATATTATTGTGATGTCGCCTTCAGATACTCTTGATTATCATGGGGAAGTGCCTTTTAAATATGTGGAGGAGTCGACTTTACGAGAGGAGATTTTGAAGTGGAATAAAGGCTCCTTTGTTTTTCTTAACGTCGAAAAGTATGATAGTCTTAAGGAGTCCTTTTATTCAGATAAGGTGGGTTTACGAGTGGTTGCTTCTTCTTCCGATTTGTTACTCATAGAAAGAATATGAAATTATCTGTCTTTTTTCCTTTTTATAATGAAGAACTAAACATTGAGCGGGTAGTTACGAATGCCTCCGAGATTCTTGAAAAAATCGAATCGGATTACGAGATTATTGTGGTTAACGATGGCTCAAGAGATAAAACGGAGGAGATTGCAAATAGTTTATCCGAAAAAAACAAAAAAGTTAGGGTAATTTCCCATCATCCAAATCGCGGTTATGGTGGGGCTTTAAAGTCTGGTTTTTACGGGGCAACGGGGGATTATATTTTCTTTAGTGATGGAGATGGCCAATTTGATTTTTCCCAATTTCAAGTTTTTTGGGATCGGAGAAAAGAAGCGGATTTAATTCTTGGGTATAGAACTAATCGCATGGAGACCGATGGTTGGAAGCGAGTTTTAAACGCCAAACTCTGGAATGTACTTAATCGAGCTATGTTTAACTTAAGGGTTAGAGACATTGATTGCGCTTTTAAATTGATCAACAAAAAGGTGATTGATGCTATTCCCAAAATGCAGTCGGAAGGGGCGATGGTTTCTGCTGAGCTTTTGATTAAGGCAAAGGATGCTGGATTTACTTTTTTGGAGCTACCGGTAATTCATCTTGTTAGCCCAGAGAAGCTAGGTGGGAGTACGGGAGCGAAGCCCAAAGTGATTATCAGAGCTTTCAAGGAGCTCTTCCGTTTTCGCCTAAATTACTCTAGCTCCCAGCAAAAACCAAAAGTATGACAAAAATCGCGGTCGTTGGCGGAGGTCCTCAAGGCCTTTACATTGCTTACAAACTTTCTAAAAACGGACATAAAGTTACTCTTTTTGAAAAGTCGGATACTTTGGGAGGTTTGGCAGGGAGTTTTTCCTATGCTGGTTTTACTCTAGAAAAGTTTTATCATCATTTTTTTTCTACCGACGAAAAGGTTGTCTCTTTGATAAAAGAGCTGGGTTTATCGGACAGGCTTGATTGGAGAGGCCAGAATACGGCTAATTTTGTTGAAGGGAAATTCTATCCATTTTCTACTCCACTCGATATTCTTAAATTCAATCGGTTAAGTTTGTTTGACCGACTCCGTTTTGGAATAGCGACCGCTTTTCTTAAATTTCTCCCGGTATCTTTAGGGATTTCATTATTTTCAAAAAACGAAGCCACAAAAATTACCCCTAAAATTTATGGAAAATCAGCTTATGAAGAAGTTTGGAAACCGCTTTTGTCCGGAAAATTTGGGCCATTTGTTGAAGATATTTCTATGGTTTGGTTTTGGGGGAGAATTAAACTACGAAGTTCTAATTTAGGCTATCTTGTAGGCGGTTCTCAGGCTCTTTTCGAGTCTCTTTCTGAACAAATACTTAAAAAAGACGGCTCAGCCCATCTTAATGAAGAAGTGACTAATATGTCTTATGAGTCTAATTGGAAAATCACGACAAATAAGGGGGAGTATTTCTTTGACAAAGTTGTCTTTACAGGTTCCTCTGAAACATTGGAGTTGCTTCTTAGAGATAGCGAGATGATTAAAGTAACCAAGGTTCCTTATATTGGCGCGCGCACGGCAGTTTTAATTCTTAAAGAAAAGATATCTGATTATTACTGGGTAAACTTAAATGACAGGAATTCTCCCTTTTTGGCGCTTGTTGAACATACGAATTTCCGTGACACTAAGGAGTATAGCGGTAAGCATATTGTTTATTTAGGAAATTACCTAGATATAAGTAGTGATGAATATAAATTGCCGGATGGAGAAGTTGTCGATAAGGCGATTTCTTTTATTAAAAAAATAAAGCCGAATTTTTCGGAAAAAAATATTGAGAAAGCCTTTGTTTTCCGGGAAAAATATGCTCAACCAATTATGCGGGTGGGTTACGAAAATAACTTGCCCAAGATGGACCTGGGCAACAACTTGTATTTTGCTTCAATGGAGCATATCTGGCCTTGGGATAGGGGGATTGAGCAGGCGTTTAGTTTAGGAGAGAAGTTACTTAGTTACTTATGACAGATATTTCGATAATTATCATAAATTTCAACACACCAAAACTGTTTCATGATTGTTTGGAGTCGCTTAAGTAGGTTTGAGAGGCTAGATAAGTAGCCCCGAAAAATCAGGAGGGCACCAGCGAAAAGTCAATTTTGATACTTTTTTCGAAATTGAAGCAACCGTCGGGACGTCACAATAATCATTATCGAAATAAATACCCCTTCTAAGTTACATATTTTGTTAGACTGGGAGTGATTGTTCTTAAGATAAAGCGTTTTTTCTGGATTACTTATTCGAATACGTAATCTTTAAAGTGTGGTATAAATTAGCTATGTCTGACAAAAAACTGGAAGATAGGAATATCAGAAAAATAACTAGAATTGGAAACATTTCCTACGGAATCACCATTCCAATTGAAGTTATTCGTCAGTTTGGCTGGAAGGAAAGGCAAAAAGTAATCCTCAAAATAGATTCCAAAAATAAAATTATTGTAGTTCGCGATTGGAAACCTTAATCCGATGGCAAAGGCAATTTCAAGAAAGAAACAGGAATATGAGCATCAAAGAGTTAAAAGGTAAGTGGAGTAAAGAAAAGGAATATTATAAAAACCAAGAGCTTGGCTCGGGTGTTCATAGTTTCGTCAAAGCTTTTTTTGAAAGCGAAGAGCTCTTTGATTTAAGGGAAGGCTCTCTTTCAAGAAAATTGGAATCAAGAAAAAATGAGTATATTCACGAAAATAAAGCAAAGGAAGGTCGAAAGGCAGATTTTGTTGTTTATATTAGTCCAGAGATTATTATTCCTTTGGAAGCAGAGTGTTACGGTAATATTCAAGCGGGTATAAAACAACTTATCGCTTACCAAAAAGATTTCGATAAACATTACGGGATTTTAACGGATGGCTATACTTGGCGTTTTTACAACAACAACATTTATCGTGAGTTTAGCTTAGACCAAATTTTTAATGAAACCGATCTTTTCCTTGAATTTTGGAAGGAATACGTCAAGCCGGAGTTTTATTACCTAACTTTTTTTGAACCTCAAAGCCAACTCACTCTTTTGAAAGAGGAAAGACTTCCTGTTGAAGAAAATAGGCAGATATTTTTTGACGATATTACCAAACTAATAAGAAGTTTTAAAAACAAGCTTCAGATTGAGGGATATTTTGAGGGATTGGACAGAAGAGATAGAGAGAAAAAGGCAGTCGAGATTACTTACGCTTATGTTATCCAGTTCATTTTGTATAAAACTTTGGTTGATAACGGGTTTGATAATTTTGTTCAGGAATTTGCAGATATTGTTAAAGCGATTCACGAATGCCTCAAAGTTAAACAATACGGTAAGATTTTAGGTGTTATTGAAGGTATCTCAAATAAAATCTCTCAAAATATTTATAGACCTTTCAAGAAGGAGCAGGATTTCATCAATCAGATTTTGCTTGCCTTGTACAGGCAACCCAAGAACGAACTTCACGATGTTGCCCCGTGGCTTGATATATTCGTTTTTATTAAAAAATATAACTTCGCTAACATCCAGAATGAGATTTTTGGTTATATTTACGAAAACTATCTTAAGGAGTTGTATGAGGACACAAAAAAGGGGCAATACTTTACCGATCCGGCAGTTGTTAACTTTATGCTACAACAAGTCGGATTTACCCCGGAGGCTCTTCAAAAAAGATATCAGGACGACAAAAATAGCATTTCATTAATTGATCCATCTTGCGGAAGCGGGACTTTCCTCTACAGCGCTGTTGACTCTGTTCTTAAAGCATTTGGCAACAGTTCCTTTGAAAAATCTGAACAGGTCGAGAAAATTATCAATGATAATATTTTTGGGTTGGACATTGCCGAGTTCCCACTATACCTAGCCGAAATGAATATCTTAATGAGAATGTTACCTCAAATAATTAACGAGAAATATAACAACCCCGTTGATAAAAAAATTAAGGTTTTCCTCACTAGAGATAGTATTTCTGAGTTTATGGACACTGCTTTACGCAATACTTTTAATGACCAGACAGTTGAATTTCAAAAGAAAGCACGTTCCCCCAATCAAATTCCTCTTTTTTCTCAAAAATTAGATTTAGGATACAAAAGTTACGTCAGAGAGGAAAGCGATTTGGAGGAAATGAAAAAAAGCCTTGAAAACCAGCAGGAATGCCCAAGAAGGCGTTTTGACTTTGTAATAGGTAACCCGCCTTATGTGGGATATAACGAGTGCGCAAAACAGAGTGTTTTGACCTTTGAGTTAATGAAGCGTGGCAAAATAAAACTCAATAATATTTACGGTGTGAATCTTCATAGTGTTCCTGACAATTCTAAAAAGTATCGTCCTAACCCCAATCTTTATGCTTTTTTCATTGCATTAGGTTTTGCCCTTCTTAAAGATAATGGTAGACTTTGCTATATCATTCCGCAAACACTTTTAACCGCTGGAGATCTAGACGTTCTTCGCTATCATTTAGCTAAATTTACCACGATTGAGAAAATAATTACATTTAGCGGCAAGATGTTTGTGGGTAGAGGATTAAGGCAGAATAAGCCAATAGCTACCTCGAGCCTGATTTTTGCTATAAGGAGAGAACTACCACCTACACTTCACCATGTCGAGATAATCAACTATGCGAATTCAGACGATGAGGTAGGGCACGCGCTAGAAAACATTTCAGCCAATAAAAAAATCAATAAAAAGATGGTATTGCAATCTGAGTTTTTACGAAATGTGACTAATTGGAACTTTATTAAGCAAAACAAAGCATTTCTTGACTTTTATAACGAGTACAAGAGAACTACTGAGGATATTTCAATCTATTACGAACATACATTTTCTAAATTCCAATTCAAAACTAAATTCTTTTTTGATAGTGGGTATAGCATTGATGAAAGTAAGCTGTTGAAAGAAGAGCCGAACGAGGAATTTTATTACTACCCCAAATTAAATAGTTCACTCTGGACAATTAAAGGGTCTAAGGGGTATTGGCCAAACATTCGCTTAGGTAATTCGTCATATACCATAAAGTTGAGGCAGGCCAACCAAGGGTATAACCTGCTAGATAGTAAATTTAAACTGATGTGGTCATACGCCAATCCTAGTAGGTTTTTCTTTACCACTCAGCCAGTTATCTGGGCGAGAAATCAAATCTGTGCAATAGGAAGTGACAACGAAAAAGAGGTTTTATATCTCTTTGCTTTGCTCAACTCCTCATCCATAACTCTAATTCTTAATTCCCTCCTAAGAAGCGAAAATGAAAAAAACTTTCTTATTTCAACCACTTCTGTAAAAGAGTTTGTTCGTGTGCCAAAGATTGATGAAAGAAATCAACTAATCAAGAACGAAATTATTAAACAGACTAGCCAATTACTCGGTTTAGAGGAGTTAACTCTTTCAGATTTTGTTGATTTTTCAAACGTGTTGGTTCAGAAGTTTGACAACGTTATAACAAAAGATGGCTGTTTGGTTTTAATAAAAGATGACAAAGAGATAAAGCTACAAATTAAGGATAATCTTGATCTGATCAAAAAGATAATTGACGGGAATTACGGTGACCAAAAATTAGATTTTGAAAGAAAGCAAATACTACTGGAAGATTTAAAATCATTGCCGATCATTGATTTTGATAAGCAAAAGGGGATTAAAGGTTTTATAGACAACCTCGTCTTTTGTCTTTACTTCAACATTGACATTCCTAAAGACAAAGTTTCGGATGCCAAATTCGTTAATTCCCAATGCCTGAAAAATAAATTTTATGAGCAATTATCAAAATAACAACATTTAATTGGGTGGGTCTTTTTCGAGATTACTTATTCGAATAAGTAATCTTTCATACTATCGTTATTGTCACAATATTGTCACAATAATTCCACAAGAAATTGGCGAGATAGGATCAGCCTCGACTGCTAGGCGGGTCTCACAGCTACAGATAATACAATTGAAAAAACAAAAAGCGAGAAGGGGTATTTTGCGGTAGAATCACCCCAATGAAAAAAGATCAAAAAGAATTTTTTGATGATTTAGCTGCCGGTGATTACGCGCCTTTAAGAAGTACGGGAAGCTTCGCTGTAAAAAGAATCAACAAGATTGTCCTTGATTTTGTTCTAGGTGGAGTCAAAACCGATGCAAGAATTTTGGAACTTGGTTGTGGCAAGGGTCCTTGGACCCTTTTACTATTAGAGCTTGGATACAAGGTTACCGCGGTTGATTTTTCTCCCAAATCATTAAAAATTCTCGAAGAAAGAGCTCGCTCTTTTGGATTTTCTGATAGACTCACCACCTATGAAAAAGACATCACTAAACCCCTTGCTTTATCCGGATTTGAGCGAGTATTTTGCATTGATACCTTACACCACATTTCTAACCCTGCCGAAGTTGTTTTACAGATGTCGCGTGCGGTTGTTACCGGTGGGAAAGTAAGTGTTCTCGAACCTAATCCATTTAACCTTTGGTGGTGGATTGGGGCGCCCCTATTTGATAAATATTTTGATTTAAGTATTGAATCGGGAATGACAAAGACTTCCCCACAAAAACTTAGAGGCTATTTTGAAAAAGCAGATATCACAAAGATTGAAATACTACCACTTGAACTTTTTCCGATGATTTCGCCGGATAGATTGCCTTTAATAATAAAAATAGAAAACTTTCTGTATAGACTCCCATTTGTTAAAAATTTCTCTGCCATAAACCTTTGTGGAGGATGGAAAGATTAATCTATGAAATCTAAAGAAAAAATTGATCACAGAATTTATGATGACTATTATTTTCGAGATGTTACCGGTTACACAATTGATGATCACTATGTTTTTCGAACGGCGAAACGTTTAATCAATTCAACTTTTGGAAAGCGCAAAGGAAGGGTTTTGGACATTGGTTTTGGCCGAGGAGAAATGCTCAAGTACCTATATGATGCGGGGTGGAACTCAATGGGGGTTGATTGTTCCGAATCAGCGGTCAAAAAAGCTAAGGCAGAGATTGGGGAGAGAAAAATTTCTCTACTTAAAAAAGAGGTAAGCGAGATGAATTTTCCGGAAGATTTTTTTGATTTAGTGCTTTTTTTAAATGTCTGGGAGCATCTTAACGAAAGTGAGATCAATCTGGTTCTTTCTACCGTATCAAAAATTCTTAAGAAAGATGGTTTTTTTATTGCCCAAACCTCCCCAACTAAGTATCAGGTGAAGCTCGGTCATTTTTTGATGCGGTTATTGGGACTTACTCCCAACTCTCCCGCCTGGCATATAAACGAGCAGAGCTATGGTTCCGTTTTAGCCTCGTTAAATAAACATAATCTAACAGGAAAAGTTTGGTTGGAGAGAACGCCTAAATTTTGGTCTTCCCAAATTGATGCAAAGCAGCGGATGCTAAAATTTATACTTTGTCTTTTCGATAAGATTATAGACAGTAAAATCGGGAGCTTTTTTATTGATAGGTACCCTATTAATCGTTTTTTTGCGACCGACATTTGGATTATCGCCATAAACATATAAGCAATAAATTGGCGGGTCACAGCCAGCCTCGCCCACGAGTCTAGGCGGGCCCCGCAGCTACAAAATTCAGTTTCAAGCCATCAAATTTGGTATAATAAGGACATGAGAATAGGAATAGACGCGCGATTTTATGGGGTGGGTGGAATAGGAAGGTATCAAAGCAATTTAATCCGCGAGTTAGAAAAATTGGATAAAGAAAATGATTATTTTATTTTCCTAAACTCGGAGGGTTTCGAGAAGTATAAATGTGAAAATCCAAGATTTAAGAAAGTTGAGGCTGACTTTAAGCCCTATTCATTTTCGGAGCAACTTTTTTTCCCAATAACTTTATACAAAAATAAGCTTGATTTAGTTCATTTTACCCATTTTAATTTACCCCTTCTTTATCTTCGCCCATATGTTGTTACCATTCATGATTTAATAATGAGTGAATTTCCCACTCAAAAAACTTCCACCCGCGGAGCAATTGTTTTTTTCTTTAAACGTTTGGGATATGAACTCACAATCAGGTGGGCGATAAAGTTCGCCAAGAAGGTTCTCGCAGTCTCAAACGCCACAAAAGAAGATATTGTCAAAAACTTTAAGACCGCGTCAGAAAAAATAGTAGTCACTTATGAAGGTTTGGACGTGGATTTATCCAAAACAAAAGATTTAACTGGCTCGGAGGAAATTCCTAAAGAATATGGTATTTCCAAACCATATTTACTCTATGTTAGCAGTATGTACCCCCACAAAAATGTTGCTCGTTTGGCGGAGGCTTTTAAGATTATCAAAAAGGATAAAGATATTCAGTTGGTACTGGTGGGAAAGGTGAGTTATTTTTCTAAACGAGCAAGAAATGAAGTGAAGGAGATTTTGGGAGAAGATTTAAGTAAAGAGGTGATATTTCCCAATTTTCAAAGGGATGATGGATATCTTCCGGATGAGGATCTGTACTATTTTTATAAAAACGCGGCCCTTTATGTATTTCCTTCTTTAAAGGAAGGCTTTGGATTACCACTCCTTGAAGCGATGACCCATCGATTACCCGTTTGCGCTTCTAATATTTCCTGCATGCCAGAGATTGGAGGAGAGGCTGTTTATTATTTTAATCCGTATGACCCTAAAGATATGGCAGAGAAAATAATTGGTCTTTTGGGAGATGAGAAATTGCAGAAAAGTTTGGTGGAAAAAGGGCTTAACCAAACCAAGAAGTTTAGTTGGGAAAAAATGGCCCGAGAAACCCTTGCCCAATATCATGCCTTATGAAAATTGCTTTAGTTCACGATAGTTTTATACAATCGGGTGGGGCGGAAAGTGTTTTTGAGGCAATATTTGAACTTTACCCAGAAGCGGATATTTTTACCTCTATTTATGATAAGAAGTTCGCTTCCCGTTACGGGAAAATTAAGGCTTCCCGCCTATTACAGAGGCTTCCCTTTAAGGATAAAATTGAAAAATTCGCTTATTTCCTAATGCCTTTAGTTTTTGAATCTTTTGATTTTTCCGGTTACGATTTGGTGATTAGCTCTTCCGCCCGTTTTTCTCATGGTATAACAACTAGCTCAAAAACTTGCCATATTTGTTATATGCACTCTCCCGCCCGTTTTCTTTGGGAGCCGTTTGATTATTTTTCGAGCAATCTTATAAGACTGATTACTTCGCCAATCAATTTATGGCTTCGGATTTGGGATCAGGCGGCGGTTGAACGGGTCGACGCGATTTTTGCAAATTCTAATTACACTGCAGAGAAGATCAAAAAGTTCTACAACCGCGATTCAACGATCGTTTATCCTTTTCAAAGTAAAGAATGCCGGCAACCTGTTGAAAAGAGAAAGGACTTTTTTCTAATTGTTTCTAGACTTTCCCGTTGGAAGCAGACGGATCTTGCGATCCTTGTCGCAAATAAGCTTAAAATTAAACTTGTTGTTGTTGGCGAAGGGGAGGATCTCCCTCGACTAAAAAGGATGGCAGGGAAGACGGTAACTTTTACGGGGAGAATTTCAGATTCGAATGTGGTAGACTTAATGAGTCGGGCAAAAGCTTTGATTTTTCCTCAAAAAGAGGATTTTGGGATAACGGCGGTAGAAGCGATGGTTTGCAAATGCCCCGTGATTGCGTTTTCCGAAGGTGGGGCGCTTGAAACTGTTATTAACGAGGAAACCGGTATTTTTTTCAATGACCAAACTGTCGTATCATTAGAGAAAGCGGTTCTTGATTTTGACAAGTTTCATTTTAAAGGGGAGAATTGTGTTCGTCGGGGTAAGGAATTTTCAAAAGAAATTTTCTTAAAAACTTTTTCCGTTTCGGTAAAACGCGAGTATGAAAAATTTTTACAATCCCATCAAGAGATTAATTGATATTTTAGGGGCAGGTTTTTTCCTTTTTTGTTATTCGCCCATGTTAATCCTTTCTGCCATTTGGATCAAAATTACTTCTCCTGGACCAGTCTTTGCCGATATTCCCGCCAGAGTTGGGAAAGGCGGGAAGCCTTTCCGAATGTATAAGTTAAGGACAATGATCCCCAAAGCCCACGAGTACCTTTTGAACCACCCAGATTTGCACGAGAAGTATAAACTCAATAACTACAAATTAAAACCAGAGGAGGATCCAAGGATTATTCCGGGAGGTAGGTTCTTAAGGAGATTTTCAATTGATGAGGCGCCTCAATTTTTGAATATTTTGCGGGGGCAGATGAGTCTCGTTGGTCCGAGGGCGTATTATCCCTTTGAGCTTGAGGAGCAAAATAAAAGAAATGAGGGGATTGAAGTTTTTATTAAAAAGGCAACTAGTATAAAACCAGGATTGACGGGACCCTGGCAAGTTTCTGGGAGAACCACGATTGATTTTCCAGGAAGAGTAAAGATGGACGCGAAATATTCTGAAAATTATTCTTTTCTCAAAGATTTGTTAATTTTATTTAAAACCCCTTGGGCGGTGGTCGCCGGTCGGGGGGCGGAGTAGTTTTTAAAATATGAAAAGCATAAACCAAAGCAGAAAGGCTTCTTTTTCTTTTAATCTTCCCAAAATTAATATTCCTTTTATGTCTAAATTTAAATTTAACAAAAAAATTCTGCTTTGGGTTTTTGGGGCAACTGCAATTATTGGGTTGGTGCTTTTTTTTCTGATTATAATTCCTGTTAAGAACATTTTTTCTTCGACCGCTTCTTTGAATGAGCACATTAAATACACCAAGGACGGTTTTTTGCTGCAGAATATGACTCAGGTTAAGCGGGGGGTCGGGTATCTTAAGGAAGATGTGCTCACGGTTGAAGCAAAAACTAAGAAATTATCTTGGACAAAATTCGTGCCTTTTTTGGGAATGTACTATAAGGATGCAGAGTCAGGTTTGTCGGCGGCAAATCATTTAACTACCTCCGCTTTATTATTGGTTGATAGCATTTATCCAAACGCAAATCTGCTAGGTTTCTCTACCGATGAGAAAGCCTCGACGCCGCTTTATGGTCCGGAAAAAGTCAAGGCATTAGTGACTTTGTTTCCAAAAGTAGCCGAAGATATGGATGAAATTGGAATTGAGCTCGCTTCCGCTTCTTCTGATCTAGATAAGATTAATCCCAATCGTTATCCAAAATCCGTAAGAGGAAAAGATGTTCGTGGTCAAATACTCTCTTTAAGAAGCGTTGTTTCTGGAATAAATACTTCGTTTCCCGATATCAAAAGATTATTCGAGATTTTCCCCGTTCTGACAGGTAACAGTAGTCCAATGCGTTATTTGGTTTTGTTTCAAAATGATAAAGAAATTCGCCCAACGGGAGGTTTTTGGACCGCCTACGCTTTGTTCACATTTCAGAACGCTCAGATCGTTAGCTCTGCTTCCGGTGACATGTACATGTTGGATATTGATAACAAGGCGGGGGCGTATCCACCTGCGCCGGCTCCTATAAAGGCCTATCTTAAGCTTGATGATTGGTACATCCGAGATTCCAACCTTTCTCCGGATTATAAAGTTTCTACCGATACTTTGATGGATTTTTGGATGCGGGTTCCGGGGGTTCCAGCGGTTGATGGGGTAATTGCGGTAGATACCCAGTTTGTCCAAGGACTGTTGAGGGTGCTTGGGGATGTTGCTGTTACTGGTTATTCCACTCCATTTACGAGTGAGAACGTTGTGCATGAGCTTGAACTTTACGCGAACGTTTTAAGAAAAATGGAAAAAGGGAGAAAGGATATTTTGGGGGCTCTAATGAATGAAATTATTAATCGAGCATATGGGATGCCTTCGGGAAAGTACGACGACTTTTTAAAGGAAATTGGAGCGCTTCTTTCGGAAAAGCACATTTTGATGCGTTTTTTTGATGCAGATCTTCAAACACTTGCTGAACATTACAAGGTTGCCGGGCGTCTTGTTTCTTATAAGGGTGATTACCTTCACATCAACGATTCCAATTTTGGAGGAAGAAAAGCTAATTGGTGGATAACGGAGTTTGTCACGCAAGAGATTGTTAAGAGGGGAGATATCTATGAGAAGGTCGTTACAATCGATTACGAAAACACCGGTGAGTATGATGCGGAATGGAATACCGGTTATCGTGATTGGGTTAGGGTTTATGTGCCTGAAGGCGCAAAACTCATCGATTCGTCGGGATCTTTAAATACGGTTACTAGTTCAACTGATCTTGGAAAAACCGTCTTTACGGGATATATGGCGGTTGATCCGCTTAAAAAGGCGACCTTGACTTTAAAATATGAGTTGCCTGTTGGGGTTGTTGAAGAAGACGCGTACAAGCTATTAATCCAAAAGCAACCGGGTACGGACGCTTTTGATTACGTGGTAGGTTTCTTAGGTAAAAAAGAAAGCTTCAAACTTAAAACTGATCGGGAAGTTGTTATCAAATAGCCTTTGGGATAGAATCGGTGGCATGGGAAGTTTTGGAGTAGCGGGGATTATTATAAAAAGAAAAAATTTCTCCGAATCTGATCGGATTCTAACGGTGATGACGAGAAATTTGGGAAAGATTAAAGTTATCGCCAAAGGCGTTCGAAAGATTACTTCCAGAAGAGCCCCGACAATCGATCTTTTGTGTTTGTCCCAACTTCAGATTTATGAAGGAAAAACTTTTTATACTCTTTCTGAGTCCGTCCTAATTAATGATTTTTGTCTTCTTAAGGGTAGCCTAAAAAAGATTAGATTGGCTTTTCATGTTTGTGAACTTACGGACGCGCTTTTGCCGGAAGAGCAGGCGCACAAAGAGGTTTATGAGCTTCTTTTAAAATTTATGCAGGGTTTGTGCGAGAAAGATATTTCCATCTCTGATTTTGAAATCAAATTATTAAAATTGTTAGGATACTGGTCAAAAGAACTTGAAGGAAAGGTAAATAATCGGTATTATATCGAAGAAATTATTGGGAGGAAATTAAGATCCTTGGATTCATATCGATAATTATGACAGAAGATCTGATGCAAAAAATTGTTTCTTTATGTAAGAGAAGGGGGTTTGTTTACCCGAATTCTGAGATTTATGGGGGGCTTTCCAATGCTTATGATTACGGTCCTTTGGGGGCGGAACTTTTAAGGAATATCAGAAATCTTTGGTGGAAAACTTTTGTGGGAACTCGGGAAAATATTTACGGAATGGATGGGGCAATCATCTCAAACCCCAAAGTTTGGGAGGCGTCTGGGCACGTAACTAATTTTAATGATCCTTTGGTTGATTGCAAGGACTGCAAAGAAAGAATTAGGGCAGATCATTTGGTTGAAGACTCCCTTAAAATTAGTGCGGGTGGAAAAACGCCCGCGGAACTCACAGAGATAATTAAAGAAAAGAATCTTAAATGTCCTAAATGCGGAAGCACAAATTTAACCGAGGCTCGTAAATTTAACCTTCTTTTTAAAACATCTCTTGGGAGTGTTGAAAACACCAAGTTTGATGTTTACCTTCGGGGGGAAACGGCCCAGAATATATTTGTCAACTTTAAAAATATAGTTGATTCTTTTTCCCCAAAAATTCCATTTGGAGTTGCCCAGATTGGAAAAGCTTTTAGAAATGAAATTACCCCCGGGAATTTTGTTTTTAGAACTTTGGAATTTGAGCAAATGGAGATCGAGTATTTTATTAGAGAAGAGGACTGGGAAAATGTTTTTGAGGAATGGAAGGGCTTGATGTGGGAATGGGCAAAAGAACTTGGTTTGGAGGAAGAGAAGCTTCGCTGGAGGGCTCATTCGAAAGAAGAACTATCTCATTATTCAAAAAGAACAGAGGATATTGAATACGACTTTCCTTTCGGGAGCTTTCAGGAACTTTATGGTTTGGCTTATCGAACCGACTTTGATCTCACTAACCATGCTAAATTTTCGGGTCAGGAATTAAGTTATTTTGATACCAAAGAAAATAAGAGATTTGTTCCCCATGTCGTTGAGCCTACCTTTGGAGTCACTCGGACGCTTCTTGCGGTTCTTCTAAGCGCCTTTACGGAAGAAAAAGATGAAATGGGAGAAATCTCTCGGACGCTTCTTAAACTTCCTCCAAACCTGGCTCCTTACAAAGTTGCCGTTTTCCCATTAATGGCGAACAGGCCGGAAATTACGGCAAAGGCAAGGGAGGTTTATGACGGGTTAAAGACGAACTTCTACACCGCTTGGGACGATGCTGGAAACGTGGGTAAGAGATATCGCAGACAGGATGAGATCGGCACGCCTTGGTGCGTTACAATCGATTACCAGACCCTTGAGGACGATACGGTCACCGTTAGGGATCGAGACTCAATGGAACAAATTAGGTTCAGTATCAAAGACCTCAAAACCCACTTTTTTGCTCTTCTAAACTAAATTTTCATTCCTTTCTATTATTGTAGCTGCGAGGCCCGCCTAGACTCACGTTCGGCGAGGCTGGCTGTGCCTCGCCAATTAATGTTAGTCGATTAGGTTAATTTCAAATAAATACAATTGGCGACATAAATGTCGCAGCTACAAAACCAAAAGCATTTTCGTGCGAATCTCTCCGTTGACAAAATACTATTTTTGGTGCAAATTGGTTCTTGACAGGTGACCAGTGGTGATATTTAATTATGATGTTTCTTGGAGAATTTCAACAAAATATTACTGAGGGCTGTAGGTTAGCCCTTCCCAAGAAAATCCGAGAAAAGATTGCCGGCATGGATGTCATTCTTTCCAAGGGTTTTGAGAAATGTATTTTCGGTTACGCCCCGTCTGATTGGGAAGTTGAATCGCTTAAGCAACTCGGCTCGCCGATATCAGACGCAAGAAGCCGAAATTTAAAACGCTATATGTATTCGGGGGCGTCTGAGGTAGCGATGGATCGTCAAGGGAGATTTGTCCTGCCTGGAAACCTTAAATCATACGCGGGGATAAACGAGAAGGCTGTTGTTCTTGGGGCGGGGGATCATTTTGAGATTTGGGAAGAATCGGTTTGGACCGAAAATTTGAAGAAAATTGAACGGGAGGTTACGAATGAATAACTACCACACTCCGGTTCTTTTGGAAGAAGCAATTGAATTTCTAAAGGTTGATTCTGGCTCTGTTGTTATCGACGCCACTTTAGGAGGCGGCGGTCACACGGGAAGGATTTTAGAAAAAGGGGCGATCGTTCTTGGGATAGATCAAGATCCGGAGGCGATTGCGTACGTTAACAATTTATTTGAGGATTTTATAAAGAAAAAGAAACTAATTTTAGCGGAAGGGAACTTTTCTGATATCTCAAAGATCGCTAATGAGAATGGGTTTGGTCAAGTTTCGGGGGTTTTATATGATCTTGGGGTTTCCGAGCGCCAACTTACCGATTTAAATAGGGGGTTTTCAATAAATTCTGATGCGGATTTAGATATGCGTATGAATCCTAACCTTTCGGTTATGGCGAAGGATTTGGTAAATGGCCTAACTGAAAAAGAGTTGGCCCAGCTTTTTTTGGAATACGGAGAAGAGAAAATGAGTCGAAAAATTGCTCGCGATATTGTAAACGCACGGAAAAGCGAAAAGATATCAACTTGTAAGCAGTTAGCAGACATAATTTTAAAAAGTAAGGTACGCCTTTCTGGGTTAGGGAAAATTCATCCGGCGACTCAATGTTTTCAAGCCTTAAGAATTATTGTAAATAACGAACTTGATAATTTGAAAATTTCACTGCCTCAAGCCGCATCTTTGCTTAAGGCCGGAGGAAGGTTGGTGGTAGTTAGCTTTCACTCCCTTGAGGATCGGATCGTGAAAGGTTATGGGTTAAGTGAGATGCGGCTTAAGAAGATTACGGATAAACCGGTAATGGCAAAGGAAGAGGAGCTTTTGAATAATCCTAAATCTAGAAGCGCCAAGCTAAGAGCTTACGAAAAGACAGGTTAACATTATCATTATGGTCAAAAAGACTGCCCGGATCGCAATTATTGCTTTTGCTCTCGCCACGGTTGGAAGAATTGTGGCGGTAAATTGTTTTTGTGCGGATGGGGGAGAGCTACGGGCAACAGAGGCTAGAAAAGAAACTTTAGAAAGAGAAAACTTGATTTTGCGGGAAGAGCTTGCGGAGAAAATTTCTCTAAAAAAGATTGAAGCAAGGGCGAAGGCTCTTGGGATGGTCAAATTCTCCCAAGTTGATTACGTCGCTAATCCCGTCGTTGCCTCCCGCTAAACTTTTATGCGGTTAAAGATAAACCTTCTCCTAGCTTTCCTTTCGGTATTTTTCATCCTTATCCTAGGAAGGCTCTTTTCTATTTCTGTTCTGGGTCATGGTAAGTTTTTAAAGTTAGCGGAAAATCAGCATTGGGCGAGTTATGAGCTTCCGGCAAGGAGAGGGGACATTTTCTCGTCGGATGGTTATCCTCTAGCTACCACAGAAATTCTTTATATGCTTTACGGCGAGCCGAAGAAGATAACTGATGGAAAAAAAACCTCAAGGATAATTTGTTCAGTCCTTACAGAAAATTCCCAAAAATGTGTTTCAGATATTAAAGAAAAATTGTCTCTCGATCTCACTTTTTTAATTCTAAGACATGGGATTTCTCTCCAAGAAAAAGATAAAATTTTGCTAAATAATTTATCCGGGATTGGATTTGAAGAGGAGCCGAGAAGAAGTTACCCAGAAAAAAAGTTACTTGGTTCTGTTCTTGGGTATGTTGCGAAAGACGAATCTGGCAAGGAGCGAGGTTACTTTGGTCTTGAGGGTTTTTATAACGGCGATCTGGAGGGAAGGGCGGGCAGAATGGTTGAGGAAAAAGATGCTTTGGGGGTGCCCATTCCTTATGGAGAGTTTAGAAAAATTCCCCCCTCCGATGGAAGCGCGCTTGTGACTACCATAGACCGTTCTTTGCAGTATTTGGCCGAAAGAAAAATTAAAGAGGGAGTTATCCGTTATGGTGCGGAGACGGGGACAATAATTATTATGGAACCTGCATCCGGCGCGATTTTGGCAATGGCAAACTATCCATTTTCGGATCCCGGAAAGCCTTCCAATAAGGATGATTCGCCTTTAGAAATCGATTCGCCTCTTTGGAATATTGCAATTTCCTCCTCTTATGAGCCCGGATCAGTTGTGAAGGCGCTAACGGTAGCAAGTGGGCTTGAGATCCGTGCGATAAACGAAAACTCGCATTTTTACGATGAAGGCCCGATGGAAATCGGTGGTTACACGATTGACACTTGGGATGGAAAACACTACGGAGATGAAACAGTTACCAGTATTTTGCAACACTCGAACAATATTGGGGCGGCTATGATAGGGCAAAGGATAGGTATTAAAAACTTAAGGTCACATTTTGCAAAATTTGGATTAGGTGTTTTCACCGGGGTCGATCTTGAAGGAGAAGCAGCCGGAGAGCTTAAGGAGGTTCTGGATTGGTATCCGATTGATCTTGCCACTGCCTCGTTTGGACAGGGCTTATCGGTGACTCCTCTTCAAATAACAAGTGCTTTTTCCGCGATTTTTAACAATGGGATTTTGATGAAGCCTAAACTTGTAAAAGAACTCAAAAAGGGAAATGCCTCTAAGACAATTCAAAATAAAAAGATTGGGAGGGTAATTTCTCCGGACGTCTCGAAGAAAGTGGTCGGGCTTTTAACGCAAGCTGTTTCCGGGGGAGAATCTAAATATTATAATCTTCCCAATTATAAAATTGCCGGAAAAACGGGGACCGCCCAAATTCCGGTTGGTGGAAAATATGATCCCACCCTTACAAACGCCACCTTTGTTGGGTTCTTTCCTAGCAGTTCAAAATTTGTTATGCTAGTGAAAATAGAGAGACCGAGCACAAGCCCCTACGCTGCGGAAACGGCGGTTCCTCTTTGGATGGAAACCGCTAAGGAATTGGCGATTTATTTTGGTGTTAGTCCAGACCTTTAATTATTAACTATGTCTTTTTTCCAGATTGAGGGTGGAAATCCTCTTAAGGGAAAAGTTAAACTATCCGGGGCGAAAAACGCGGCGATTAAAATGATTGTCGCCTCGCTTTTGACCGACGAAGACGTCATTTTAGAAGATGTTCCGGAAATTTCTGATGTCGAGGTAGATATTGAGATACTTCGCAGTTTGGGGGTAGAGGCTCTATATATTCGTCCGAATGTCCTCAAACTGTCAAGCAAAAAAATTCACTCCTACGAAGTTTTTAAAGAGTTGTCTTCAAAATCAAGAGCTTCGATTTTGCTTCTTGGACCACTTCTTTATCGCTTTGGAAAGGCAAAAATATATGAACTTGGCGGTTGCAAAATCGGAAGTCGTCCGCTAGATCGACATATTAATGCCCTTAAAACCTTGGGGGCCAGGATTGATTATTCGGGTGGCGCTTATACGGCGGAATCCTCCGGAAGATTGGTAGGAGCATCGGTCGTTTTTGAAAAAGTGACGGTAATGGGGACCGAGAATGTTATCTTAAGTTCTGTTTTGGGTATTGGGAAAACAAGGATAATTGGGGCGGCACTTGAACCAGAAGTTGATGATCTGATTTTACTTCTTACGAAAATGGGGGCAAAAATTGCTCGGTCTTTGGATGGCGCGGGAAGAAACACAATTGAGGTTGAAGGGGTAGATAATCTGAAGGGAGCCACCCATAGTATCATTCCTGATAGAAATGAGGCGGTTACCTTTGCTCTAGCTGGGTCGGTAACGCAGGGAGATATAGTAATCGAGAACGCTCGTCCCAAAGATTTAATCGCCTTTTTGGCGAAAATTCAACAAGCGGGGGTTGATTACGAAGTTTCGGAAAATAGCCTGCGGGTTTGGCGGGAGGAAGGGACGAAATTAAAAAGTCTCGATTTAGTAACCGCACCCCATCCCGGGTTTATGACTGACTGGCAACAGCCTTTTTCGGTGCTTTTGTGTTTGGCAGAAGGGGTTTCTACGATTCACGAAACCGTTTATTCCGATCGGTTTGAGTATACTAAAGAGCTTAATCGGATGGGAGCGAAAATTTCTCTTTACCATCCGGTAGCCGCGCCTTCGGTTTACAGTTTTTCTGATTATACTGAAGAAGGTTTGTACGCCGCTTCAATTTCAGGACCTACCGACCTTCGTGGAAGACGTTTAACGGTGGTTGATCTTCGAGCGGGAGCGACTCTAGTCTTGGCGGCACTATCGGCAAAAGGAAAGAGCGAGGTTTATGGGGTTGAGCTTATAGATCGAGGTTACGAAAGATTTGAAGAGAAGCTTAAAGGGCTTGGCGCCTTCATTGAAAGAAAAAGCTGAAGTATGGCTACACATGGTGAAAAAAAAAGAAAACCAGAGCGTTCTAGGGATTCCTCAATATCTTTGTTTGCCAGTGTACTTCTCCTTCTTTTAGTCGGGGTTGTGATGGTGTTTGATGCTTCGGTAGTGACTTCTGTTAATACTTTTGGAGGTAAATATCACTCCCTTTTATTACAGGCGGCCTGGGTTTTAGTTGGTATAATTGGGATGCTGATTTCTTTAAAACTCGATCAAGTTTTTTTAAAAAAAATTTCTTTTTTTCTTTTGTTTTTTTCGATAATTTGTCTATTCCTTGTTATTTTGCCAACACCTTTTTCACCAAAAATCTACGGGGCAAGGCGTTGGCTTTTTCTAAATCCGCCTCCCCTTCCTCTATTACCTTTTATTGGGAGATTGGGGTTTCAGCCCTCTGAATTGGTAAAGCTCTCCTTAATTTTTTATGCCGCTTTTTGGCTTCCGGGCAGGGAGAAGCTTTCTGAAATAATTACTTACCTAGGCCTGGTGTTTTTAATTTGCGGGTTGGTGATTATTCAACCGGACTTTGGGACCAGTCTCGTAATTGCTTCGATTGGGTTTGGAATGTTTTTTATTCTTAAAGAAGACTTGCGTCTTTTTTTCGCCGTAATACCCTTTATATTTTTGATTGCTCTTGGCTTTATTTTGATTTCTCCATATAGAAAATCTAGACTTGAGACGTACCTTAATCCGGAAGAAGCGGATGCCCTTACGACTGGGTATCACGTTAATCAAATAATGATTGCGGTGGGTTCGGGCGGGATTTTTGGGCTTGGGCCCGGAGAGTCCCGTCAAAAATATAGCTACCTCCCGGAAGTGACTACCGATTCCATATTTGCGATTTTATGTGAAGAGTTTGGCTTTGTGGGCGGTTTTTTCGTTGTCTTTCTTTTTGTTTTTATTATATTTAGGTTGTTAAAGGGAGTTCTTGCTGGTGAAAAGTTTAGTGATAAAGCTATAATATCGGGAGTGGCTCTTTGGATTTCTGCTCAAACCATCCTTAATTTGTCAGCAATGATGGGAGTGGTGCCTTTAACCGGAGTGCCCCTGCCTCTGATCTCTTATGGCGGCTCGTCATTGGTTTTAACAATGTTTGCCCTTGGAGCGGCGATTCGGGCGCTTTCGGCCC
Source organism: uncultured Candidatus Saccharibacteria bacterium (assembly GCA_964595755.1). GTDB lineage: Bacteria > Patescibacteriota > WWE3 > CAZQQZ01 > CAZQQZ01 > CAZQQZ01. The sequence goes on along the minus strand of CAZQQZ010000001.1, from coordinate 64,513 downwards.
CTAAATATGTTTGAAGAAACTTTTAAAAAAGTTGTATTTGTTGGTGGACACCATACGACCGCGCTTGCGGTTATAGAGGCTTTGGAAAGCGCCAAGAAGCACTTTTCTTTCGAAATTTACTGGATTGGGCATAAACATTCAATGTGGGGAGATGAAAACGAGAGCGCTGAATATAAAGAGGTAACCTCTTTGGGAATTCCTTTTTACAATTTGTCCGCGGGAAAATTTTACCGAACTTATAATCCCCTAAAACTTATTAGAATTCCTTTTGGGTTTTTTCAATCCTTGTATTATCTTCTTAAAATTAAGCCCGATTTGATTGTCTCCTTTGGTGGATATTTGGCAGTTCCTGTCGTCATAATCGGAAAAATACTTGGGATTACCTCCTTTACTCATGAGCAGACAACCGGCGTTGGTTTTGCGAATGATGTCGTCTCAAAATTTGCCTCAAAGATATTTCTTACTTGGGAAGATTCCTTGCCCGGCTTGAAAGAGTCTAAGGTCACTTTGGTTGGACTGCCGCTCCGGAAGGAGATTTTAAATCCACCCGCATTTTCCGAAGGTGGAATTTTGGGAGAGTTTATAAAAAAAGCATCAGGAAAACCTCTGATATACATTACCGGTGGTAAGCAGGGGGCCCATTTTTTAAACGAATTGGTTAGGGAGAGTTTAGATTTACTGCCCATTGACTACTTTGTTATCCACCAATGTGGTAGTAGTACGGTTTTTGGCGATTTTAGTACCCTTCAAAAAATTAAAAATGATCATTATTTTGTTAAAGATTACTTTTCCGCCAAAGAAACGGGCTTGCTTTTTAGATACGCCGCTTTAGTTGTTGGAAGAAGTGGCGCCAACACAGTCTATGAGTTGGCGGCGATTGCAAAACCGGCAATATTTATACCAATTCCTTGGGTTTCTCACAACGAACAACGAAAAAATGCGGAAGTTTTAGAAAAAGCCGGTTCGGCGGTGATTCTCGACCAGGACAAAACGAAAAATTCCGATTTTGTAAAAGCTCTTGTAAACGTAATTGCGAATCTAAGGGAACTTTCGGAGAACGCCAAAAAATTCGGGGAGAAAATACCCCTTAACGCTTCAGAAACAATCTCTTCTGAAATAATCAAATATCTATTTTAAGGGTAAGGTTCTTTACGAAATGTTTTTAAGAAAATTTAGGCGAAAGCTAAATCTTAAGGTTAAGAGTCGAAAAAATCGACAGGTTTTTGCAAGAGTTGTGGTGATAACTTTTCTTTTGGCTTTGCTTTCTTATTTTCTTTATTGGGTTTTTTTAAAGTCGACCTTCTTTTCTATAGATAAAATATCTTACATTGGAGGCAATGAGGGTCAGGATACCAGTCTTTTTTTTAAAGAGCAGCTTTTTGGTAAGAATTTGATTATCATTAACAGCTCTGATATTTCCGATCGCGCGGCTAGTAACTTTCCCGTGATAGAAAGGGCGGTAATCGAAAAAAAATTTCCTAAATCTATTATCATTTCGATAACAGAAAGAACCCCTCTTGCCATAATTTCGGCTAAAAACGGCAATTTTGTCGTTGATAAAAATGGACAAGTCTTTTGTGAGGCGGGAGAAAGTCTGATCTTGCCCAAAGTTGTTTTTGAGGATAATCTTAGTATTGGGGACTTTGTAAACGCGGAGAAAATTATGGCAAGGATAAGCCTTTTGTCGGCGCTTAAGGAAAAAAACATCCCAGTTTCCGAGGTTTCTGTGGTTGAGAGCTCGATTTCCGCCTTGATTAAAAACGGCCCCTCTGCTATTTTTGAAATCGACGCTGATTTTATAGAATTGGTTTCACTCTTGAAGCAAATCCTTTTGAAGTATAAGATAGAAGGTAAAGATTTAAGAAAGGTAGATTTACGGTTTCAAAACCCAGTGGTTAGTTTCTGAAATAAGTTAGACTTGCTGTCTGCCCTCATATGCCTAAAGAAAGAATTGTCGCTGGAATTGATATTGGTTCTTCGAAGATATGCACGGTTATTTCCTCTGTTCTTGAAGGTAAGCGGTCGGTTATTGGGGTTTGTTCCGTTCCTTCAAGGGGGTTGAGACGTGGGGTGGTTGTTGACATAGACGAGGCGGTCACTGCAATTTCTCAAAGCCTTGAGGGAGCGGAACGGATGGCGGGGTGTCCGGTGTCATCAACTTTTGTTTCCGTTAATGGGAGTCATGTATCCTCCCAGAATTCCCGTGGGGTGGTGGCGGTTTCTCATCCGGGCGAGGAGATTGACGCCGAAGATGTTTCGCGAGTGACCGAGGTTGCTCAAGCGATTACTCTTCCCACTTCTCGCGAGATTATCCATGTTCTTCCTAGGGATTTTATCGTTGACGGTCAGGAGGGAATAAAGGATCCTGTTGGAATGAGTGGGATAAAGCTTGAGGTGGAGACTAACATTATTACTGGTTCTTCCACTTCGCTTCGGAATCTTGCGAAATGTGTTCAACAGGTGGGCGTTTCCGTTCCAGAAAACGGAATTATTTATTCAGCTCTTGCGGATGCGGAGGCGGTTTTGACTGATACGGAAAAGGAACTTGGGACTGTTCTTATTAACATTGGCGGAGGGACAACCTCAATTATCATATATTTGGAGGGGAGCCCTGCCTTTTCATCGGTACTCCCGATTGGCGGAAAACATGTTACCAACGACTTGGCGATTGGCTTAAGGACTTCGCTTGAGAATGCGGAATCAATAAAATTTCGTTTATCAGAGATAGCAAAGTCTCTGAACGGGGTGCCGGTGCCAGTTGATTTGACCTCTTCTAAAAAAGAACTTCGAAATGAGATAGACGTTTCTGAATTTGGCCTTGATTTTAATACGGTACCGGTAAAATTTTTACATGACATTACTAGGGTAAGAATGGAAGAGATTTTTGAACTGGTTAACTCTGAGATTAAACGATCCGGTTTTGAGGGAATGTTGCCGGCTGGGGCGGTTCTTACCGGGGGCGGTTCCTTAACTTATAAATCGGTGGAAATCGCCAAGAACGAGCTTAAATTACCGGTTAGGGAGGGGGTTCCCACGGGAGTAACAGGTTTAATTGAGGAAATTGGCGGTCCGGCTTCCTCAACTGGAGTGGGATTGATAATATATGGGAGTGGCTTTAGCCAGTCGGCAAAGCGTTCTTTTTCTGGAAAAGGGAAAGTTAGAAGGTTTTTCGGGGGGATTGTCGATTGGTTTAAGTCTTTTTTGCCATAGGTTTTTTGCCTCTGCCCCTTGATTTTTTTCGCAAAAACAGGTATCAACTTATAAAATGCTTGTAAAACCAGAAATTGACAGATTTGCAAGAATTAAGGTGGTCGGGGTTGGTGGCGGCGGTGGAAATGCCGTCGATACGATGGTTTCCGATCGTAAGATCCGGGGGGTTGAGTTTATTACTGTCAATACTGATGCTCAAGCCTTGGGTAAAAATGCGGCTGATGTAAAAATTCAAATAGGCGAAGATTTAACAAAAGGGCTTGGGTCTGGGGCGAACCCGGAAATTGGGAGAAAAGCGGCGGAAGAATCGAGTGAGGATATCAAAAATCACCTTCAGGGGGCCGATATGATTTTTTTGACCGCGGGAATGGGCGGAGGAACGGGAACGGGAGCCTCTCCGATAATTGCTGCGATTGCTAAAAGTCTTGGGTCGTTGACGGTTGGGGTGGTCACCAAGCCATTCGATTTTGAGGGAAGAGTACGTCTATCCCAAGCAGAAAAGGGGGTAAATGATCTAAGAGACAAAGTTGACGCCTTGATTGTTATCCCGAACCAAAAACTTTTGGAAGTGATTAAAGAGACGACTACCATTCTTGAAGCGTTTAGGATCGCCGATTCAATTCTTGCCCAAGGAGTACAGGGAATTTCTGACTTAATAGTACAGCCCGGTCTTATAAACGTTGATTTTGCCGATGTTAGAACAATTATGACCAATGCCGGGTCAGCGATGATGGGGATTGGCAATGCCTCTGGAGAGGAGAGAGCGGAAAAAGCGGCAAAAATGGCGGTTTTTTCACCTCTTCTTGATGTAAACATCGAGGGAGCGACCGGAATTCTCTTTAATGTCGTTGGCGGGTCAGATTTAATGATGCACGAAATTGACAAGGCAGCCAAGATTATTTCCGAGGCGGCGAATCCCGACGCGAATATTATTTTTGGCGCTTCGATTGATGAAGCGACGACGGATTCAATCAGGATTACCGTTATCGCTACCGGTTTTGATACTCAAACTACAAGAACGCTAGAGAAATTAAGAGAAGAGAGACAGATTTTGGAACCAGAAGAACCGGAAAACAAGAAACCGGAAGACACTTCTGATGATAAATATGAGATTCCCACTTTCCTACGTCATGGAATTTAACGGATAGGTTGATCATGCATAAAAGTGGGCGGGAGGGAAATTTTTTCTTTTAATAACGCCCCAAATTTTTTCGAGTTCGTTTGCAATAGATTTTAATCGCCTTTAGACTTGGAATCCTAAGTTACACCCTGCCTATGGAAAAGACAAAAGATATTACGGTAACCGAAATCAGAAAGAGAGATGGGAGAATTGTTCCTTTCGAGCAAGTTAAGATTACGGACGCGATTTTTAAAGCGGCTCGTAGTGTTGGGGGAAAGGACAAGGAGCTGGCGAAAGCGCTTTCTGATAAGGTCGTTACTTTGCTCGAAAAAAAATATGATGGACACACGATTCCTTCGGTGGAAGATATTCAAGATATTGTAGAGAAGGTTTTGATCGAAACTGGACACGCAAAAACCGCCAAATCTTATATTTTGTACCGCGATCTTCATAACCGCATCCGCGATATAAACTCTCTGGTTGATACTGACGAGCTGATGGACAGCTATTTAACCCGTTCTGACTGGCGAGTTAAAGAGAATTCCAATATGGATTATTCTTTGCAGGGGTTAAATAACCATGTTTTTTCAACCATTTCCGCCCGCTACTGGCTTAATAAAATATATTCCTCGGAAATTCGCGATGCTCACGTTAAGGGAGACATGCATATTCATAATCTTCAGATTCTAGCTCCGTATTGTTGTGGGTGGGACCTTCGTGATTTACTTATTCGAGGTTTCGGTGGAGTTTCTGGGAAAATTGAGTGTAAGCCTCCCAAGCACCTCCGGGTGGCCCTTGGGCAGATGGTTAACTTCTTGTATACCCTTCAGGGGGAAATCGCTGGGGCGGTCGCTTTTTCCAATTTTGATACTTACCTTGCCCCTTTTGTTTGGGTGGATAAACTTACCGAACGAGAAGTGGAACAAGCGCTTCAGGAATTTATGTTTAACGCCAATGTCCCAACCCGGGTCGGCTTTCAGACTCCCTTTACCAACATAACTCTCGATTTGACACCCCCCAAAGATATTGCGAAAGATCATGCCATTGTTGGGGGAAAACCGATTGATAAAAAATACGGCGAGTTTCAGGTAGAGATGGATATGATAAATCGAGCGCTCGCTCGGGTTTATGTCCAGGGGGACGCTAAGGGTCGGGTTTTTACCTTTCCCATTCCCACTTACAATATTTCCAAGGATTTTGATTGGGATAATAAAAATTTGGAGCCGATTTGGGAAATGACGGCAAAATACGGGATTCCCTATTTTGCAAACTTTGTTAATTCCGATATGGATCCTTCGGACGCTCGTTCGATGTGCTGTCGATTGCGTCTTGATAAGAGAGAACTAAGGAAACGTGGTGGAGGGTTATTTGGCTCTAATCCCTTGACTGGAAGTATTGGGGTCGTTACCATAAATATGCCAAGAATTGGGTATTTAGCCAATGATAAAAAGGATTTCTTCTCCCGTCTTGAAAAGTTAATGATGCTTGCTAAAGATAGTCTTTCTTTAAAAAGGAATGTTCTCGAGACTTTTACTGATCAAGGACTGTATCCATACGCCAAGGTTTACCTTTCCTCAGTTAAGGAAAGATTTGGGGCATACTGGAAAAACCACTTTAATACAATTGGACTTTGTGGAATGAACGAAGCGATTATGAATTTCATGAGGAAGAATATTGCTTCGGATGAAGGGCGGGAGTTCGCGGTGGAGGTGCTAGATTTTATGCGGGAGAAATTGGGGGATTTTCAAAAAGAGCAGAATGAGCTTTATAACCTGGAGGCAACTCCAGCGGAAGGCACTAGCTTTAGCTTGGCCAAGAAAGATAAGCAGATGTATCCCGATATTGTAGTTGCCAATGAGCTTGACTACTTGCAAAAGCGAGCCGCTCCTTTTTACACCAACTCCTCTCAACTGCCGGTAAACTATACCGATGATTTATTTGCTGCCCTTACCCTTCAGGACGAAATTCAGACTAAATACACCGGGGGAACGGTTTTGCACGGATTTGTGGGGGAGAAGCTTCCCTCGATTGAGGCAGTAAAATCTTTGGTAAGAAAGATTTCTTCGAATTACCACTTGCCCTACTTTACTCTAACGCCAACATTCAGCATTTGCCCAACTCATGGGTATATTGCGGGAGAGCATTTTGAATGTCCGGATTGCAAGGCAGAGTGTGAAGTATTCTCAAGGATTGTTGGTTATTTGCGCCCGGTAAAGCAGTGGAATGATGGAAAGCAATCCGAATTTGCGATGAGGAAGGAATATAAGGTCTAAGGTTGATATCGGTCGGCGCAATTTTCCCTCAGGATTATGTACGGTTTTATCGACGACCGTCGATAATTTCGTACACTAATAAAATGAAGTAACATATAGAGTGATGAGAACAAAAGATAAAATCCTAATAGAACTTGCGGAAACGGTTGATTATTGGAGTTATGTTTCTGGTCTTTACAATAAAAGATCTCACGATATTCTTGGTCTGAGAATGGGTAAGAAGGATCGGAAAGTAGAGCAGGCGGTAAGAAGGTTAGTGTCTGTTGGTGAAATAGAAAAAGAAGTATCTCAAGAGGGAGAGATTCGTTATAAAATAACTAGTTTAGGCCTTAAGACTCTAAACAGAACAATAAATATTAACAAGATTAATAAAAAACCATGGGATAAGAAGTGGAGAATTGTGATTTTTGACATAGAAGAAAAAAGTAGAAATGCGCGAGAACGTGTTAGAAATCATCTTCGCCAACTTGGGTTTGGTTTACTTCAAGAAAGCGTTTGGATATCCCCGCATCCAGTTATTGACGAGATAGAAGAATTGTTTAAAACGGAAAATATCGAAATAGGAGTTTTGTTTTTTGAAGCGGAGAAAGTCGGATCTTACTCGAATGAAGAAATAGCTATGAAGGCGTGGGATCTTCCTGCGATTTCTGAAAGATACTCCCTCCTCATAGAAAATTGCAAAAAGAATATAAACGTGAATTCATCGGTAGTTAATACTTCATTTTTTGGTCAATATTTAGAAATACTGAAAGAAGACCCATATCTTCCTGACGAAATTTTGCCTGCTGATTGGGGAGGCAGAGAAGCAAGGAAAATATTCGACGAAATACGAAAAAAAATCGAAGTAAATCTTTGACTCTTAATTAAAGTACCAGAAGTTACCAGAGTGTCTGTTTCCCCAAAATAACGATGTACGGTTTTATCGACGACCGTCGATGTTTTCGTACATAAATTAGCCTGCTCTTTTGGCGCGTCTTCTGTCTAAGTCAGTTAGAAATTTTTTACGGAGCCTCAATGACTTTGGGGTAATTTCGAGAAGTTCATCGTTCTCTAAGAAATCAAGCGATTGCTCCAAACTCAAAATGGTTGAGGGGGCTAGTTGGATCATTTTATCGGCGGAAGCGGCGCGAATGTTAGTCAAATGCTTGCCTTTACAGACATTGATGTCAATGTCATTTTCCTTAGCCCCAAGACCAATAATCATTCCTTCGTATACTTGAATTCCAGGGTCTACGAAAGTAATTCCCCGGCCTTGGGCGTTTTCCAGACCATAAGAAAGGGCGGGTCCGGTCTCTGCGGAAACCAACGCACCTTGGCGGAGTTTTTGTAAAGGCTTTCCTAAAGGAGCATATCCGGTCACAATTGAATTAAAAACCACCGTCCCTTTTGTTTGGGTTAGAAGCAGACTCCTTAATCCAATTAAAGCCCTAGTTGGAATTTCATAAATAAATTCCATTTCTGTTTCCGTTAATGGGCTCATTTTAATTAAACTACCGCCCCTTGCTCCAAGCTCTCGATTAATTGTCCCAACATGCATTTCCGGAACGATAATATCAACTTCTTCGACAGGCTCAGAGTCGGCTCCGTCGATATTTTTAACGATGACTTCTGGTTTCCCAACTTCCATTTCGTAGCCTTCTCGTCTCATTGTTTCAAGCAGAATTGCTAGATGTAGTTCTCCCCGTCCCGAAATTTTAAATTTATTATTGTCCATTTTTTCTACCCTTAAGCTTAAATTTTTCTTGAGTTCCCGGTTTAGTCTTTCCTCAAGTTGCCTGGCGGTGCAAAATTGCCCCTCTTTCCCAGAGAATGGGGAAGTATTAGGTCCAAGGCTCATATGAAGGGTTGGTTCCGAGATTTTTGGCGCGGGTAGTGGGGAAGGCTCTTTTGGGTCGGTTAAAGTCATTCCGATTTCCACCTCTTGAATTCCGGAGAGAGCGACAATATCGCCCGCTTCAGCTTTTTCTGTTTTTATTCTCGTTAGTCCAGAATTAACCATTACCCGTTCAATCTTTAATTTTGTTTCTGGCTTTTGGGCAAGGATAACTTCTTGGCCTTCAGAAATCGTACCGGAATAAATTTTTCCAAGAATGATTTGTCCTAGATGAATATCATGATCGAGAGAGGAAACAACCATTTTAAAAAGGCCAGAAGATTCACCTTTTGGCGCGGGAACGTAATCGATTATTTTATCCAAAAGCTGTAGGGCATTTTGCGGCTCGTTAAGATCACTCGGAACTTCATTATAAACCGCCCCTGCCCGACCGACGGCGTAAAGAACGGGAAAATCTATTTGAGTTTCATCTGTTGCGATATCCAAAAATAAATCGCTTGTTTTGGAAATTGCTCGGTCGACATCGGCAAACTGCTTGTCAATTTTATTGATAACGACAATGATTTTTAATCCTAGTTCAAGGGCTTTTTTAAGCACAAATCTGGTTTGGGGCATTGGCCCTTCTTGGGCGTCGATAATAAGAAGGGCTCCGTCCGCCATTCCAAGCGTGCGTTCTACTTCCCCCGAAAAATCGGCGTGACCTGGAGTATCAATAATGTTAATTTTTATGCCTTTATAAAAAACGGTGCAGTTTTTGGCCAAGATGGTAATTCCTTTTTCTCGTTCAAGATCCGAACTATCGAGAATACATTGTTCGCTCATTTCCTTTTCGTTGTCGCGAAAAACATGAGTTTGCTTAAGAAGAGCGTCTATTAAAGTGGTTTTGCCGTGATCAACGTGGGCGATAACCGCGACATTTCTAATGTTTTCTTTTGCCATACGTTATAAAAAATACTTCTAACAACCAAAAAAGGCAAATCCTGCCTTTTGTTATCTTCATTTTACCATAAATATCAAAAAGTGTTAAATTTAGGTACTTATGGAGATTCGAGGACTACAAAAAATTACTTTGATGGATTTTCCGAACAAAGTCGCCTGCATCATTTTTACCCAATATTGCAACCTCCGTTGCCCTTTTTGTTATAACCAAGAATTAGTTTTAACTCCAGAAAAGTTGCCAAAGATAGATGAAACCTACTTTTTTAAGTTTTTAGAAAGCCGAAAAGGACTTTTGGACGGAATAGTTATCTCCGGCGGTGAGCCCACCCTTCAATCGGATCTTTTTGAATTTATCAAAAAATGTCGCAGTTTAGGTTTTCTTATTAAACTTGACACCAATGGGCTTAACTTCGAGGTATTAAGTAGGTTAACATCAGAAAAGTTACTTGATTATGTTGCCCTTGATTTTAAAGAAGTGAGGGAAAGTGGAAAAATTTATAAGGAGTCAGATTACGAAAACTTTCTAAAATCGTTTGAGATTCTTAGAAAGAGCGGAATTACCTTTGAGATTAGAACGACAGTTGTTCCGGGAATTCATAACGAAGAGGGTCTTTTAGCGATGGCGAGGATTATTGGAAAGAAAGATAAATGGTTTCTACAGAACTTTAACCCTATTTCTACGCTCGACCCGTTTTTTAAAAGTGTAAAACCTTACAAGCGGGAGTTTTTTGATATTCTTTTTCCGAAGATAAAAGCGATTGCGCCTAAGGTGGCGCTTAGATTCTAGTCAATTTTTATGGTAGTATAGTCCCAATTTATGAATCGACTTTACCTAGGTTTTTTGGGATTGGTATTTGTTTGCACTCTACTTTTAGGCGTTTTGATTTTACGAGCGCGTCGGGTGGATTTGATGTTTAGCCAAAATTATGTCGGAAACTCAAAGTAACTCCCCAAATTTTATAGAAATAGAACACAAAACCCTTAAATTTTGGGAAGAAAACGGAGTTTTACAGAAATATCTCAAAAAGAATGAAAAATCGGAAAAGCAATTTTCCTTTTTGGATGGCCCAATTACCGCCAATAATCCGATGGCAGTCCATCATGCTTGGGGAAGGACTTTAAAAGACCTTTATCAGAGATATAAAACGATGAAGGGATATCGACAGAGGTATCAAAACGGGTTTGATAACCAAGGGCTTTGGGTGGAGGTAGAGGTGGAGAAAAAATTAGGATTTAAATCAAAAACGGAGATCGAAAAATACGGGATTGCGAAGTTCGTTGAAGATTGTAAAGAACACACGAAACACTTCGCCGATGTTCAGACAAAGCAGAGTCAGCGTTTAGGCTATTTTATGGATTGGGGGAACGATTATTTTACGATGAGCGAAGAGAATAATTATGCGATTTGGGCCTTCCTCAAGAAATGTTGGGAAAGTAATTGGTTATACAAAGGCAAAGATAGCGTTCCCTGGTGCCCGAGGTGTGGGACAGCCATTTCCCAACATGAAATTTTAACGGAGGAATACAAAGAGCTTACTCACAAATCTGTTTTTATGAGGTTTCCTCTCGTAAAATACGGCGAGTTCCTCTTGGTTTGGACAACTACCCCCTGGACCATCCCAGGAAACACTCTAGTTGCCGTTAATCCAAAGATGGAATACGCCTTGATTTCTTATGAAGGAAAAAAGTATTGGGTTTCTAGGAAGCTTGGGAGTGAGATATTTGGGGGCATTGCTCCGGAAAAGGTAGTTTTGGGGGAGAAACTTTCAGGATTAAATTACAAAGGTCCGTTTGATTCGCTTCCGGAAGTGGCAAAGATGGCGAAAGACCAAGGAAACAGATTTCATCAAGTGGTTTTGAGTGAGGATTTGGTTAATGAAGAAGAGGGTACTGGTTTGGTCCACATCGCCCCCGGGTGCGGAACGGAAGATTTTCGCTTAGCGAGGTATCTTCAGCTTCTTGGGTGTGTTCTTCCTCTAGTGGACGAGGCGGGCAATTATCTTACCGGTTTCGGCAATTTATCCAAGAAAAACGCAAAGGATGATCCTCCACTGATATTTGATTACCTTGGAAAAGTTGAAAAAGGACTTTATCTTTTTGGGCTTAAAAATGTAACTCATCGTTACCCTGTCTGCTGGCGCTGCAAAACCGAACTAATTTGGCGGGTGGTTGATGAATGGTACATCTCTATGGGAGCCAAAGAGGGAGAGCGGGATTTTAAAAAGGATAGTCCGCGAGAGATGATGAAGAAAGTGATTAAGGAAATAAAGTGGGCACCGGATTTTGGTTATAGAAGAGAGCTGGATTGGCTAAATAATATGGAAGATTGGCTGATTTCCAAAAAGCGTTATTGGGGATTAGCCCTTCCAATTTGGGAGTGTTCTTGTGGAAATTTTGAGGTGATCGGATCTTTAGAAGAGCTTAAAAGACGAGCGGTTTCTGGGTGGGATAAGTTTGAAGGGCACACTCCTCATCGGCCTTATGTGGATGAGATAAAAATAAAGTGTGAAAAATGTGGGAAACTAGCCTCTAGGATTCCAGATGTTGGTAACCCTTGGCTTGATGCGGGGATTGTTGCCTATTCAACCCTGAAGTATTTTACGGATGAGAAATACTTTAAAAAGTGGTTTCCGGCTGATTTAGTTTTGGAATGCTTCCCCGGGCAATTTAAAAATTGGTTTTACTCTTTGATTGCGATGAGTACCGTTCTAACCGGCAAGCCTCCTTTTAAACAACTTGTAGGACACGGTCTCGTAAAGGACGAAAAGGGCGAAGAGATGCACAAAAGCAAAGGGAACGCGATTTGGTTTGATGATGCGGCCGAGAAAATGGGGGTGGACGTGATGCGATGGCTTTATGTGACTCAACCGATTGAATTAAATCTAAACTTTGGTTACACGCCTGCGAATGAAGTAAGACGACGTTTTATACTTCCTCTTTGGAATTGCTACCAATTTTACGATCAAGCTAAAGCTGGGACCAAGTCTTTATTCGAACTTAAAATCACGGAAAAAACAAAATTTAAGAACGTTTTGGACCGATGGATTATCTCCCGCCTACACTCACTAATAAGAGAAGTGACCGAAAGGCTCGACCATTATGATCACGTTAAGGCATCTCAGGCAATAGAAAATTTCGTTATAAATGACCTTTCTGGTTGGTACATCAGGCGTTCGCGAGATCGGTTGTCTTATGAAGCTAAAGATACCCCCGATGGTAAAGAGTGTCTCTCGGTTCTTCACTACGTTCTTACGAACTTGGTTCGTCTCTTAGCTCCGTTTACTCCGTTTATAAGCGAAGAACTTTGGCAAAGATTTAATGAAAAAAACGAAAAAAGTATCTCTGTTCATTTGTCCGATTTCCCTACCCCACTGTCTCTATGTATCGATACACAGTTGATGGAGGAAATGGGGACGGTTAGGGAAGTTTGCGCTTTGGGGCACGCGGAGCGTAAGGATCAACAACTTAAGGTTCGCCAGCCTCTCGCCAAAGTGACAGTTGAATATTCAAAAACAGTCGCTGACACCCTTTTTCCTCTTATTAAAGACGAGCTAAATGTGAAGGAGGTAGTTTTTGAGGTTAATAAAAGAGCGGATCTTAAGGTTACTCTCGATACGAAACTTTCAGACGAGCTTAAAGCGGAAGGAACCGCAAGAGATATGATGCGGACGATTCAAACTTTAAGAAAAGATTCCGTGTTCGCAATATCCGATAAAATCAAGGTAGTTTATAAAGATACTCCCGAAAATGTCAAGGCAGTAGAGCTTTTTAAAGACAAAATTATGGCAAAAACTTTAGCCGTCTCAATGACCAAAGGAGAGAATTTCTCGATAGAGAAGGTTTGATTTACAAACATTTCTGATGTTAAAAACATTACCCCGATTCGATTTTTTGCTCTTTCTTCCGATGGTTTTTCTGTTCATGCTTGGGTATTCGGCGCTTTATTCGACGAGTCGTGCCTCGGCCGATAATCAAATTGTTTTTTTCGGTGTCTCTTTGGTCTTTTATTTTCTTTTTTCTTTTATTGATTATCATTCTCTCGTGGCTTTAAAAAATCCTATCTTTATATTATCTGTTTTTTCTTTAGTTGCTGTTTATGTTCTTGGGGAGGTAACCAGAGGTTCTTCTCGCTGGTTTACTTTCGGGGAGTTTGGGTTGCAACCATCAGAATTTGCAAAAATAACCCTCGTCATTTCTTTGGCAGGTTACCTTTCAAAAGTTTTCGTGAAAATTTCTTTGTCTAAACTTTTAGGTACTCTTACCATCACTTTACCTTTAGCAGCATTAGTTTTTATACAACCCGATCTTGGAACTTCAATTGTTTTAATCGCCGTTTGGTTTTTTATGGTTTTTTACTCGGGAATACCTATTCCTTACATAATTTCCATATTTTCGTTGGGGGGAATTATTTCTTACCCGTTTTGGAATATTTTGAAAGAATACCAGAAAAATCGGCTTATTTCTTTTTTTAATCCGGCCTTGGATCCTCTTGGGCGAGGCTATAATGTAATTCAAGCAAAGATTGCGGTTGGTAGTGGAAAGATACTAGGAAGGGGATTTGGGAGAGGGACCCAATCGCACTTAAGGTTTTTGCCAGAATACCATACGGACTTCATTTTTGCTTCCTTCGCCGAAGAGTGGGGTTTTTTGGGAACGATTTTGATGCTTTTTCTCTTCCTTTTTTTGCTACTTAGAATTCTTCAGATCGCCAAATCCGCGGATTGCTTGGGTTCTTTAATTTGTGTGGGGGTTTTTTCCATTATTCTTGTGCAGCTTGTGGTTAATGTCGGCATGAACATTGGTATTATGCCGATCACCGGAATCCCTTTGCCTTTAATTTCCTATGGTGGTAGCTCTCTGCTTACGATGATGATTTTTCTGGGAGTTGTCCAGAGTGTGGCCATTCATAAATCACTTGATGCGAACGACAAGGCCCTTTTTGATAACGTTGTATCTTGTGGTTGACGGAAAGATGGAAAAAGGGTAGAATCCCCCAGTCTATGGCAAAACAAGCAGTAATAAAACTAAATGGCGCGCAATATATTGTTTCGGAAGGAGATACCTTTGAGGTTAAAAAAACCGAAAAACCAGAGGCAACGGTACTTATGACAATGGATGGGGATAAAATGGAGGTCGGCACGCCAACGTTGACTGGAGCTAAAGTTGACCTTTCCGTAGCCGAACAAAAAAGAGGAGAAAAGATGCATGTTCGAAGATTTAGGGCAAAAAGCAGGCATCGAAGACGAATTGGCAGCCGATCTTTTTTAACTGTTCTTAAAGTGGACAAAATTTCATAAAAATCTATGGCGCATAAAAAATCCGGCGGTTCTGGAGCATCACAAGGAGTTAAGGTTAAGGGCAAGCGTTTAGGCGTTAAGCTTTATGATGGCCAAACTGTTTTGGCCGGCAACATTATTGTTCGCCAAAGAGGCACCAAGGTAGTTGCCGGAAAAAACGTTGGGATGGGAAAGGACCATACTCTGTTTGCGGAAAAGGAGGGGAAAATTCTATTCGGTCATCGAAAAACTGGTAAACAGAAAGTTTCCGTTATCGCTTCTTAATTTTTTAGTAGGTTGGGTTCTTGATTAACCCCAGTTCTTTTGGTGGCCAATATCTTACCCAGGCTTTCCCAATTAAATTTCTTCTTGGCACAAACCCCCATTCCCTTGAATCGGAGCTTCTTGAACGATTATCTCCAAACGTAATGTAATTATTCTTTGGAATTAAAACTTTTTTTCCTTCAGGTAAGAAAGATTTCCCGGCGGTAATTGTTCCTTCTGGCAAGTATGTTTCATTTAGAACAAATCCTTCCGGGTTTTCTTTGTTATAAATATAAATTTTATTATCCTTTAGCATTATTTGCTCTTCCGGTAGGCCAACAATTCTTTTAATGTAATCAAATTGAGGCGCTTTGGGGAATTTAAAAGTAACTACATCCCCACGTTGAGGTTCTTTGACAGAATAAAGAATTTTATTAGTTAAAAGGTGTTCTCCGTTAACAAAATTTGGGAGCATCGAATCCCCGACCACTTCGTGAGGAATGGCGAAGAAAAAATAAAAAACCACTAAAATGGCGGAGAAAAAAAGAAAAGTTTCCATGAAGTCGCCGGCGGCGACGAGAAGTCCTTTAAGAGCTTTAAACATACTCGATTATTTTATTCTTAAAGGGGGTAGGGTTCAAGAGGGAGTTTGTTTGTGTTTTTACTTTCCTTTATACTCTTCGGTTGACGTGATATTGGGTGGGTGCATTACAAATTGGTCTTCATCCAACCTGTAACCTCCTCGGATATGTTGAAAGTTGGGCTTAATAGACATGTATGTTGGTAAAAACGAGGGTTTTGCTTGTTACTGGGCTTTAATCTGGTAAAATCTCAAAATGATTAAAAAAAGTATGGTCAAAAGTGCCCTTTTTGTGATGGGAAATCGGTTAAGTGGGGTTTCTCTTCTAACTACTAAAGATATAGATGCTTAACTTGTTTTAAAACATTTTCTCCTAAATACGAGATCAAGACTGGTTTGTACTTTTCCCTGTTTACCAAATGGGTAGATTCAGGAATTTCCATTGCCAATTTAATAGATCCAACCAAAACTAGAGTCTCTGAAAAACAGCTATCTAGATATTTTCAGGTGTTTTTAGATCAGAAACCCCTTCCAGAGAGGGTTTCTAATCCACCTTCTTTTAAGGAAATTAACTTGAAGTGTGATGCTAAATACTTTGGGAGGTGCGGTTGCACCATGGTGTTTAAGGAGGGGGAAAATATAATCTTCTGGCATTATGCTCTTAGGGAAAACTACTTCAACTATCTTTTCTGTTTTTCAAAGCTTAATGAGCTTGGATACATAATAAAATCAGTTACCTCGGATAAGCACGGATCCCTTGTTTCTGCTGTAAAGGTAACCTTCCCAAACATTCCCCATCAATATTGCATGGTTCATCTTCAAAAGAGGTGTCAAACCCTTTTAACCGAGAATAAGAGACCGAAGCAGGCATAAAACTTCTTGAAATAGTTAGATTTTTAAATCAAATAAAAACCCTGGGAGAAAAGCAAGTATTTCTAAACTGGTTTAAAAGATTTGAGGAGGAGAATAAGGAAATAATAAACAACAGGACATACAATAAAGACCCAAACTCAAAAAGAAGCTGGTGGTACACCCACAGAAATTTAAGACTGGCTTTTAGAACGATTAAAAGCTCCCTAGACAATATCTTCTTCTACCTAGATGATCAATCAATCCCCAAAGACACTAATGGTCTTGAAGCAGAATTCACTCACCTAAAAGGAAAAATAAACATGCATACAGGCCTTTCAAGAAATAGAAGGGAGAATTTTGTCGCTTGGTATTGGTACCTAAAATCTCTAAAAAGCAAACAAATTACCAACACGGATGTCCATTAAGCCCAATAACATAGGGAGCGGAGGCGGACATAAATGAACCCCAGGCAGTGCGACGCGATATATTTCCTTCGTTCCAGATAATTGTTGAATGGTATTTCCATCCTATATCTTTTGCGATTTTTGTAATATCCGCACCAACTGATTTTTGTCCACCTTTATTCTTATCAAGTGGGATATTGAGCAAAAATCTCCCTTCACTTTTCGCTAGGTCGAAACATTTTTTGATCCATTTTTGAGTAAACTCCAAGTAATCTTCATATGTTAAGTCGTCGGCGTGGGTATTATAATGAATGTCAACATTGTAGGGTGGTGAGGTGACGATTAAGTCAATCGAATTATTTGGAATTGCGGAAATTTTTAAAATATCATCCCTGAATATCAAAATATTATTCGCTTAAAAAAACGGAGTGGTGGCTATTTTCTCTTTTGTGTTTATTGTGACTACGGTGTCTAGCATAATTAGATAGGATAATTTTAACATGAAAACACCGAGAATTTTGTTTGATTTTGGTGGGCGATGCAGGAATCGAACCTGCGACCTTCCCGATGTGACCGGGACGCTCTAACCAGCTGAGCTAATCACCCAACCTGCTTAATTATAACAGTAACCAGTTAAGTGGTAAAATCTTAATATGTCATCTTTAAGCGGACTATCAGTAAAAATAGCCAAAAACACCCTTTATCAACTTATTGGTAAGGCGATCACGACGACTTCAACGCTTTTCATCACCTTTCTTTTGACTAGGCGTTTTGGTCCATCGGGGTACGGTGAATTTAGTTTAATGCTGGCTTTCCCCGCCTTTTTTTATATGGCGGTTGATTTTGGGTTAAACGCGATTTTTGCCAAGAAATCCATTACTGAAAATGACGAAACTCTCCATATTAATTTTGGAAAATTAGTTTCATTAAGATTTTTCTGGTCACTTTCGTTAATTGCGCTAGCGCTTTTGTTGCTTATTCTCTTTCCCTATTCCCAAAACCTTAAAATTGGGATCGCGATCGGGCTTTTTTCGATTCTGACTCAAGGGTTAATAACTTCCGCCAACGCCATTTTTCAACTTAAAGCTCGTTATGATCTTTCGACAATATCTGTTTTTTTCGGAAGCGCACTTTTTTTGGTTTTAATATATTTCGGATTAACTTCTTTGAATTTTGCTATCTTTGCTTATTCGGCTGGTGGTTTAGTCACCGCGTTAACCTCTTTATTTTTAGCCAAGCGATTGATTTCAAAGAATACTTTTTCGGCTCCAATAATTGATACAAATTATTGGCGGGAACTTTTTTTGCCTTCGATTCCTCTTGGAATGACCGCCTTTTTAAGTGTCACCACTGGCAAGGCGGATTCGATTCTGCTATCCCTCCTTAAAAAGACTGAGGATGTAGGATATTACGGTATTGCTTACAAAATATTTGAAGTTATTCTCGTCTTTCCCACTTTTTTTATGAATGTGGTTTATCCGATCCTTTTAGGAAAGAAAGAGGAAAGTACTGGTGAGTTTGCTACTTTGACTAAAAAGATTTTTGTTTTTTTGGGGGGATTGGGAATGTTAGGGGGTTTGGTGGGGATTTTATTAGCTCCGTATCTAATTAGACTAATAGGAGGTGACTCTTTTTCCCCTTCCGTTTTGGCGCTCAGACTTCTTTTGGCGGGACTCCCGATATTTTTCTTAACTTCAATGCTTTTTTGGTACCTAATCATTTTTGATCGTCAAAAATATTTACCCTTTATCTACGGGGCTTCGGCTATATTTAATATTCTTGGAAACCTGTTGATTATTCCTCGTTATAGTTTCTATGGAGCAGCCGTTTGGACTTCCGTCACTGAAGGATTGATTTTAATTTTGCTTGTTATTTTCCTCTTGCCTGTTATAAAAAAAACAAATGGTTCCACGAATTAGTGTTGTGCTTCCTACTTATAAAAGAGAAAAAGAATTGTTAAATGTTCTTGAGATGCTTAAATCACAGACCATTTCTGATTTTGAGGTGATAATTGCTGATCAATCGGAAACTCATTCTGATGGCTTTAAAAAGAATTTGGAAAAATACCTTATGGATAAGCGATTTCGTTATTTTTGTTTTTCGCCTCCTCATATCACAAAAGCGAAAAACAAAGCGATAAGCCTTGCGAAATCTGGAATTGTTCTAACTTTAGATGATGACGTTTCTTTTGGGAGCCAGCTTATCGGAGCTCATTTAAACCAATATCTTGATCAAAAGGTCGTTGCGGTTGGTGGTAAAGTGATTAACCAAAAAGATGGGAGTGAGATTACAGGAACAAGGCAGAATAAAATGAACCTTCTTGGAAATTTCTCCTGGGTTAAGGTTGATAAGGCAACTGAGGTTTCTTTAGTAGGGGGCGGTTGTGATCTTTCTTTTCGGAAGGAGGTTTGGGAACGATCGGGCGGATACGACGAAAATTTTTATGGGAATTGCGCATACGAAGACATAGATTTCTGCTTTTCGTTAAAGCGTTTTGGGAAGATTATCTATGAGCCTAAGGCGGAAGTGCTGCATTTAAAGGCCACTGGCGGCTCCAGAAGTTTTGGTGATAAATTAAGTTGGTTTGAGCAATTATTTGCAAATTATTTGTATTTTAGCCTTAAAAATTATGGCAGTTTTTGGCCAATTCACATTTTAAAGCATTGGCGGGCAGTTGGAAGATGTGTTGTTTTAGGGGGATTTAGGGGTATTAAGGTGGCTATAAATGGATACGCGCGAGGTTATCAGATTTACCAGCAATATTTTATAAGAAACTAATATGAAAATCACGAAAATACTTTTATTGTCGTTGGTACTTTCCCTGACTCTTGGACAGATCGCTCGGGTAAGCGTTGCTTCCGCAGTTTTGTATTTTTCCGATTTTTTGATCCTTATATTAATTTTTTGGTCAGTTCTCTTTTTTGTTACGTCGAGCAGAAAATTATACGTTCCAAAAGTATTTCTTCTTGTATTTTTATTTTGCCTGATTGCTTTTATTTCTTTACTTTTTTCGCTGAATCGGCTTGCGTTTGGCTCCTTCTTGGTTTCTTCTTTATACTTGATTCGGTTTGTCCTATATGCTATGTCCGGCCTTCTAGTTTCAAATTATCTTAGAATAGAGGACTTTAAAGACGATCTACTGAAGTGGATTACGCTATCTGGTTTATTACTTTCTATTTTTGGTTTTTTCCAACTGATTTTCCTTCCCGATTTTTCAATTCTTGATCCTTCATTAGGTTGGGATCCTCACAAAAATCGATTAGCAGCTACCTTTTTTGATCCTAACTTCACCGGGGCTTACCTGGTAATTGCTTTTGTATTAAGCTTTGGGCAAAGAATAAAAAATTTGTGGGTAACGACTGTATTAAGGGGGATTATACTATTAGGGATTTTTCTTACTTTTTCCCGAAGTGCTTGGGGAATGTTAGGTATCGCTTTATTTACATTGCTTCTTTTCTCAAAAAGAAAAATTTATGAAAAAGCGCTCTTTTTTTTGTTTATCGCCTTTTTGGCCTTTGCTTCTTATCGATTAATTCCAAGGGTACAAACTAGATTGACTGGGATTACGGATCCTTCTGATTCTGCTCGGTTTCGTTTGATTTCTTGGAAAAACACGCTAGGTTTTGTAAAGGATAATCCGATTATTGGGGTTGGATTTAATACGTATCGCTTTGCCCAAGAAAGGAAGGGGCTTTTTGATATCACCAACCCCTTAGGGGGACATAGCGGTTCCGGAGCGGATTCCAGCTTACTTCTTGTTCTAGCTACCACAGGAGTTATTGGCTTCATTTCTTATATTTCCATTCACTTATTTTCCATTTTTCGGGGAATTCAAGAAAAAGCCCCCCCATTTCTTGCGATTTCGTTCTCGCTTTTGGCAGAATCCAATTTTATTAACTCACTTTTTTATGCTCCAATATTACTCGTTTGGTTTTTTCTTCTGGGGATTTACCTTTTTAGGGACTAAAGAAAATTGTCAACTCTCTGTTCTCTTCATTGCCGGCTTGATCTTCCGCTTTTATTTTAATTTTATTCTCTCCTTGGGTGAGTGTGAAGGTGTAGGTGAAATTTCCGGCCGAATTAACGATGGCGTAAGCGTCGTTAACAAAAATAACACCGCCAAGCTCTGTTGTTCCTGCAATGTTGACTTGTTTCTTATCTTCTCCTACAAAGCGACTTCCGTTGATAGGTTCGTTTATCTCTAGTTTAGGCTTTTCGTTATCAAAGATGACTAGGATTTCCTCTGATTTTTCACTTTCATTGTCAGATTTATCTTTGGCGGTTAAGTAAAATCTGTTTTGCTTTCCACTTAGGGGAATTTCATTAAAGGCAAATCTTCCGTCGTTATCAACAATCACCTCCCGTTTTTTGAGATTTCCCGAAAATAAGATAACGGTGGCGCCTTTTTCTGAATAACCTTCAATTGTTATTTCGCTCTTGTTAGTATATTTTTGAACGGGAATTATGACTGGGGCGGAGGGGGCGATTTGATCATCTTTGACGGCGGCTTCTTCTGGGTTAAAGAAACTCCAGAGAATGTCCAGATTAGAGAGGATTTTTATCATTCCAAGGACGGCAACGGTGCCTATTACCAGGGTAATTAAGAATAGAGTAAAAAACTGTTTGGAGTTTTCTTTGATTTTTTTCTTATTTGGCATAATTTTTTATGGAGCCCACTGTCGGACTCGAACCGACTACCTGCGATTTACGAAACCGCTGCTCTACCAGTTGAGCTAAGTGGGCATTTAGGTTTAAAATGCTCTACCAGCCTCGACTCGCCGTTTCGGCGAGGCGGGCCACTAAGCTACATTTGTATGGAGCGATGGGCCGGATTCGAACCGGTGACCTCCTGCTTGGGAAGCAGGCGTTCTGCCAACTGAACTACCATCGCAACAAAACCATTATACCTTAAAGGGTTTACAAAATCGAAACACACAAAACACATCTAATAAATTATTAGATTTAACGACTAGCTACTTCAAACAACCCAAGGGGTACCCCGAGGATTATTTGGATACAAGGTTAGGGAAGTTTAAGAACTTGCCCCGGTTCGATCAAAGCCTGGGTTCCGTTGGCTAAAAACCCGATGGCGTCCTTGTTAGCTTCGACAATTTTCCCGTAATCAAATCCGGTCCCATATCTCGCTTCCGCTATTTCCCAAAGGGTGTCCCCCCATTTAACGGTGTGTTTTTTACCGGTAATTTGATCCTTCTGATAATCAATTGCTACCCAAGAAGTGGTTTCTCCCGTGGCCCCTCCTGTTCCTAATGTTCCAGTTTCGGTCGTTCCTGTTCCCCCGTTGGTTCCGGCAACTTCCTCAGAAGGAACTTCTTCCTCTTCAAGAGTGACTTCTTCTGTTTTATTATTTTCTCCTTCCGGAAGTTTTCCTACTTTGGAAAAGTAATTGTAAACTAAAAAGCCGGCAATAATGACCAAAACTCCGGCAGTAATCGCTGCGAGGGCGCCCTTTGTGGACTGTTCTTCAATTTGTTCGCTCATGTGTAAATCACCTCCTTGCACTGTATATTTTCTTGGGCAGTCAAGGTTTTGGCAGGTATTGAGGGTGGCCTGCCACGTTAAATCTTGGTGACATGCCATCTCCAGCCCCGTAATATCCTTCGCTGCGCTCGGGATAAACGAGGGCACTGTAAAACTCTAGACTCACCCCGATGTAATCGGGGTTCATCAAGATTTTTACGTGGCGGAGCTGACGGGGCTCGAACCCGCAACCTCTGCCGTGACAGGGCAGCGCTCTAACCAACTGAGCTACAGCTCCAAAATTATTTGAATGTTCAACCTCATTGTATAGCAATTTATTGAGAGATAGTCAACAATTTACCTTGTTTAAAAGATTCGTCCGATTTGCTAAATTATATCTAAAGAAATTATGAAAATTCCAAAATATTCTAACAAAGCGGTATCTAATATGCTTCGAGAAGTTGAGGCGGCCTATGAGGTTAAAGGGGGAGATTTGTTTAGAATTCGGGCTTACGGAAATGCGGCAACTTCAATTGAGCATACTTCAAATGATATTAAAGAGCTTTGGGAAGAGCGTTCTCTTGATGAAGTTCCGGGAATTGGAAAAGGGATTTCTTCTTATCTTGATGAATATTTTAAAACAGGGAGAGTTACTCATTTTGAAGAGGTTAAAAAAGGTTTGCCGGAGGGAATGTTTAAACTGTTAGATGTGTCTGGTATTGGCCCCAAAAGAGCGTTTCGTCTGGCAAAAGAGCTTAAAGTTGAAAGTATAGATGATCTAAAGTGTGCCGCCTCCTTACACAAAGTTTCTGAACTTTCTGGTTTTGGGGAAGAGTCCGAACGGGATATTCTTAGAAGAATTAAAGAACTTGAATCTTTAGGCGACCGGTTACTTTTTCCGGAGGCTTTAATTGTTGCCGAGAATGTAATTTCTTATCTAAAAAAGAACCCTAATGTTAAAAGGGCGGATCCTTTGGGATCATTAAGGCGCGGAGTTTCCACTATTGGAGATGTTGATATCAGCGTCGCTTGCGAAAACAGTAAAAATGTTATCAACTATTTTGTTCATTGGGAAATGGTTCGGGAGGTTGTTAGTGCGGGAGATGTCAAGGCAACAGTACTCTTAAAATCTGGCAGGCAGGTCGATGTTGTAACGGAGAACCCGTCTTCTTACGGCAGTCTTCTCCAATACTTCACCGGTTCTAGGTCGCATAATATTCACTTGAGGGGGATTGCTAAACAAAAAGGATTTACCGCTTCTGAGCATGGAATTAAATCACTAGAAAGTGATAAGGAAACGGTTTTTTCCGACGAAAAAGGATTTTATAATTTTTTGGGATTTGATTATATTCCTCCAGAAATAAGGGAAGATACGGGTGAGGTTGATGCGGCCCAAAAGGGCGGGTTACCCGATCTAATCGAGCTTTCCGATATCAAAGGGGATTTTCACATGCATAGCGACTTTTTGGAAGGGGAAAACTCAATCGAAGATATGATTTTGGCGGGTGAGAAGATGGGATACCAGTATATCGGAATTTCTGACCACAACCCGAGTGTCAAATCAAGAGGGGAGGTCCGGGCGGGAAGGGATCTTTCGGAGAGAGCAAAAATTATTAAAGAAACGGCGAAAAGACATGGAATCCAAGTATTTAATGGGCTTGAGGTAAGTATCACTGCCGAAGGTAAGATGTCTCTGCCTGATACTTTGCTTCAGCCCCTAGATTATGTAATTGCCTCGATTCACACCAGTTTTGGTTTACCAAAGGAGAAACAAACGGAAAGGCTTCTTGCGGCGATCAAAAACCCGTATGTTGATATTATTGGTCACCCAACCGGAAGGCTTTTGAAAGAGCGAGAAGGGTATGAACTTGATTTTGATGTGATTTTTGCCGCTTGCGCGAGGTATGACAAAGCGCTTGAGATTAATGCTTATCCGAAAAGATTAGATCTTTCCGAAGGGCCCATTCGCGAAGCAATTCGCCGGGGAGTAAAACTGGTGATTGGAAGCGATGCTCATGACACGCAAAGTTTACCTGGGATTCGCTATGGTGTAACTATGGCTCGGCGAGGTTGGGCGGAAAAAGGTGATATACTTAATACTTGGGATTTAGAAAATGTCGAAAAGTGGTTAGTCGGTCGTCGTAAATAGTTATTTAAGGAGGTGAAAAATAATATGATCTATTTTTTATTAGTACCGTTAGTTTTGCTCGTCTTGTACGCCCTATCTATCTACAACAAACTTCAGGGTCTTAAAGTGAGGATAGTGCAATCGATTCAGGAGATTGGTAATCAGCTTAAAAGGCAAGCGGAGTTAATTCCGAACTTGGTAGAAGCGGCAAAGGGGATGATGAAGCAGGAGAAGGGTATTTTTGAGGATTTAACAAACGCGAGAAAATCGATCTCGGAAGCGGCCTCTTCAGGAGACGTCGACAAAATGTCAAAAACCGCGGAGGTTAGTAGCAAGCTTTTCGGTTCTTTCTTTGCTCTTATGGAGAGTAATCCTGCAATTATTTCTTCAACCGTGGTTCAGGATTTGATGGCTAATCTTCGTGACTCATCTGATAAACTAATGTACGCAAGGAGGCTTCTCATCGAGCTTACTACCCAATATAACACGATGTTGGTAACGATTCCATCAAGTCTGATCGCGTCGTTATTTGGTTTCAAGGCGGAGAAAGGTCTTTCTACCCCAATGGAGGGTGAGCATGTTACGGTCTCTTCCGAAGAAACAAAGACACCGAGGGTTAGTCTTTGACTTACGCTTTCATTTAGGACACTCGGAAGGATCTTCCTTCCGAGTTTTCTGGGTGTAAGAAATATATGACATTCTATGAACAAATTGATCAAAATAAGAGAAACACCCTACTGATTATTTCTATATTCTTTGTTTTAATAGGGGCAGTTGCTTGTGTCTTTGGACAGGCATCAGATGCCGGTTTTGCTTATATCATCCCCGCCTTTGTTTTTTCATTATTTTCTTCTTTTGGGAGCTATTTTTTTGGTGATAAGATAATACTTGCTCTCTCCGGAGCCCGGCCGGCCGATAAAAATCGGGATTTTAATTTCTTTACTGTTACAGAAAACCTTGCCCTTGGTTCCGGGATGCCGATGCCGAAGCTCTACGTGATTCCCGATTCCGCCCCAAATGCCTTTGCAACTGGCAGAGATCCAAATCACGCGATAATTTGCACTACTACTGGTCTTTTAGGAAAACTTGATAGAACGGAACTTGAGGCAGTTGTTGCTCACGAACTCTCTCATATTAGAAATTACGATATTCGCTTAATGATGATAGTTTCTGTTTTGGTCGGGATGGTTGTTCTTTTGGCAGATCTGTTTAATCGTCGGATGTTTTGGGGTGGGCGCCGCAGTTCAAAAAGTAGAGACCGCAGTGGTATATTTGTCATATTAGGTCTTATATTGGCAATATTTGCCCCAATTTTTGCCAAGCTAATTCAACTTGCGCTTTCTCGGCAAAGAGAGTATCTTGCGGACGCTTCTGCGGTTTCTTTGACAAAGCAGCCAAACGGATTAATCTCCGCCCTGGAAAAGATTTCCGCTGACCCAGAACCATTGGAAGCAGCAAATAGAGCTACTGCTCACTTATACATTGTTAATCCGTTTAAGGGCAACCTTTCGAGGGCAGTTAGCACCGCTTTTTCGACTCATCCGCCAATTGCTGATAGAATAAGTAGGCTCAAGGAACTCTAAAGATATGATTTCTATAGAAGAAACGACCCATATTGGAAAATTAGCAAATTTGTCTCTTTCAAATGAGGAGCTCGCAAAGCTTCAAGAGAGCCTTTCGGAAGCGCTTGATTACGTTTCCATTTTAGACGGGCTTGATATTAGTCCCTTTTCTGCTACTTCCCAGGTTACCGGACTGACCAATGTTTTTCGGGACGATTCCAAAGCCATGGCAACTTTATCCCTCGAGAAAGCTCTCGCTAACGCGAGAAAGGTGAAGAATAATATGTTTGAAACGAGACTGGCTCTTTCACAAGCTTGATTTATATGAATTTAGCGAAGATTACTTTAACTGAAGCGGTTGCCGGATTAAAGGCTAAAAAATTTAGCCAAGGCGAGTTGTTTTCCGCTTGCATTGACAACATTAAAGAGAAAAATGGCGAAATTAACGCTTTTCTAACTGTAACACCGGATCAGAAGGCCAAAGAGGGAATTTTTTCCGGAATTCCTTTTGCGGTTAAAGATAATTATTGTACAGAAGGGATTTTAACAACCGCATCTTCCAAAGTTCTTGCAGACTTTAAGCCTCCCTACAGCGCGACTGCTTTTAAGAAAATTGAATCGGCAGGAGCCTCTTTAATCGGAAAGACTAACATGGACGCTTGGGCGCACGGATCATCCACGGAAACTTCTGATTTCGGGCCAACAAAAAACCCGTTTGATTTAACCCGCTCTGCCGGCGGTTCCTCTGGGGGCTCGGCGGCGGCGGTTGCTACCAATATGTGTACTTTTGCTTTGGGAAGTGAAACGGCTGGCTCTATCCGTCAACCGGCAAGTTGGTGTGGCGTGGTAGGTCTTAAGCCAACATACGGGCGAGTCAGTCGTTATGGAATTATTGCGATGTGCTCTTCCACCGATTCCCCTGGCCCGATTACAAAAACAGTCGAGGACGCCGCTTTGGTTTTTCAGGCAATGAGTGGGTTTGATCCCCTTGATGCTACTTCTAGCAGAGAATTTATTCCCTTAATGAAAACTCTTAAAGATGGAGTGAGGGACTTAAAAATAGGCATCCCCAAGGAATATTTTGAAATAGAGATTGAAGCGGGAGTACGAAAAAAAGTAGAAGAGGCAATTGAACTCTTTAAAAAGTTAGGGGCAAAGATTGTTCCGGTTTCCATTCTTCCCCCAAAATATTCAATTGGCGTTTACACGATTATTCAGCGTTCGGAAGTTTCCTCAAACCTTGCTCGTTATGATGGGATTCGCTTCGGCAACGACCGATCATTCTTCGGAGATGAGGCAAAAAGAAGAATACTGCTTGGAACTTATACTCTCTCGGCTGGATATTATGATCAATATTACACAAAAGCTCAAAAAGTGAGGACCCTTATTGTTAACGATTTTAATAGAATTTTTAAAGAAGTCGATCTTTTGATTGCGCCAACTTCTCCTAGTGTGGCTTTGCCTCTTGGTTCCTCAAAAGATTCGGCAATGTTTGGCGAACTTCAGGATGTTCTGGTTGAAGCTTCAAGCTTAGCCGGATTACCGGGTATTTCTATCCCATGCGGACTTTCAGAAGGACTTCCCGTGGGGGTTCAGCTGATTGGACCGATGTTTTCAGAAGAATTAATTTTACGAGGAGCTTACGCTTTAGAGAATGCAATTTCACACTAATTATGTTTAACTTTTTAAAAAAATTATTTGGACCGGGGTTATTTTCCCCAATCACAAAACATAATTTAACTTCCGCCGAAGAAGAAAGCATTAAAATTGCTTGGGCAAGAGTAGAAAATTATTTAAGTATTTCTTCCCCGAGCAGCCTTCGGCAGGCGGTGGTTGAGGCAGACAAGATTTTTGATAAGGCTTTAAAGTCTTTGGTTAAAGGGGAGACGATGGGCGAAAGGTTAAAAAACGCCAAAAATTTATTTAGAGATTATCGAGATTATCAAGATGTTTGGGAGGCGCATAAAATAAGAAACGCAATTGTGCACGAAGATAGTTACGAGGCGCCTTATTTCGTAACGAAGGAGGCAATTTCTAAATTTAAAAAAGGTTTATCTGATATTGGCATTTCTGTTTAATCGCTATGGCAAAATACATTCCCGTTATTGGGCTTGAGGTTCACATCCAACTTAATACAAAAACAAAGATGTTTTGTGCTTGCGGAGCGGATATTTGGCCCCCCTTCGCCAAGGCTTCGGGGGGTGTGCCAGCAACTCCAAACACCCACGTTTGTCCAACCTGTTTGGGGCTTCCCGGAGCGCTTCCGGTTCCTAATAAGGAGGCGATCGAAAAAGTGATTAAGATTGGTTTGTCGCTTGGATCGAAAATAAGTAAGATGTCTTACTTTGACCGCAAAAACTATTTCTACCCGGATTTACCAAAGGGTTATCAGATTAGTCAGTTTTATTTCCCCTTTTGTAAAGGGGGAAATTTTACCTTGGAGGGTGGCAAGAATATCAGAATTAGGGAAATTCATTTGGAGGAAGATACTGGTAAATCTTTTCATGACGGAGGAACGACTTTGCTTGATTTTAATAAATCGGGAATCCCTTTGGCAGAATTAGTGACCGAGCCAGATTTTCGTTCGGCGGAGGAGGCGGTTTCTTTTTGTAAAAAAATACAACAACTAGTGCGGGAAATTGGCGTTTCAGAGGCAGATATGGAAAAAGGAAATATGCGACTGGAAGCGAATATATCTTTAAAGGAAGTCGAAGATGGGAGGACGGAAGCTGGATTATTGAAGTGGGAAGTGGGAAGTAAAGACTTGCCAGATTACAAAGTAGAAGTTAAAAATATAAATTCTTTTAGATTTTTGGGAAAAGTGATCGAATACGAACTCAAACGTCAACAAGAATTATTGGAAGCAGGGGAAAAGGTTATTCAGGAAACAAGAGGTTACAACGAAGAAACGGGAGAAACTTTTTCTCAACGAGTCAAAGAAACTGCCAAGGACTATCGGTATTTTCCCGAGCCGGATATTCCTCCGATAGAAATTTCTGATTCTTGGTTAGCAGAAATTAAGGCTTCAATTCCGGAGCTTCCCTGGGAGAAAAAGGATAATTTTATAAAGGAGTACCCAACGGTCGCTACTTCCTCGGCGGAAATTATTGTTGAAGATGTGACGCTTTTGAATCTTTTCGAACAAGCCGTTAAGCTTTCTGGAAAAGATAACGCCAAAAAAGTCGCGGATACTCTCGTCAACAAAAAGGAGACGAGAGTTATGACGCCAGCAGAAATTGTCGAGATAGTTAAAGCTCAAGCGAGCAGGCCATCAATGAGTGAGGCGGAACTTAAAGAGATTTGCAAGAAAGTAATTTCCGAAAACGGAAAGGCAGTGGAGGATTATAAGAAGGGCAAAGAAGCTTCCCTTAAATTTTTAGTTGGGCAAGTAATGAGACTTTCGGCTGGCAAAGCCAATCCCCAAGAAGCAGATAGGGTTTTGAGGGAGATGGTTGGATTCGTGGGTATTGTAAAGGAAAAGAAAATAGATTAACCTTTTGGCTGTATGGCAGAAACTGATTTTAAGATCGATTTAAGCAATCCCAATTTTGAATATATTGATTCCGAAAAGAGGCTTCTTGAAGTCTTGGAAATTGTTGAGAAAGAAAAAATGCTGGCGGTTGACTCTGAAGGAACTGGGCTTGATCCTTACCTTACTCGTGTTCTCTTTGTTCAAATTGGAACCCGCGATAAAGCCTATGTGATCGATGCGCGCAAAGTTGATTGCCAAAAACTTAAAGGCTTATTAGAAAACAAAAATATTTTAAAAATATTGCAAAATGCGAAATTTGATTATGAAGTTTTAAAAGTTAAATATGATATCGAGATCCAAAATATGTTTGACACAATGTTGGCAGAGCGCATCGTCACCGCCGGGATGGAGCGGGGGAACAGCTCTCTTCTTGCAATCGCCAACAATCGTTTAGGGATAACTCTTGATAAAGATTACGAATCTTATGAGTGGGACAAGTTGGGAGAAAAGGGAAACCCTACTGAAAGACAATTAAAATACGCGGCAGGAGACGTTCTTATCCTTTTTCCAATTTTTGACCAACAATATGCCCAAATTAAAAAGGAAGGTCTCCTAGAGACGGCAAAATTGGAGTTTAGACTTATCCAACCTGTAGCCGACATGGAAATTACCGGCGCTTATATTGATGTTTCTAAATGGCGAGAAAATCTTCGGGAGCAGGAAATTAAGCGAAATGAACTCGCCAAGAAAATTCAGGATGAAATTCGCCCCCTATACAAAAATACCCAGTTTGATTTATTTGGGGAGCAGGTGGACGTTATAAACCTTAATAGTCAGCCTCAGCTATTAGAGCTTTTAAACGATAAATTAGGACTTGACGCTCCTTCTACGGGGGAAGAGATTTTAAGTAAATTAAATCATCCAATTGCCAAAATGTTACTTGAATATCGAGGATACCAAAAAATGATTTCCGCTTTCGGGGAAAATCTTCTTTCCAAAATTCATAAAGTGACGGGAAGAATTCATCCTGATTTTATTCAAATCGGAGCGGATTCGGGCCGGTTTGCTTGTTCAAATCCAAACTTGCAGCAGATTCCTAGAGAATCGACTTTTCGCAGTTGTTTTATGGCTTTTCCTGGGAATAAGTTGGTGACGGCGGATTACTCCCAAATTGAACTTCGGGTGATGGGAGAGTATTCGCAGGATCCAGAGCTTATGAAAGCGTATCTTTCGGGGCAGGATTTACACACGATGACGGCGAGTCTTATGTATGGAATTCCGATTACAAAGGTGCGAAAGACGGTCGAAAGACAAGCGGCCAAAACCATCAATTTTGGTTTGATGTATGGTCGGGGAGCAAATTCCTTGGCTGACCAGCTTGGAGTTTCTGTTGACGAGGCAAGGAATTTGATGGACAAGTATTTCAACACCTTCAAAAAAGTTAAAAAATGGCTAGATACGGTGGCCAAAGAAACTGTCAAAAAAGGGTATAGCGTCACTTTGGTTGGTAGAAAAAGATGGTTTAGGGTGCCAGACCCCTCTGACCCGATGTATGATCGGCTTATTTCTCATATTGAGAGGCAGGGAAAAAATACCCCCATTCAAGGGAGTAGCGCCGATATGACAAAATTCGCTCTTATTTACATTTATGATAGAATTAAGAAGGAGGGTTTAAAGGCGCATCTCATCCTTACCGTTCATGATGAAGTTGTGCTTGAGGTGGCGGAAGCCGATGCGGAGAAGGCCCGGGTGGCGGTGGAAGAAGAGATGAAGCGGGCAGGGAAGCAGATTTTGAAAACTGTTCCGGTAGAATGCGCGGTAGAGGTAGCTGACCTTTGGCAACATTAGAAAATAGCGCAAAACGCAAAGATCAAAACTAAAACATGAAGCCGGGTAGCGGATAATGTGAGACTCTATTTTTTCTTAATCTCAATAATAGGATACCCTTTTTGTATTTTAAGGTTTTTGAGCTTTGAGATTTTAGCTTTGAGTTATATTTACTATGTCTGTAATATGCCAAAACTGCGGGGTAAGACCCGCTTCCATAACGACAACGGAAATTATCAACGGTCAGAGAGTTTACGTTAACCTTTGCGAGGAATGTTTTGAGAACCTTAGAAGAAGCGCTGGTCAGACTTCTCATTTAGATCACTTTGGTCGAGATCTTACAAAACTTGCGGGTGAGGGAAAGCTAGACCCGGTAATTGGCCGAGATGACGAGATAAACCGACTGGTCCATATTCTTTGCCGAAGGACAAAAAATAACCCGGTTTTAATTGGGGATCCGGGGGTTGGGAAAACGGCAATTGCCGCTGGATTGGCCCAGAGGATAGTGGATGCCCAAGTTCCAGAAATTCTTCAGGGGAAAAGAGTGGTGGATTTAGATATTTCCGCCCTTGTTGCTGGCTCTGTTCATCGAGGTCAATTTGAAGAAAGGCTAAAAAAAGTAATTGAAGAAGTGACAAACGCCAAAGGGCAAATAATTCTTTTTGTGGATGAGCTTCACACCGTTGTCGGAGCGGGGGCGGCTCAAGGAGCCATCGATGCGGCTAATATCCTAAAACCAGCCCTTGCTCGAGGAGAACTTCAGATGGTAGGGGCGACGACGATTGATGAATATCGAAGATACATCGAGAAAGATGCCGCCTTGGAAAGAAGATTTCAGCCTATTCTTGTCAGTGAACCGACAATTGATCAAACGGTCGCCATTCTTGAGGGGCTTCGTTCAAGATATGAAAAACATCATAAAGTAAGAATAACAGATGAGGCCCTGGTTGCGGCGGCGAAGCTTTCGGATCGTTATATTTCAGACCGTTTTCTTCCCGATAAAGCGATCGATTTGATCGATGAGGCAGGGGCGGAGGTTCGTTTAGCTCAAGTTAAGGAGCCGCAAAATCTCAAAGACATTCGAGAAGAAATTTTAGAAAACGAGAAGAAACTTTCCCAAGGAGACCCGGAGGAGCGCACTAAAGTGTTCGCGAAAATTGAGGAGCTTAGGGGAATAGAAAAGGAACTGACAAATCTTTGGGCAAGAACTAAGCTTGAGCGGGTCCCGGAAGTTACAAGGAGAGATATCGCGAAGATTGTTTCCAAAGCGACCGGGATTCCCTTGGATGATCTTTCTCTTGGAGAGAGAGAGAAGCTTCTTAACTTGGAAAATTTACTCCATCAAAGAATCGTTGGTCAGGATGAGGCGGTAAGAACAGTTTCCGAAGCGATCAGACGAGCGAGGGCGGGCCTTAAAAATCCAAATCGACCGATCGGTTCCTTCATCTTTTTAGGTCCGACGGGAGTTGGTAAAACAGAGCTTTCTAAGGCCCTGGCGGAAGTTTTGTACGGAAGTGAGGAGATGCTTGTTCGATTGGATATGAGTGAGTATATGGAAAAGCACACCGTTTCTCGGATGGTGGGGGCGCCGCCGGGATACATTGGATATGATGAGGGTGGGCAATTGACAGAAATCGTAAGGAGAAAACCATTTTCCGTAATCCTTTTGGACGAGATCGAAAAGGCCCATCCGGATGTTTTTAATATGCTGCTTCAAATAATGGAAGATGGGAGGTTGTCAGATGCCCAAGGGCGAGTAGTTGATTTCAAAAACACAATTATTATTATGACCAGTAACTTGGGGACGGAAATGTTAAATAAGCCGGAACTGGGGTTTGTATCTGGAAAAGGAAGAAGTGCGGTCAAAAAGTATGAGGAACTAAAAGCGGAACTTACGGAAACGCTTAAACATGCCTTTAGACCGGAATTTCTAAACCGGGTGGATGAGATTGTCATTTTCCGGTCACTTAACCAAAAAGAAATCCGCCAAATTGTTGATTTTGAAATTCAAAAAACAGAGAAATTACTAAACGAGCGGGGGATAAAAATCAATATCTCCGAAAAAGTGCGGGATTATTTGGCCAAAGAGGGTTACTCCGAAGAATTTGGCGCGAGACCCTTAAGAAGGCTAATTCAAAGGGAAATCGAAAATCAAATTTCGGATATGATTATTGATGGGGAGTATAAAGATGGAGGGGAAGTGGTTGTTAATCTTCAGGGAAATAAAATCGAGTTTAGCGCTCGGTGACAAAAAGCCTTGATTTAGGTCATTTTTATGATAAAATCAGCAAATTGCTATGGAGGATAAAGAAACACCAGTTAAAAAATTCGATTTTCGCGCCGGGGATACCGTTAAGGTGTTCTACAAGATAAAAGAAGGCGATAAGGAAAGGATTCAGCCCTTTGAGGGAATTGTTATTGCGATCAAAGGAAACCAGGCGACAGGGACTTTTACGGTCAGAAAAATTGCCGCCGCTGGGATTGGTGTTGAGAGAATCTTCCCCCTTAGATCCCCCCTGATTCAAAAGATTGAGCTTGCCCAAGAGGGAGATGTTCGCCGGGCGAAACTTTATTATATCCGCGACCGGATTGGAAAAGCGGCGAGTAAAGTTGACGCTAGAGTCTAAATTCCCGAATTTAAATCAAAATATGGCTACTTACTCCAAAACGGAGGTCGGTCGTTTGGGAGAGGAAATCGCCCTTGACTTTCTAATTAAAAAAGGATACCGATTCATCGAAAAAAACTGGCGGTTTAAAGATTTTGGAGAAATTGATATTGTCTTCGTCAAGGGGGACAAGCTTATTTTCGCAGAAGTTAAAACGCAAATTGGGAGTAGTTACAAAGAGCCAGAGGAGGCGGTTGATGAGAGGAAAATACGGGCGTTATCTCGCACTGGTTGGGTGTATTCGGAAACCCACCCCGAACTTCCTCCATCATTGAGGATTGATGTAGTTGGGATTATTCTTAACGAGGATTTGTCGCTTTCGAAAATTAATCTTTTTGAGAATGTTTTTGAGGAAAACGGATAAATTACAATTAGGGTCTATAACTCAACGGTAGAGTAGCGCCCTTTTAAGGCGTTAGTTGTGGGTTCGAATCCCACTGGACCCACCACCCTACGCTCTTCGAGCTTCGGGTGGCTTACAGCCACATACGAAGCGAGATTAGAGCTAGGAGTGTCCTCCGAAGCCTTGGCGAAGGAGGGCAGTAAAATATAACCTGACGGCCACTTATTTAAAAATCATGGAGACTGCTTTACCGCAAATATTTAAGGAAAACGAAACCTTTACATCTTTTGTGAGGCGTGTTCGGGAAATGAAAGATTATTCTCAAATTGAGAAGTTTGTTGATGAGCGCTATTCGATAGATATCACTTCCTTTAATATTTTTGCTTCCGGTTACAGTAATCTTAATTTCATCGCAGAAACTAATCTTGGAAAATTAATTATTAGAATTTCCCGACCTAGAAGGAGCGTTGGTAGTATTTATTTTGAAGAAAAAGTGTCAATTTTTTTGAAAAGCAAGGGGATCTCCGTGCGTGTCCCAATTTTAGGGAAAAATGGGGAATTATTTTTTGATCATCCATACGGTTACACGATTGAGGTTTTAACTTTTATTGAAGGTAAGGCTTGGCCGGACGATTGGAATTTGGAGGTCGTCAAAAGCTCCGGTGAGCTACTTGGCAAAATTCACTCTTTAAGCCGAAATTTCGGAACCTCTTTGGATATTCCTCGTCTTGATATCTACGAAAAAATTAAGGACTTCCAAAACATTATAAATCTGGAAAAAAGCTTGGACACGATGGTTTTTAGTACACTTAATCAATGCGTGGCTTTTTTGGATACCCGTTCTCTACTTGGATCGCCTCAAAGTATCCTTCACGGAGATTTTGGTCCCAGTAATTTAGTTTTTGAAGGAAACAAAGCTTCCGGAGTATTTGATTTTGAGGGTACTTGTTTTGGTCCCTCTTTTTATGATTATGGAGTTGGGGTGGCCCAATGGGCAATTTGTCAGAATAGTTGGGACCACAGGAAAATATCCGAGAGTTTTAAACGTGGCTACTCTTTATTTTGTCCAGTTTTTGATGACAAACTAGTGATTTTTATGGAAAAAGTAAGCCTTTTGGAAAGAATTTGTGCTACGATTTCGTTTTCAAAAGACTACGAAAATGAAAGTTATTGGAAGGAAGAGCTCCATTTTTTTGTAGGTATGTTGCGTCAAATCTCGTAACAGGTTACAATAGGTAAGTTACGCCGCCATCGTCTATCGGTTAGGACAATGGGCCTTCAATCCGTAAAGTGGGGTTCAACTCCCCATGGCGGCACCACCCTACGCTCTCCGAGCTTCGGGTGGTCACGACCACCCCGCACAAGGTTATTGACGTTTCCCTCAAATCCTCTATTATGATCCTTGATGATTGAATTAGAAGACAAACTTTATACTTCGGATGAGGTAGCTTCGATTTTAAACGTTACCTTGAGGACGCTTTATCGCTATCTTGAGCGGGGTTACATTGTTCCTGATGTTCAGTTGATGAGTGGGAGGTATCGTTTTTCGAAGAAGAACATTGAGGAGCTTTTAAGCAAACGCAGGATTAAGGCCCCTGCGAAAGAGCGGGAAAAGGTTTTAGAAACCGAGTCGGAAGCGGGAAACGAACCCCTGGATTTAAAGGAAATCGATCAATCAGTTAAGGAGGCGGAGGTTTTTGATTTGCCAAAGAACCCGACAACATTTTTTGCCCCTCCAAAAAAGGACACTTTTTTGGACGAGGATAGCCTTAATATGGAGAATGAGTCTTTAGAGAGCTCAGATAGGAAATTAATTTATTGCAAAAGTCCCTTTAATTCGTTAAAAACGGTGGCGAAAATAATCAATCAAACCTCAAAGGTAAGGGGGGTGCCTTACGCTTTTACGATGGAGGGAGGGCTTTCTCTTTACGAACAAACCCACCCCTTTTCTACAGTTTACGCCTATGTTTCCGACCCGAATCCATTTATCGCCGCACTTCAGGCGGAGAAATGCGATAAGGAAGAAGCTTCGATTTGTTTTATTCTTACCGAGGGAGATTTCCTGCTTACAACTGCCAAAGAAGAAAAGGGTTTAAGTGTTGTCAGCAAGGAAAAAATCATGGAAGATCTGTCCATGCTCAAATAATTATTAGACGTTTGGAGGAGGTGTTTTAAATAAAAATGACGAAAAAAATTCTTATTGTAGAAGACGATGATTCTTTGTTTGCGATGTACGAGCCAGAATTTAAGCTTCGGGGTTTGGCTCTACTTAGAGCTAGTAATGTGGAAGAAGGATTAAAAATCGCGCGAAGCGAAAAGCCGAACGTTGTTCTTATGGATATAGTTCTTCCCGATAAAACTGGAATTCAGGCGCTGGGGGAGATGAAAGCCGACCCGGAACTTAATAAGCTCCCGGTGATTATGCTTACAAATTTTGGTAA
Source organism: uncultured Candidatus Saccharibacteria bacterium (assembly GCA_964595755.1). GTDB lineage: Bacteria > Patescibacteriota > WWE3 > CAZQQZ01 > CAZQQZ01 > CAZQQZ01. The sequence continues at coordinate 27,844 of CAZQQZ010000001.1, read as the reverse complement.
TGAGGAAAATATTAGCAAAGCGATTGATATGGGAGCGGAAGATTTTATTCTTAAATACAAGGTTGTACCTTCAGAAGTGGTCGACAAAATCGAACAGCTCCTTGGAGAGTCTAATGAAGGAATGTCTACCACAAACGCTTAAAATGCCAAACGATATCGAGTACCGAAAAATTTTGACCGAGCTTATTACCAAGCAAATGGTTGTTTTGGGGCCCACGATTTCCCTTCTTAAAGCAAGGAAAGTTTCCTCGCTTGTTATTGACGACGATGGGCATGTGGTAAGGATCAACGGTTCCCCGGAAGAAGCTTTAAAATCTCTTATTAACGAGTATGTCAGTTTATCTGGGGAAATAATCAAAAAAACGATGGAGCCGCTTCTTGCGAGATACCCGTCTTTATTAGAACTTGGAAAACAGATGGTTAAAGAAAGCGAAGGGAATTTTTAAGTTATAAACAGGAGGTGATTTTTTGTGGGATTAACAATTATTGCTAACACCGGCCCGCTTGTTGGGGACGCGATGTTGTTTACGGTTGTAAACTTTATCGCCTTTTTGGTAACTTTGCTTTTTGTTTTAAAAATTGGGACTGGAAAAATCGGACAGCCAATTTTCTTTATTGGTTTGAGTTTTTTGGTTTCTGCTTTGATTCCAAGCGTTTTTGGCGTCGAGAATATTTGGTTGGTGCCGCTTTCGCAAACTTTTTTCTGTTTAATGGGAATTCTATCCTTAACGAATATCTTTGAGTTATTTCGGGTTTCTAAAAAAGAAAAGTGACGTGTAAGTTTCTGCCCAATGTATAATCAAGACCCTCTTTTAACAACTAATCCTCGGGATATTCTGATATTTTTCTTATTTTTTTTGTGTTTTTCGGTGATTTTTTTGGCTAAAAGGAAGGAAGACCTCTATACGGGACTTTTATCTTCATTAAAAAGGCGGGAAGACGACGCGGAGAGAAAACTGTTTGAGATATCCGTTCTCCAAGAGATTTCTGACCGGATTAGCTATTCTTTGGACATACAAAAAATTGCGGAAATAATTATTGATTCTGTACGGGAGTTGTTTGAGTATAGCTCCGCTTCGTATCTGGTGAAAACCCAAAAAAGCCTTGCCCTCCGCCTTCATGCCAACGATCGAGTTGGCCCCGCCTACATTTCTGAAGTCAAAAAAAGGATGCTCGCCAGTTTTTATGAGGTGGCTGATCCGCAGGCTCATAATTTCCCCATTGATGAGCGGATTACCGGCCTTATGGTAGATCAGGCGTCGGGGCTTCTTCCGAAAACTTTTTTTAATGTACCCTTGGTTATTTTTGGTAAAGTTCTTGGGGTTTTGACCATCGCTGCTGTTTCTGAAAGCACTTATGACGAAGAAGATATGATAATTCTCTATCGAATAGCAAAAAGAGCAACAAGGGCGGTCGAAAATTTGCAAATTGTGCTAGCCGAGGAAAAAGGGAAAATCGAAACGGCGGTTGAGAGTTTGACTGACGGGGTGGTGATGGTTAGTTCTGATATGCTTCTTACGGTGGTTAATCCTGCCGCCAAAAGACTACTTGGATTAGACCCCCAGAAAGAGCTCTCAATTATTGAAGTATACGAGGCTCTTCGCGGAAAAGCAGATTTGAGAGAAATTTTGAAGGAAACGGTCAAGGTTAAGAAAATTGAAATTTCAGAAATATTGAAGGATGATAAATATCTTCAGTTGTACGCGTCGCCGGTAAAAAGAGGAGAAGAAACGATTGGGGCGGTTCTTTTGATTCACGATATAACCAAGGACAAAGAAATTCAAAAAATGCGGGAAGATTTTACCCATATGATGGTGCATGAGCTAAGGGCGCCGCTGACCGTTATTCACGGAATGTCTGATACCTTGATCAAGCGCCAACAACAGCTCGATCTTGAGATGGCCAAGAAAATGTATGATCAGATTAATCAATCCTCATACTCTATGCTTGGGGTGGTTAGCAATTTGCTAAATATCGCCAAGATGGAAGCCGGTAAGTTTGAACTACTCAAAAAGCTTTCCTCCATTTCTGACTTTATCAAAAAAGAGGTGGAGTTCTTTAAAGTTAAGGCAGATGAAAAGAAAATTTCCCTGAATATCAACCTTCCCAAGGACGATCTTAAAGTTTCTTTTGATGAAGAGAAATTATCTTTGGTCCTTAATAATCTGATTTCTAACGCGATTAAGTTCACCGATACAGGAAGCGTTGAGGTGGGTGTGTACGCAGAAGGAGATTTTGTCAAAGTATATGTTCGAGATAGTGGAATTGGGATTGCAAAAAGCGATCAATCTAAACTTTTTTCAAAATTTGAACAGATAAAAACGGCGGCTTCAAGTAAGGGTACGGGGTTGGGGTTGGTCGTAGCCAAAGGCGTGGTTGAGGCTCACGGAGGCAGTATCTGGGTGGAAAGCGAAGTTGGAAAAGGCGCTCGTTTTGTATTTACTCTCCCCCTCAATTGAAAGTGCTATAATCCAAGGTAGAGAATATTTTCTTATGAATAACATCTACTTTGACAATTCCGCGACTACCCAAATCGATCCCAATGTCATGATGGAAATGTTACCGTTTTTGAAAGATAAATATGGTAATCCATCGTCAGCTCATTCTCTCGGTCGAGAGGCTCGCCAGGCGATTGAGCTTTCCCGTGGAATTTTGGCAAAGGCGCTTGGCGCGGACCCCTCGGAGATAACCTTTACTAGCGGAGCAACCGAATCAAATAATCTTTGCCTTAAAGGAGTTACCGAAAGATTTTTAAAGGAAGGAAAGAAAATTAGTATTATTGTCTCTGAGGTGGAACACCCTTCTGTTATTAATACCGCTAAGGAGCTTGGGGTTCGTGGAGTTAAAATTATTTACGCGGGAGCTAATAAAGCGGGGGAGATTGACCCTAAAAGAATATTTACTCAAATAGAGCCGAGTACCGTTTTGATTTCTTGTATGTTAGGAAATAATGAAGTTGGGGCGATTGAACCGATTGCAACCCTAAGTTCGATGGTTAAAATCGTGCGGGGAAAAAGAAAAGATGGTGATTTACCTTTGTACCTTCACACCGACGCGGTTCAAGCTTTTAACTATTTAAACTGTAATGTTGATTTTCTTGGGGTTGATTTTCTATCTCTTTCTGCCCATAAAATATACGGTCCAAAGGGGGTAGGGGCGTTGTATGCGAGAGAAACGGCAAAATTTTCTCGCTTGATTGATGGCGGGGGCCAAGAAAAAGGGGTTCGATCTGGTACGGAGAATGTTGCCGGTATCGTCGGTTTTGGAAAGGCGGTTGAAATTTCCCAAAAAGAAAGATTGGCAAATTTGAAGGCTCTAACAAAACTTAGAGATCGCTTAATTACTGGAGTGCTAAAAAATGTTAAGAGCTCTCATTTGACGGGGCACCCAGAGAATCGGCTCCCCCACATCGCCAGCTTTGTTTTTGAGGGGATCGAGGGTGAAGCCCTCCTTTTGCTTTTGGATAAAGAAGGAATTTTCGTATCTACCGGCTCTGCTTGTTCCTCTAAGTCTTTGGCACCTTCGCATGTTCTAACGGCGATGGGAATAAATCCGGCGTGGTCCCACGGATCTATTAGGATGTCTCTTGGGAAATATTCTACTCGCGAGGAGGTTGATTATGTCATTAAAACCCTTCCCGACTTAGTAGAAAAACTTAGAGAAATGAGTCCTGTTTTATAATTATGACTGATACATCAACTTTAACTTATAACGATCAGGTAATGAAGCACTTTTATTCTCCTCATAATATGGGGGATATGGAAGATCCAGATGCAGAGGCGGTGGTTGGAAATCCGGTTTGTGGGGATGTCATGAAAATGATGCTAAAAATTGCTAAGCGAACGGTTAAGGGTAAGGAGGAGGAGTTTATAGAAGATGTTAAGTTTAAAACTTTAGGTTGCGGGGCGGCGATTGCCACCTCCTCGGTAGTTACCGATTTGGTTAAGGGAAAATCCCTTTCTGATGCTATTAAGGTCAAGAATACTGATGTTGTTGAAGCTCTTGGAGGGATACCAAAAGCGAAAATTCATTGTTCGATTTTGGCGGAAGAAGCGATTCACGACGCGCTTTCAAATTATCAGAAAAAGAAAAAGTGAATCCATTCATATTCAGAAAACACGACATTCGTGGTATATGGGGACAGGACTGGGAGGCGAAAGATGCTTTTGGCATTGGCGCCGCTTTTGCTACCTGGTTAAGAGATAAAGGCGAGAATAAGATTATTGTTGGCCAAGATAATCGTCTTTCTTCAGAAAAGATTTTCGAAGCTTTTACTAAAGGGATTCTCTCGGTTGGATTAGATGTCATCGACCTCGGAGTTGTGAGTACTCCTTTAATTTATTTTTCTAGACAGTTTTTAAAAATTAAGGCGGCGGCCGAAATTACCGCTTCTCATAACCCAGCGGAATGGAATGGACTTAAACTTTGCTACGACGGCAAGACGACTATTCCGGATACGGAGTTAAAAGAAATCAAGGCAATTTTAGATTCTGCAAAGTTCTCTTCCGGTTTTGGAAAAATTGTCCTACAAGATCTTAAAAAGCCATACCTAGACTCAATTTGTAAGTCTTTGTCATCTTTTTTCCCGAAGGAAAATACCAAAAAAATTAAAGTCGTGATCGATTCTGGTAATGGCGTGGGAGGGCTTTTTGGCCCGGAGCTTTTCAGATCTTTAGGCTGTGATGTAATAGATATACACTCGCGATTGGATGGCACTTTTCCAAATCATGAACCGGACCCATCAGCCGGGAAAAATATGGTGGAAATATGCGTAAGAGTGGTTCAAGAGAAGGCAGATTTGGGAATTGCTTTTGATGGGGATATGGATCGGGTAAATATAGTGGACGATAAAGGATTTACTCTTTGGGGAGACGGGTTGGTGATGTTTTTCGCGCGAGATATTCTAAAAAGGAGACCGGGTGCTAAAATAATATTTAACTCTCAATGCTCCCCTGCGGTTGAGGAAGATATTGTTGCCCATGGCGGAGTACCGCATCTTGTGGCCACCGGTCATGGGACAGTTGCCAAAAAGTTAGAACTTTTGGAGGCCCCTTTTGCCGGTGAGTATAAAGGGCACATGTTCTTTTCCGATGGTTACTTTGGCTTTGATGATGCGCTATACGCGGCGGGAAGATTTGTGCGAATTCTTTCTGATCTTAATGTTCCTCTTTCCCAATTTATGTGTGACGTGCCTTTTTTTCGATCAACGGGGGAAATTTTAGTTTCTTTCCCGGATGACAAAAAGTTTATAGTCGAAAAAGCGGTTTCTGACGCTCTTTCCGAAAAAAACTATGTTCAGGATTTAGAGGGAGACGCACGGATAAAATTTGACGGCTTTAACGACGCTTGGGGATTAGTTAGAAATTCTGACACGATGCCCTACCTTGAAGTTTTTGCATGGGCAAAGTCAGACTTAGATTTAAAAAAGGTTCGTGATATTATGATGGGAGAGGTGGAAAAATACTTATGACAAACGAGAACTGCATATTCAGAAAAGTGGTTGATATGAAGGATGTTTGGGAAAAGCCCGAGGCTTCTACGGATCTAGTTTATGTCGTTTTCCGTGGGAAAAAATCGAATGTTACCGCTCTTTTCCCAGGTAAAATTGGTCGGGAATTTCATAAAACTCATGGTCATTACCATCTGCACGGAGAGACAGAAAGTTATCGCGTTCTTTACGGAACAGGTTTGTTACTTATCCAAAAAGAACCTTCTAATTCCGGGGCAGATATTGATTTTAAAGCGATAGAATTGTCTTGTGGAGATGCGTTTATCGTTCCTGAGGGTTATGGGCATGCCATTGTTAACCCAACCGACGATTTTTTTATCACCGAAGATAAAGAATCTCCTTTGGCGGGCCACAATTATGATCCTATAAAGAAAATGAGGGGGTTTGCTAAGTACGTCGTCGAAGAGGACGGAAGGGTTATTTTTTTAGATAATGTTCACTACAACAAGGGAAATAATCAATTCTAATAAGCTTGTACCCGCTTTTAATTTTTCTACCCCCGAAGTGGCGCGGGCAATCGTTTCCGCTTGCGCGGAATTGAATGCCCCGGTTATCCTCCAAACTTCGGAGAAGGAGGCAGAGTTTCTGGCATATGAAATTGCCGGCGCAGTCGCAAGGCACTACGGAAATTCTTTTAATACTTCCGTCTCTCTTCAGTTAGATCATCTGAAGGATCTTGAGTCGGTTGATAATGTTGATTTAGGGGCGTTTGGTTATTCTTCCGTGATGCTTGATCTTGAAGGAAGCTCTTTTGAGGACTCAATTAGTCAAATTTTGAGATTCAAAAAAACGCACCCGACCTTGTTAATTGAGGCGAATTTAGAATATTTTGATCGCGCGAGCGAGTATACTGAAAAGTCGGGGATTGATTTATTAGCTCCAGAGATTCATAATTTCGTCGAGATTGATTCTTTGGCAAATGTGGCGGAGACCACGATGGTTCCTTTGGTGCTTCACGGCTGCTCCAAAAAGACCGATGAAGAGATTAAAGAGGCCGTAAAATTAGGAATCAGGAAGGTTAATTTTAATACAGAATTACGCTTTAGTTGGCTAGAAGCGATTAGAAAAAAGCTTTCTTCAGATGAAGATTTGGTTAAGCCTTATGATTTGCTAGCCTTATCTGAAGAATCGGTAAAAAGTGTTGTTATAAATAAATTAAAAATATTAGGTTTTTGAGTCTGCCCAATATGAAAACTGCCCTTAAATTTTCAGAAATTAGAAAAGAAGATATCCCTTTGGTCGGAGGAAAAGGCGCTAATTTAGGTGAACTCTTTTCTGAAATCAAAGCCCCCGTTCCTCCCGGATTTGTTCTAACTTCCGGCGCCTTTTTTGAATTTATTGATGAAGGAAGTCTTACTGCCAAGATTAAGGCAGAACTTAGGGGTGTTTCACTTGATCAGACCCAGAAGATTTTTAAAGCCTCCGAGAATATTAAAAGAGCCTTAATGGCAGCAAAAATTCCCGACAAAATTACAGTTGAGGCGATTTCTCAATATCACGAACTTTGTGGTTCACATGATCGTAAGGTAGCCGTCCGTTCTTCTGCCACCGCTGAGGATCTTCCGGAAGCTTCTTTCGCCGGTCAACAACGAACACTTGTAAATATTCTTGGGGAAGAAGAGCTTATGAAAGCGATAAAAGGTTGTTGGGCCTCTCTTTACGAGCCGAGGGCGATTTTTTATCGAATGGATCAGGGATTTGCGGATAAGAAAGTCGGTTTAGCGGTTGTGGTTCAACTAATGGTTGATTCCGAAGTTTCCGGAGTAATGTTTACGGTCGATCCCCTTTCAAACGACCAATCAAAAATCTCTATTGAAGGCGCTTATGGGTTGGGAGAGGCAGTTGTTTCTGGCTCCTTAACACCCGACTCTTATCTTGTAAACAAGGAGACCTTTGTGATTGAAGATAAATTTATTGCCAAGCAGACTTGGCAAGCTCATGAGACGGGTAAGATTCCTGTTTCTAAGGCTTTTCAGGAGGAGCAGAAACTTTCTGACCGTTACATCAAGGCTCTTGCGGAAATCGCGGTTAGAATTGAAAAACACTACGGTAAGCCTCAAGATATCGAATGGTGTCTTGATAATGGCAAACTTTACATTGTTCAAACCCGCCCGGTTACCACCTTGATTTCCAAACAGCAAATGCTTCTTAGAGAGGCAGAAGGAAAAAGAGCGATTTTAGATGGGTTGGGCGCTTGTCCTGGAGCAGCGATCGGTCCGGTTAAAATAATTCTTAACCCAAAAGAAATTGCTAAAGTTAAAAATGGAGATGTCTTGGTGACCGGAATGACTGATCCTGACTATGTGCCGGCAATGCGACGAGCGGTCGCGATTGTGACCGATGATGGGGGAGTAACCTCTCATGCGGCAATAGTTTCCCGAGAAATTGGAATTCCTTGTATTGTGGGAACTGATCAGGCGACGAAAATGCTTAAGGATGGGGAAATTATTACCGTTGATGGTTCTGCCGGCAAAGTTTACGAAGGAAAACTCGATCTTCGTCCCGCCCCAAAAATTGATAGTACTCACCTAAGAACTGCGACTAAAGTATATGTAAATTTGGGAGACGCTTCTTTGGCGGAGGAAATGTCCAAAAGAAATGTTGATGGGGTTGGGCTTCTGCGGGCGGAGTTTATGATTGCGGAAATCGGAGAGCACCCAAGGGCAATGATCAAAAAAGGCAAGAAAAAAGAGTTTATTCAAAAGTTGGCTGATGGGATGCTTACTTTTGCCAAAGCATTTAGCCCAAGACCGGTTGTATATCGGGCAACTGATTTTAAAACGAATGAGTACCGAAATCTTAAGGGCGGAGCGGAATTTGAGGGGTTTGAGGAAAATCCCTTAATTGGGTTTAGAGGGGCTTCCCGTTACGTTTCCGATCCCGAGGTTTTTAATATGGAGCTTGAGGCAATAAAATATGTTAGGAATAAAATGGGTTACAAAAATCTTAATTTGATGATTCCTTTTGCCCGGACGGTCGAGGATTTGCTGGAAGTCAAGAAGTTTGTTTCCGCGTCAGGCCTTAGAAGAAGTTCCAATTTTCAGTTTTGGTTAATGGTTGAGATTCCTGCCAACGTTATTCTTCTCGAAGATTTTCTCGCCGTTGGGGTTGATGGAGTTTCGATTGGCTCAAATGACCTTACCATGTTAACCCTCGGGGTTGATCGGGATAATCCTAAATTGGCAAAATCTTTTGATGAGCGTAATAAAGCGGTAATGACCCTCCTTGAAACTACTATAAAAACTTGCAAGAAAAATAAGGTTACTTGTTCGATCTGTGGTCAAGCTCCGTCTGAATATCCGGAAATAGTTAAAGATTTGGTAAAGTGGGGAATTACTTCCGTTTCTGTTAACCCAGACGTGATTGATTCGGTTAGATTAACAGTCTATGAAGTGGAAAAGGAAATTGTTTTGGATAAGAAAAGATGATTTAAGATTTATGATTAACGAATAAAACCTTGAAAATAAAAAACATTTACGCACGAAAGATTGTTAATTCCGCAGGTTCTTACACCTTAGAGACGACTCTTAAATTAGATGGTGGTTTTGTCGGAGTTGCCTCTATTCCGGCGGGAATATCCTATGGATCTTCCGAAGCAGTTATCGTTAAAGCGGAGGACGCGGTTTTAAATATTAATGAGATATTAGCAAAAGACCTTATCGGGTTTGAGGTAGCTGAACTTAAGGATTTGGATCGAGAATTACTGTTTATTGATGGAACGCCAGATAAGGCTAAATTTGGAGCGAACGCGATACTGTCTGTATCAATTGCATGTTTAAGAGCTTTGGCGCAGTCACACCAACTTCCATTGTATCGATACATAGATACACTATTTAATAAAGAGATTACAAATCAGAATTTCAAAATGCCAAAAATGATGGTTTTGATGTTCGAGGGAGGCAAGCACGGCTCCGGTCGCCTAAAAATGCAGGAGTTTATGCAGATTTTTGATACTGTTGATGAGGCGGTAAATTCAAGTAAAAGATTAGAAGTGTATTTAGAGGAAAATGGTCAATCAATAAATGTTGGAAAAGAAGGTGCTTTTTGTCCAGATTTAACAGATAAGCAAGCGCTCGATGTTTTGGTCAAAATTTCTAAAAACCCAATCGCTTTAGATGTTGCTTTTACTCACAAAGAAACTAAATCAGAGTCGCTTGAGTCTCTAGTTGAAAAATACCCAATTCAAACGGTGGAAGATCCTTATGGTGAGGAAGAGTGGCGAGAATGGGTTGAATTTACTAAAAAATATTCTGATCGGGTTACCGTTATTGCTGATGATTTATCAGTGACTAATGTTAAAAGATTGGCAAGGATCGTTAAAGAGAAATCGGCGACTGGGGTAATTGTCAAACCTAACCAGATTGGAACCGTTTCTGAAACCTTGGATTTTGCGCGCGAAGCGAAAAGAAATAATATGAAGATTGTAGTTTCTCACCGCGGAATTGAGACGAATGATGACTTTATTGCAGATCTTGCGGTTGGAATTCAAGCGGATTACACCAAGTTTGGGGCGGTTAGACGGGGCGAGAGGGTGGCCAAGTATAATCGACTTCTTGAAATTCAATCACAAATCTCATAAAGTCCAATTTGCAAAAATATGATTTTTAGCAAAGAAGAAGCCCTTTTAATAATTGACCTTAAAACCATTTCCCTTGTAACTGAAAAAGAGGGGCAGGTTTTGGAAATTCCCGATTATGTTGTTAAAGACAAAACTATTATTGACGAGGAAAGGTTTCATTTTCTAGTTCGGGATTTTTTGAAAAAATATCTTAAGCAGGGAACGGATTTATACATCGTCCTATCGGAAAACCTTACGATCAAGGAAGATGTTTGGGCGCGCAACTCTGATGAATTATCCATCCAACTTGAAAACATTCTAAAGAACCTTTCCTATAAAGCTCCCGAAACTGAAAAAGTGATTATTCCTGTTGCTAAAGAAATTTTCAAAGTTATTATTACCAAAACGGAGGTGTTCAGAAACATCGTTGCGATATGTCATGAGATTATGTTGAATCCAAGAGGGGTTTTTCCTTGGGTAAGTTTGCACTACAATCTTGATCAGAAAATTGAACCTCAAGCAATCCACTTTGTCATAAAAAATCTCAAAAGTGACCACAGGAATACCGATTTTATGCTTTCCGATAGAAAAGAAGTAGTTTTTGCCTCCTCGAAAAACCGGGTATTTCTGATGGGTTTCGGGGTGTTTTTTATTTTATTAATCGGTGGTGGGGTTCTTATTTTAGTAAAAAAGGCCCCCCCCAAAAAAACTGAAGATAAACCGACGGCCCCCGCGGTGATCGAAAATATCGCGAGCCCGTCCTCAACTCTCTCAGAAGCGAGTTCCTCCTCCGACGAGTCAGTTTTTGTGAAAAAAGAAGAGTTAAGAGTGCTGATTGAAAATGGCACGGGGGTGGTTGGTCAGTCGGCCAGTGTTAAAAGCGATTTCGAGGGAGATGGTTTTACATCAATTGACGCGAAAAATTATGACGATTTTGACCAAACGACGACAGTAGTCTTTTTTTCAAAAGTGGTTTCCCCGGAGGATAAAAAATCAGCGGTCGCCGTTCTTGAGAAAAGGTTTTCCGAAGTTGTGGTTTCTGACGAGTTTCCGAAAGAGAACTTTGAAGTAGAGATTATTACCGGTGGAGGTGAACTGTGAACTATAAAGAGTAACTAGCGTAATCGTCAAAGGGATTTTCTAGTTCCAACATTTGTTCTAGAGTTAGTTTTTCAAAATACATTCTGATCAATCTCATTGTATTGTTTGTGCAACAAACCACCACATTCATTTTCTCTTTTCGCATTCTTTTCTCTAGATTTTGGCAAAAGGGCTCAATTCTATTATCCCAGACCATTTTTAGGCTCTCTCCGTTTGGAGGGGGGAAATCCCAGCTTCTTCTAAATTTCAGGGTGAGTTCCGGGTCTTTCTTCATCGCTACGGCCTTACTTTTTCCGGTTAAGTCGCCGTAATCCCTTTCTCTAAGAAGCGGGGTAATTTCAAGCCTGGTTTCAGGATGATATTTTAAAATCTCTTTTAGAGTATTTAGAGATCTTTGTAAGTCGTTTGAGATTCCCAGATCGATTTCTAAATCCTTCAGCATCTCTGCTTGTTTTACGGCGTCTTTCCGACCTTTTTCCGAAAGCGGAGAATCGAAAACCCCGCAGAAGAGCTTTAGTCGATTATATTCGCTTTCACCATGTCGGGAAAGGAAAAGAGTCGGCTTGCCGCAGTTAGCAGACTTTGGGAGCGGTTTTTCAGTTTTACCGGGGTTAAGGATTGAATCATTTGCCGAATTAAGAGATGATGTTTTCGTCATTGAATTTATTCTACCACGATATTAAACTAGAGTAGATATTTAACCTGCCTATGTATGATATTTTGACAATTGGAGGAGCGACACGAGATGTTTTTCTCGTTTCCTCTAGATATGAACAGCAGAGCGGAAATTTGCTCCTTCCTTGGGGGGAGAAGGTAATTGCTGAGGAGATATTTATGGAAATTGGCGGGGGCGCCTGTAATTCCGCGGTCGGCTTCTCGCGTTTAGGTTTTAAGACAGCCTTTTGGGGAATTGTTGGGGCGGATCAGAACGGAGAAGAGGTCGCCCGAAGATTAAGATCGGAAAAAGTTAGTCTTGAATTTTTAACAATCAACAGGGAAAGTAAGACCTCTTACTCGGTTGTTTTGGCAGATAAAAATGGAGGACATTCAATATGTATGTATCGGGGGGAAAACGACGATCTTTTGGGAACTCCTTTTAATTTGAATTCTCTTACTCGCGCTAAACTTCTTTATCTTACCGATATTGCTTCATCTACCGAAGGGCTCTCTTATAAAATTTCAAATATTGCAAGGAAGCAAAAAGCCAAGCTGGTTTTCGTTCCCGGTCAAAATCAACTTGATCTTGGTTTCGACAGGTTAATTCCGGTTATTAGCAAAGCAGATATACTCATTCTCAACATCTATGAAGCCTGTCGTCTAGCAAAAATTGATTACTCTCGAGACCAAAAAACGATTCGCGCACTGCTCGCCGTTTTTTGCGCGGCGGGAGCAAAAATTTCCGTGATTACCGAGGATGAGGATGGGGTTGTTGCCTTTGATGGTAGAAAATATACTTATAATCCCGCCTCTTTAGTTAAAAAAATAGTTGATACCACTGGCGCGGGAGACGCATTTTCTGTAGGACTAACCGCCGGTATTTTAAAAGGAAAAACATTAAAAGAATCATTAGATTTTGGTTGTCAGAACTCCGCTAGTGTTATTTCATTTTGGGGAGCGCAAAAAGGGCTTCTTTCAAAAATTTAAGATTTAATGAAATTTCAAGAGAGTACTCTTCCGAAAGATTTATATTATCTATTCAACCCCCGCGGACTTGCGGTAGTTGGTGCTTCTTCCGATCCAAGTAAGATCGGCCATACAATTTTAAAAAATATTATAGAGGGCGGTTACTCCGGAAATATTTACCCGGTAAACCCAAAAAAAGGAATTATTCTCGGTAAAAAAGTTTTTGCTCGGTTGACCGAGGTTAATAGTCAGATTGATGTTTGCGTGATTAGTGTACCCGCATTAGTCGTTTTTGACGTTTTAAAAGATTGCGCGATTAAGAAAATTCCCTTTGTGTTAATTATCTCATCCGGTTTTTCTGAAATTGGAAATAAAGAAGAGGAGGAGAAGATTAAGAATTTTGCCAAAGAATCGGGGATTCGTCTTTTGGGGCCTAATATATTTGGAATATTTTCGGCAAAATCATACCTTAACGCCACTTTTTCCGGTTCTTGTGTCTCAAGAGGATCTGTGGCGATGATTTCTCAAAGTGGGGCTCTTGGACTTTCATTGATGGCAAAATCAGTTTCCGAGAGTTTTGGACTCTCTGCCATGGTTTCTTTAGGGAATAAAGCTGATTTAGATGAATCTGATTTTCTTGAATACTTTGGTAAAGATAAGACAGCAAAGGAGATTTTTATTTATATTGAGGGAGTAACCGATGGTGAGAGATTCTTTAGAACTCTTTCAAAAGTTGCCGGAAAAAAACTTGTTTTAATTATTAAATCGGGAAGCAGTGTTCGCGGCGCAGCGGCGGCGTTTTCCCACACAGGGTCTTTAGCTGGAGAAGACATTGTTTTTGATAGCCTTATTTCTCGAGCGGGGGCGATTAGAGTTACGGATTTAAATCAGGCTTTCTCTCTTTTAAATTTGCATTCCCTTGCCGGAGATGTAAAAAAGAGTGAAACTTTGATAGTTACAAATGGCGGTGGAGTTGGGGTTTTGGCTTCTGACTCTGCAGAAAAATTTAATGTTCCTTTATTCTCTGATTTAAATTACCTCAAAAATAAATACGGAGCGTTTATACCTTCTTTTGGATCTGTCAAAAATCCGATTGACATAACCGGTCAGGCGTTGGCGGAGGATTACCTGAAAATTTTGGAAGCTTCTCTAAAAGATCCAAAAATAAAAATCCTCGTTTGCCTTTGTTGTCAAACGGCGATATTGGATAATAGAAAACTATCTAAATACCTTTTGCGAGTTGCTTCCAAATTTAAAAAAGCCCGCAAAAACTTTATTTTTTGTTTCATTGGAGCGCGTGATATTGAATCGCACTTTAGAAACCAAAAATATCCTTTTTACCAAAGCGTTGAATCGGTTTTTTCTGATATTTCGAAGTTAAATAAAGAAAAAAATCTAGTTAGTAAGAGTAAGGTTTTAGCAAAGCTACCGTATAAAGAAATCAATAATTTATTAGAAAACGTGGCTATGGAAAAGCGAAACACCCTTTATTCTTTTGAGTTAGCCGAACTTCTAGATAAATTAAGTATTAATCGTCCTAAATCCTTTTTCTCTGAAGAGTATAAAGATGCTTTAAACTCTGCCAAAAAGATTGGATTTCCGGTTGTTTTAAAAATTGTTTCTAAAAATATTATTCACAAGACCGAAGCGGGTGGGGTAAAGCTAGATATTAAAAACGAACTGGAATTTAAAAAGTCTTTTAATCGATTAATGCAAGACGCAGGAAGATATGACTCTCACGCGATAATTGAGGGAGTTGACGTGTCGGAAATGGTTAGTGGTGGTTTTGAACTAATTGTAGGAGCAAAAAAGGACCCAATTTTTGGAACGCTAATTACTTGCGGGATGGGAGGAAAATATGTTGATATTTTTAAAGATATCTCTCTTCGTCATTTTGATGGCGTAAAGGAAACGATTTTCCAGATGTTTAACGAACTAAAGATACGTCCAATTCTTAGAGGCTTCCGTGGAGAATCTTCGATGGATATTCCCTCCGCTGTTGAAGTGGTTTATAAACTTGGTTCTTTGGTAGACAAATCTGATTTGGTGAAGGAGATTGAGATAAACCCCCTCATTATTGAAAAGGATAAAGTTATTGCCCTTGATTTTCGGGTAATTCTTTAGAGATATTGAAGATTGCCACGAATTCTCCTCGAGGCTTTGATTTTTTAAACTTTTCTATCAGGGACAGGGCCGTTCCACGGGATTTTTCTTCGTATACTTTAGTTAGTTCCCGGCCGATAAAAATTTCGATGTCTCCGTATACTTTATAAATCATTTCTAATGAATTAATTATGCGAAATGGGCTTTCGAAGAAAATCACACTAGTCTCTTTTGGAACTTCCCTAATTACTTTTTCCTTTTTTCCACTTGTTCTTGGAAGATATCCGAGGAATAAAAATTTATCTGTCGGAAACCCGGAAGAAATTAGAGCGGCCAAAACTGAACTTGGGCCAGGAATAGGAATAACATTCGCTCCTGCCTGAAGAGTTTCCCGGACTAATTTAAAACCAGGGTCAGATATTAAAGGGGTTCCAGCATCGGAAACCAGGGCGATTTCTTTTCCTTTCTCAAGCATTGTCAGTACTTCTGGAATTCTTTTAAGTTCGTTATGTTCAAAATAAGATAAAAGTGGTTTACTGATTTGGTAGTGGTTTAATAGAAACCCAGTTTTTCGAGTATCTTCACAAAGCACTAAATCAACCTTTTTTAAGGTTTCGAGGGCGCGAAGAGTAATATCCCCCAAATTTCCGATTGGGGTTGCAATAAGGTATAAGTTTCCCATACAATATGGATCATACTATGAATTCTGCCCAGCAAGAAATTGTAAGCTTTCGTTTCCACGCCCGTGGTGGACAAGGAGCCAAAACAGCAGCCCAAATATTTGCGGAAGTGGCTCTTTGTTGTGATTACTATGTTCAAGCATTCCCAGATTACGGACCAGAGCGTAGGGGCGCGCCGATTAGAACTTATGTAAGAGTTTCAAATGAAGAAGTACTTCTTCATTGTGCGGTCGAATCTCCGGACTTTGTTGTAGTTTTGGATAAAACTCTCGCTTGTGATCAATCGGTCGCTTCTGGGATGTCTTTCAATTCGAAAATAATTGTTAACACCGACAAAAATCCAGAAGAAATTAGAAATAGCCTTTGCCTTACTAAAAACGTGTCCTTAACCACCCTAGACGCCTCAGGAATTGCGGAGCATTTCATCGGCAAAAACATTCCTAATATTGTGATGCTTGGGGCGTTGATTAAGCTTTCCGATTTCGGGACTTTGGAAAATCTTAAAAAGGTGCTTGAAAAGGGTTATTCTAATCATTGGGGAAAAGAAATAACCGAGAAAAATTATTTATCGGCCAGGCAAGGTTTTGAGGAAGTTAATAAAATATGACTATTCAAGAATCAATAAAAAATGGGGCGACAATTTCGCCCGGAGGAAACTCAAAGGATAACAAGACTGGTTCTTGGCGGCAAGGGCAGAGGCCGAAATGGAACAAGGAAAAGTGCTTAAACTGTGGCGTTTGTTTTCACTTTTGCCCCGAAGAAGCGATTATTTTTAAGGATGGGAAAATGGTTGGGATTGATTACACTTATTGTAAGGGTTGTGGTATTTGCGCGCATGAATGTCCAAGAAAAGCAATTGAGATGGTAAAAGAAGATTAGACTAATAAGACATATGATACCTATAAGACTAATTCCTATGACAGGGGGGCAGGCGGCGGTTGAGGCCCTAAGACAAATAAATCCAGCGGTTTTTGCCGCCTATCCAATAACCCCACAGACCCCGATCATTGAGGGTTTTGCCAAATTGGTCGCTTCCGGAAAAGTCACCACGGAGTTTTTACCGGTCGAATCGGAGCACTCCGCTATGTCAGCCGTTATTGGGGCGGCGGTGATGGGAGTTCGGGCGATGACGGCGACTTCCTCTCAAGGGTTGATGTTGATGTCAGAAATTTTAAGCGTTGCTTCTGGGCTTCGGTTGCCGATTTTGATGAACGTTGCTGCCCGAGCAATTTCTGCCCCAATAAATATTCATTGTGATCATTCCGATGTGATGAATGTTGCAGGAGTTGGATGGCTTCAATTTTTCTCGGAAAATCCCCAAGAAGTATATGATCTAAATTTTATTGCTCTTAAAGTCGCAGAGAGTATCAATACTCCGGCAATGGTTATTCAAGATGGGTTTGTTACCAGTCACTCGCTTGAGCTTTTGGAAACATTGCCTGACGATAAGATTTCTAAGTTTGTGGGAAACTATACTTCGAAAATTAACCCCCTCGATTTTAATGAGCCAAAAACTATTGGGCCCTTGGTTTTGCCTGATTATTTTATGGAGGTTAAAAAGGCGCAGATTAACGATTTCGATCTGGCACTAGAAGCTTTCAGATTGGAATCAGAGGCGTATTTTAAAATAAGTGGCAGGATGATAAAAACCATCGAAGAATTTCATACCGAAGGATCGGAAAGCGCAATTGTTTGTTTGGGCTCGACCGCGGGTACGATAAAACATTATATAAAAAACGAGCCGGAGAAGGGTTACTCTCTAATCAAAATTGTTTCGTATCGTCCTTTTGATTACTCAGGTTTGGCTAAACTTCTTAAGAAATACCAAAAGGTGATTGTTCTTGAAAGAGCGCCTACTTACGGGGCAACTGGATTTTTGACGCAAGAGGTGTATGCCGCTTTGAGGCTTCTTAAAGAGCAAAAAGATGTTAAAACATACGTTTACGGTTTGGGTGGAGCGAATTTTGGTCTTTCCGACGTATCAGAAATATTAAACGACTCATAATATGTCTACTTTAATAGAATTATCTAAAATTGATTCTCGTTTGTCGCAAGGCCATAGGAGTTGCTCTGGGTGTGGGTTTCCTCAAATTATTAGAACGGTTCTTCGCTCCATTGATGCGCCAGTTGTTGTTTCGTTGGCAACCGGTTGTATGGAGGTGACTACCACGATTTTTCCTGAGTCTTCTTGGAAGGTCCCTTTAATCCATTCCGCATTTGAGAACGCTTCGGCGACGATTTCCGGGGCAATCTCCGCCTTTGAAAATATTAAAAAAACGGGTAAATGGAACGCGCGAGGAAAAGACCCTGTTTTTGTTGTTTTCGGAGGGGATGGGGGAACATATGACATTGGACTTCAGTCTTTGTCTGGCGCAATCGAGCGAGGGCACAACTTTTTATATATTTGTTACGATAACGAGGCTTATATGAACACCGGGGTTCAGCGATCCTCCGCTACCCCCTTTGGGGCAGAGACAACCACAAGTTTATTTGGTGAAGCGGGGAATGGCAAGATTACTTTTAAAAAGCCCCTGACCGAGATAATTGTTGCTCACGGACTTCCTTATGTCGCTCAAGCTTCAGTTTCCCACATTCTTGATTTGCATGAAAAGGTTAAAAAAGCAATTTCCTTTAGAGGACCTAAGTTTATTAACGTTCTGGCTACCTGTCCGGTTGGCTGGCGAGTTGATTCCGAAAAAAGTATGGAAGTGGCCCGTTTGGCGGTAGAAACAAGATATTGGCCTCTTTACGAAGTGGAAAACGGGGAGTACCATATTTCGGTCGATATTCCAAATCCAAAGCCAGTGACGGAATTTTTAAAGATTCAGGGGAGATTTAAGAACCTTATCAAAAACGAGATTGCAATTAAATATATTCAGGATAATATAAACAAAAACTGGGAAGGTTTGAAGAAACACAGCGAAATTTGATATGGAAACATTACATACGCTAATTCAATGGACATCAAAGATTATTGAAACAGGATCCTATCCGGGTCTTGTTTTTGTAACGGTTTTGGAAAATGTT
Organism: uncultured Candidatus Saccharibacteria bacterium; assembly: GCA_964595755.1. Classification (GTDB taxonomy): domain Bacteria; phylum Patescibacteriota; class WWE3; order CAZQQZ01; family CAZQQZ01; genus CAZQQZ01. The sequence continues at coordinate 9,243 of CAZQQZ010000001.1, read as the reverse complement.
TTTCCCCCGATTCCTTCGGAAGCGATTTTGCCCTTTGCCGGGTTCTTGTCTGTTTCCGGAAAATTTAATGTCTATTTGGTCATTTTATCCGGGACTTTCGGAAGCCTTTTTGGCGCTCTTATTCTTTACGCTTTTGGGTTTTACGGTGGGGAAAAGATTGTGCGCGGGTTTATAAAAAAATATGGAAAGTACATGCTTTTACAAGAATCTGATCTTGATGGAGCAATTGCTTTCTTTAAGAAAAATGGCCGTCCTGCAGTTTTAACCGCTAGGATAATTCCGATTTTTCGTAGTATTGTTTCCATCCCGGCGGGATTGGCAAAGATGCCGTTGGGAGAGTTTGTTTTCCTTACCGTTATAGGGACGTGCTTTTGGTGCGCCCTGCTTACCTTTTTGGGAAGAATCTTGGGGGAAAATTGGAATTTAGTTTCTGTTTGGCTAGGTAGATACGAGAAAGTGATTTTAATCTTGGTGGTAGCAGCTTTAGGTTATGTCGTCTACAAGAGGCTTAAGTTACTCAAGAATACCTACGAATAATCCCGCGGACTTTTCCTTGGATTTTTACCTTACTCACGTAGATTGGACTCATGGTTGAATTAGCCGGTTCTAGTCTAATTCTATCTTTTTCTTTGTAATAACGCTTTAAGGTAGCAAATTCATTATCCAGAAGCGCAACCACGATCTCACCATTTTCTGCGGTTTCGGTTTGTTCAATGATCACATAGTCACCATCAAGAATTCCCGCCTCAATCATCGAATCGCCCCTAACTTGGAGAGCAAAGGCCCTCTTTTTACCGGTAACCATAGAAGGAGGGATGGTAATTGTTTCCGTTAAATCTTCAATTGCCTCGATTGGCCTTCCGGCGGCGATTCGACCGACTAGGGGAAGTTCCATACTGGTTATTGAAGAAGAAACAAGGGGTTCGGTAATTTCCATTCCCCGCACTGCGCCAGTAAAGCGCTTTAAGAGACCCTTGTTCTCTAAAGAAGATAAGTGTTCGTGGATTGTCGCAAGAGAAGAAACTCCACTAGATTCTGCAATTTCCCTAAGAGTGGGAGAGTATCCGTGCAATTGGATGTATTGTGAGATAAAATCAAGTATCTCTCGTTGTTTTTTGTATATTGTCGGTGGCATCTTTATATAATATACTTATACGAAGAAAACCCGAAGATGTCAATGGGGAGTTTAGAAGCTAGAAGTTTGAAGCATGAAGCAAGAAAGAAAATGCAGTTCAAATTACATTCTGACTACAAACCTACAGGCGATCAGCCACAAGCGATAGAAAAGCTTGTTTCTGGGGTTCTAGAAAAGAAACAACATCAGGTGCTTCTTGGAGTGACTGGAAGCGGTAAAACTTTTACGATTGCAAACGTTATTGAAAAAGTTCAAAAACCGACGCTAGTTATTTCTCATAACAAAACCTTAGCCGCCCAGCTTTATCAAGAATTCAGGGAATTTTTCCCCGAGAACGCGGTTGAGTATTTTGTTTCTTATTACGATTATTATCAGCCAGAGGCTTATATTCCGCAAACAGATACTTACATTGAAAAAGACGCTGATATTAATGAAGAGATTGATAAATTAAGGTTATCTACTACTTCGTCATTGATGTCTAGACGCGATGTGATTGTAGTCGCTTCTGTTTCTTGTATTTACGGCTTGGGCTCACCAATTGAATACAGCAAACAGACTGTTCGCCTGAACGTTGGTGAAAAAGTACCTCAGTCGGATATTGTCGAGAGACTTTTTGAGGAAAGGTACGAGCGAGAAGATTACGATTTTTCTAGGGGTAAATTTAGGCTTCGGGGTGACAGCCTGGAAATTTGGCCATCTTATTCGACAGAAATCATCCGGATAGATTTTACTGGTAGCTTAATAACCGATATCTCGGCTAGAGAATCTGTTTCCGGAAAACTTTTAAGAAAGCTAAACTCGGCCGTGATTTTTCCCGCCAAACACTATTTGACTTCGGAAGAACACTTTAAAAAGGCGCTTGAACAGATTGAGGTCGATTTAGAAAAGCAAGTTACAAATTTAAAAAAACTTAAAAAACCGATGGAGGCGTATCGGGTAGAACAGCGGACAAAGTATGATCTCGAAATGATTCGGGAAGTTGGTTACTGTAGCGGAGTTGAGAACTATTCCCGTTATTTTGACGGGCGGGGTCCCGGTGATCCCCCTTTCACTCTTCTTGATTTCTTCGGGCCGAAAACCGATGACTGGTTGTGTGTCATAGATGAGTCTCATATGACCGTCCCACAGGTTCGGGGAATGTACAATGGGGATCGGGCGCGTAAGCTGACATTAGTTGACTATGGTTTTCGTCTTCCGTCTTGTGTTGACAACAGACCGCTTACATTTTCAGAATTTGAAGAACGCGTGCCTCAGACAATCTATACTTCGGCGACGCCTGATTCTTGGGAAGTGGAAAAAGCGGGTGGGGTAATTGAGCAGTTAGTCCGTCCTACCGGATTACTTGATCCAAAAATCACGGTTTTGCCATCAGAAAACCAAATTGGAGATTTGATAGAGAGAATTAAGGCAAAAACAGCCAATAAAGAGCGGGTTTTAGTGACTACCTTGACTAAGAGAATGGCGGAGGAGTTATCCGCTTATTTATCAGAAAAGGGTCTTTTGGTTCAATATCTTCACTCTGACGTAAAAACTCTTGAAAGATCAGACGTTTTAGATAAGCTTCGTAAAGGTGAATATGACGTTTTGGTGGGAATTAACTTACTTCGTGAGGGACTTGATTTACCTGAAGTTGGGCTAGTTGCCATACTTGATGCAGACAAAGAAGGTTTTTTGCGCTCCCAAACTTCGTTGGTTCAGGTGATGGGAAGGGCCGCCAGAAATGTTTCTGGGGAAGTGGTAATGTACGCCGATAAAATCACGGGATCAATGAAGCGGGCAATTGATGAGGTTAATCGTCGAAGAAAAAATCAAGAAAAATATAATCTGGAACACGGGATTACCCCAAAAACAATTTCAAAACCAATCCGAAAGGCTCTGATTGAGGTTATTAAGGACGAGAGTTTGGACTTGTCAGCGCGGAATCTTCCCCCAAAAGATAGGGAAGTTTTGCTTTCCAAAATGGAAAAGGAGATGAAAGAAGCGGCGGAAGTTTTGGATTTCGAGAGGGCGGCGGAGATACGGGACGCGATTAAGGAGGCGCGTACCCGCCTTGACATCTTGTAGTAATTAGGTTATACTGCCAGTGCTTTTTAAACTACTTCAAGGAGGATACTTTGTCTAGCAGAAAACCAAATGGGGCAACATCGTCGCGTTCAATGCCAGTTATTGGTGGAGGGGTCAGCAAATACACTCTTGTTAGTACTGAAAACGGAGAGCCGGCGCCTCTTTTTTCAGTAAGTTGTCCTTCGCGTTCCGATAAGCTTCGTGGTTGTTGTGGAAAATGTGGGCCTCTGGGCGGTGGTTGCATGAGAACCACTTGCATCCATTTGTAAAAGGGGGAGAGGTAATGCCAGAAGAAGGGTCGCATGAGATCAACTCTTGCGCAGGGGATGATTGTCACTGTGGGTCTGCGTCCAATGAAATTCAAGCTAGCATATCTGCGACTCAGCTTGGGCTATGTTTGCAACTTAGTAACCGAACATTCACATGGACCTCGCTTTTAATAAAAGAGGTCCTGCGCGCATGTTGCCATGGATTTTTGAAGCCTGAAGAAAAGAATTTGCTCGCGGGGATTTTGATGAGGCTTTGTTTTAGGACTGAGTTTTCTAGCGACCCTGCCTTTATGGGTCTCGTCAAAGAATCAAAACTGATTCGAATACCAAAAAGACGTTAAACAGGGTTTTGTCTTGAAGAGCATTTGGGATAAACTTCCAAGTGCTCTTTTTTGTTGACTTATCCAAACAATCATTTTGGCCAAAAATAGATTATAATAACAGATTGCTATGAAAGATATTTTATCAATCCGCCATGCGAATGAGCACAATTTAAAAGATGTTTCCTTGGATTTACCTAAAAATAAACTGGTAGTTTTTACCGGTGTTTCGGGGTCGGGTAAATCGTCTCTTGCGATGGATACAATCTACGCTGAAGGACAACGGCGTTATGTTGAAAGTCTTTCCTCTTACGCCCGTCAGTTCTTGGGAGTACTTACTAAACCAGATGTGGAGTCGATTGAGGGTCTTTCTCCTGCGATTGCAATTGACCAGAAAACTTCCTCTCACAACCCCCGCTCTACCGTCGGTACGATTACAGAGATTTACGATTATTTTAGGCTTCTTTTTGCTCGCCTCGGGCATCCGCATTGTCCTAAATGCGGTCGGGAAATCGCTAAACAAAGTCTTGAACAAATAGCCAACCAAGTGCTGACTTTTTCTGAAGAAAGATTTAAAGAAGAAAAGATTCTTAAAAAGAAAGGCCTAAGACTTCTTATTCTTGCTCCAATGATAAAAGACAGAAAAGGATCTTTTGATCAACTATTTGTAAACCTTAAGAAGCAAGCTTTTACTAGGGTTAGAGTTGATGGTCAAATAAAGACACTTGATGAAGATTTCCTTCTAATTAAGACAAACAAGCACACGATTGATGTTTTGGTCGATAGATTGGTCATCGACGAGAACACGATTAAGACTATATCATCCAGATTGAATCAATCATTAGAGCAAGCGCTTAAACTTGGGGAAGGAATGGCCGTTGTTGCCGAAGTAAAAGATGAGGAAGCGGAATTTCCAGAAAAACCAAAAAATTTGGTTGAGTACTTATATTCAGAGAAGTTTGCTTGCCCGATTTGCGGAATTTCATTACTAGAGTTAGAACCAAGGTCTTTTTCCTTCAACTCCCCTCATGGAGCTTGTCCTACCTGCACCGGCCTTGGGACTCAGCTTAAAGTTGATCCGAACCTTCTTTATAATCCAAAATTATCAATAAGTGAGGGAGGAATATTTCCTTTTTCTGGAATTGTTGAGGGTGATACTTGGACAAAAAGGATTTTGGAGAAAGTGGCGGAAGTTCATACTTTTTCCTTGAATACTCCGATTTATAAATTAACTCCGGAAGATTTAAAGGTTATTTTATATGGGGCGGGAATGGAAGTGTTTAATATAACGGCAAGAAATAGATTTGGAAAAGAGCAAAATTACCAGACAAAGTATGAAGGTTTAATTCCAAATTTGGAAAGAAGGTACAAAGAAACCGATTCCGACTATATACGTGAAGAGATAAGTAGATACATGATAAAAGAGGACTGTCCTGCTTGTAAGGGCACAAGACTTAAACCAGAGGCCCTTTCGGTAACCTTAGATGGCAAAAACATTTATCAAATCTCGCTTCTTCCGATTGGAGACTTAATTTCCTGGGTAAAATCTTTTGTAGAAGGAGCTTCGCCAAAATTTTCCGAAAAAGAGATTATTGTGGCCGGTCCAATTATGAGAGAAATTATTTCTCGGCTGACCTTTCTTTTGGATGTTGGGTTAGATTACCTAACCATCGGGCGTTCCTCCGCCTCTCTTGCTGGCGGAGAAGCCCAAAGAATTCGCTTAGCTTCGCAAATCGGCTCTGGTCTTTCGGGGGTTCTATATGTTTTGGATGAGCCTTCCATCGGCTTGCACGCCAGGGATCAGTTCCGCCTTATCAATACCTTAAAAAAGCTAAGAGACCTTGGTAATTCGGTGATTGTAGTGGAGCACGACGAGCAAACGATTAGAAGCGCGGATTACATTGTTGATTTTGGACCTGGAGCGGGGGCAAATGGGGGAAAAGTGGTGGCGGAAGGAAAATTATCCGATATTATCGCTAGTCCAAATTCTCTGACGGGCAAATATCTTTCCGGAAAACTTAAGGTGGGAGAAAGCCTTAAAAAATTAGAAAAAAGTTACCATGATCTAAATTTGTCAAATTTCCATCTTGATGGGACTAATTCTTACTCGGAGGGAAAGTTTCTTTCAATTTTAAACTGTTCTCATAATAACCTCAAAAACCTTGATACTAGCTTCCCTTTGGGAAAACTTATTTGCGTTACTGGTGTTTCGGGATCTGGGAAGTCTTCTTTAGTTAATGAAACTCTTTATCGCCAATTGAGGTTTGAGTTTGGATTAAAACTAGAGGAAAAACCTGGTGAAAACAATGGAATTTTGGGGGTAGAAAACATCGATAAAGTGATCAATATCGATCAATCTCCGATTGGAAGAACGCCAAGGTCAAATCCGGCCACCTACACAAAAGTTTTTGACCATATAAGAGAGCTCTTTGCCATGACAAAAGAGGCGAAGCTTCGTGGCTATAAAGTTGGTCGTTTCAGTTTTAATGTAAAAGGCGGTCGTTGTGAGGCGTGCCAGGGGGATGGTCAGATTAGAATCGAAATGCAATTTTTGCCCGATGTTTACGTAGATTGTGACCTTTGTAAGGGCAAAAGATATACTCAAGAGGTACTTGATATTGATTTTAAAGGAAAAAACATTGCAGATGTTTTGGATATGAGCGTTGACGATGCCCTTAACTTTTTTGATGCTATCCCTCAAATTCGGAAAAAATTACAAACTCTTCAAGATGTTGGACTTGGTTATATTAAGCTAGGCCAACCTGCTCCACAGCTATCCGGCGGGGAGGCTCAAAGAATAAAATTGGCATCCGAGCTATCAAAAAAAGCGACCGGAAAAACCTTGTATATTTTAGATGAACCGACGACCGGTTTACATTTTGCCGATCTTGAGAATTTGCTTTACGTTCTTCGTAGATTCGTTTTAAGCGGAAATACGGTTATTGTCATTGAACATAATCTTGATGTCATAAAGCAAGCGGACTACATTATCGATCTTGGTCCGGAAGGTGGAGAGAAGGGCGGTCGAATTGTTTTCGAAGGGACTTTGCCCGAGCTTTTGCGATCAAAAGAGTCAGAAACAGGAAGGATGCTCCGAAAACAATCAGAAAAATAATTCCAGGAACTAAATAATCGCCTTTCTCTTGAATGATCGCCGTCGCTTTCTCTGTCTTTACTCGTCCTTCAAAATCCTCGTATTTTACCTGGAATTCTTGAAACCCGTTTTTATTAATCGAAAGACTTGAGAAAGGAGGCAAATCGCCCACCAATTTATTATTTATTTTAAGCGAGAAATAAGTGCTGCTGTTTGGGTTAATGATTTTTAGGTTTTTCCGATTTAGGAATCGGGAATCTTTCAAAATTAAATACGTTTGCTCTTTTTCCACTTCCGTATCAGAAAAAGATACGAAAACTTTTTGATGAGTATCTCCCTCTATATGTGAACCGGGAATTAAAGGCTCGTCAGGAGACGCGCCTCTTCTTACAAAAGCTAGATGGTTGGTATCTAGCTTCGTAAAAAAATCTAAGCCAGAAGTGGAAGCCCAGGTGGGGTCAATTTGGACCCAGCCTAAATTCGGGTCGTAAAATTCTGCCCAGGAATGGAGAATATCCAGCTTTTCGTTTTCGTTCGTAGGCATTAAGCTCTTGCTTTGAGTCAGGGCAAAGCCGTCAATCTCTCTTGCCGGAATGCCGGCTGCCCTAGATAAAGTAATAAAAAGATCAGAATATTCCATACACATTGCCGCGCTTTTGTTTGAGAGGGCATTTTTCGCGCCGTATCGTTCAAAATCGTTTTTGGCCAACCGCTCGCTACCGTATTTGAGTTCATTAGCGACGTAGGTGTAAATTGCTAAAGCCTTCTCCGCGACCGTTTTTTCAGCGCGAGTTATATCGGTTGCGATTTTTTGAATTTCTGGATCGGTGACTTCCCAATAAAGATTTTCTTTGGTTAGGTAACTAAAGTTTTTCGGAATTTTACTTATTTTTCCAGAAAGGGCGGTATTTACCTCACGGTTATAGATTTTTGCTTGGCCAGTAACTTTAACTTCTTTTTTTTCAAAAGGTTTAAGCAAAAACTCCGTGATATAGTTACCGTCAAGATCGATGGTAACGTTTACTGGTTTGGGGAAAATGCTTTTAATGAGAATTTCTTGGCGAGATCGAATATCGCTTGGGATGGCTACCTCTTGTTTTTTGGGGAAAGGTGAGGTGTTATTTAAATTATAATTTAGGTCAAAATTCATTAATTGATATTTTCCAAAGGCGGCGGAGAGACCAGAATCTAAAGTATTTTCGCCAAAAAAATATACGATTTTTCCTTCGCTTAGGTTGCTTGAAACTGGTTTTGGGGAAGAAAACATCATTGGACCGACACTTTCCGGAATGATTAATGTTGTAGCATAATTTAGCGTTTCATTTGAGGTATCCATTCTAGGGATAGTGATATCCCAGACTAGGCCGTTTTTTTTGGCTGTTATTAGGGTTTTATACTCCAAGTAAAATTCTAAAGACTTATTTTTTCCTACCACTTTTTCATTAAAAACGAGCTCAATTTTTGCATTTTCTCCGTCCCTAACCGTTTCTGTCTTAAGATCTCCTTGACCGTCTTTTGCGTAAACGTCGTATATATCTAGGTTGCTTACCGTTAGAAAATATTTACTAACAAGAAAATTGCTGGTTAAGTTGGTAATCTTTCCCTCGCTTTTGACGGTTGTTTCTCCTTCCTCGGAGACCTCATAAGTTATATCTAATCTGGTGCTAAACTTCGGCTCCTCAGCCAAGACTTTTTGGGGAAGAATAAAAAGTATAATCGTAACAATAGTTATAATTTTTATAAGTAATTTCCCCATGCCTTTTATAATACCAATCCTTCTCTAGTGTTACAATCAACATTGTGATTAAGCCGGCTCGGGAAATCCCCGAAAATCCAGGAGTTTACATCTTTAAGGATGATAAATCCGAAATAATTTATATTGGTAAAGCAAAAAACCTTAAAAACCGGGTTGGTTCCTATTTTGCCGACCCTCAAATACTGCTACCAAAAACCAAGAAAATGGTTGAGGTGGCTAAGTCTCTCGATTTTATTAAAACAGAGTCAGAAATCGAGGCGCTTTTGCTTGAGGCCGATTTAGTTAAAAGATATAAGCCTAAATATAACATTGAGTTAAAAGACGATAAATCATACAAATACATTAAGATTTATAAAGAAAAATTTCCGAAAATTGAATCGGCGAGAAATACAACTGATAAAAAAGCGTTTCACTTTGGCCCTTTCCCAAGAGGGGAGGCGGTTAATGAGGTATTAAGGTATTTAAGAAAGGTTTTTGGTTTTAGAGATTGTTCGACGATTAAATTTAATCGATATAAAAAGCTTAATCGAGGCTGTCTTTATTATGATATTAAACTATGCCCCGCCCCCTGTATTGAGGCGGTTTCCCAAAAAGATTATCGAGAC